>JBBQXV010000471.1:0-4368 GCA_038209335.1 Polyangiales bacterium | reverse complement strand
AGATGCCGCCCCACACCGGATCGATGAGCGCGCGTTGCTGCGAGAGCGTGAAGATCGCTCGCGCCCGCGCTTCGGCGTCGCCCGCCTTCGCGCGCGTGAGCGTCCACGCGTTGTTCCACATGAGCGGCGCCTTCTGCCACTTGCCCCAGCCGCCCTGCTCCGCGTCGTAGAGCTCGTCGAGCTCGAGCTCGGTCATGCGTGCGATCCACGCGAGGTGCTCTTCGGAGAGCGGGCGCGCGTCGATCTTCGCATCGGGCGCGTTCGGCGTCGCGCGGCTCGACGACGACGCGCCGTTCGCAATCACGTCGCGCAGGATCTCCGCGAAGCGCTCCGGCTCGATGTACCCCTTGTACTTCCCGAGCTCCTCCGCGTCGGGCGAGAAGATGACGGTCGCGGGCCAGCCGTAGTCGCCGTAGCGCTCTTCGATGTCGGGGCGCGCGTCGACGTCGACCTTCACGGCGATGAAGCGATCGCGCAAGAGCTGAGCGACGGTCGCGTCGTGGTACGTCGTCGCCTCCATCACGTGGCACCAGTGGCACCACTCGGCGGAGCCATCGAGGACGATGAAGCGGCGCTCTCGCTTCGCGCGCGCGAACGTCTCTGGAGTGAAATCGGCCCAGGCCAGCGGCTCGCGCGGTGCGCCTTCGGGCGTCGCGTGGCCGGGTGCGTGTGCGCCGGAGCCCGCGCCGACTCCCGCGGTCGCGCCGCATCCGGTGGCGGCGAAGACGGCGACGACGCCGGCGGCAAACACGAAGCGTCGAAGCATGTGGGGATCCTACGCGCGTCCCCCGGTCGCGGTTTCGTGCCGATTCCTCTTCCCTACAGCCCCCACATTGACCATGCTCCGCGCCGAACGAAGGAGCCGATCATGCGCACGCGTTTCGCCACCGCTATCAACGCCGCTTTCCCCGCTTGCCTCGCGATTGTTCTCAGCGCGCAGCTGACGCTCGCGACCTCCCCCGCGTTCGCGCAGCCGCCCACGCCACCCGATGCGCCGGCTGCTTCCGCAGCGCCCGCAGCGCCCGCCGCACCGCCGCCGGCCGCGACGGCTTCCACCGACGGAACGGTGAGTGTGCACATCAACTCGCCTTCGCCGGTCACACTGCAGCGTCGTTCGAGCGCAGGCGGTTCGTGGGAGACGGTCTGCACGTCGCCGTGCGATCAGCGCGCGCCGGTGGGCGACGAGTACCAAGTGACGGGCAAAGGGCTCACGGAGTCGAAGCCGTTCCGCCTCGACGCGTCGCACGGCCCGGTGGTCCTCGATGTGTCGCCCGGCAACCCGGTGAAGCAGACGGTCGGCCTCTACCTCGCCATCGGCGGCGGCGTCCTGATCGTCGCCGGCGCCATCGTCATGATCGTCGGCGCCAAGCCCAGCACGACGTTCCCGGCGGACGGCACGACGGGCACGCGAAACACGAACATGCTCTTCGTCGGCGGCGCGCTCGTCTTCTCGGGTGTCGTCGCTGTGATCTACGGCGGCTCGATGATGGTCAACAACAAGGCCTCGGCCGTCGAAGGCGACGTGTCGAAGTCCGGCGCCGCCCAGGGACGAAACGACGTCGTCGTCAAGACGGCTCAAGTTCCCGCGCCGACGACGCCGACGTTCATCGTCCCGGTGTTCTCCGGCACGTTCTAGTTTCGAGCTGTTTCGAGCTACGGCTTCGATCTAGAGCATCCGTCGCCAGTCGAGCATGTCGACTGGCCGCGGCGCGATTTTGTATTCCACCGTTCGGCGCATCCCGAGCGCGTCGCCTCCGACTTGAAGAGGCACGTCGCGCGAGAACGTCATGCGCGCGGCGGTCAAAAACCAATCGTGCATCCCGTGCATCGGGTGCGTCCCCTTCCACAGCTTCGGGATGTTCGACACGGCTTTGAGCGGACCGTGATCGTAGATGCGCACGTTCATGTGCCCGGGCATGCGCTCGGCGAAGGGGAACGCGGTGAAGCCGTAGCCGAACTGTGGCGCCGTTCCGACCGAGGCGCAGCCCGCGGGTCCGTCGTAGAGGACGGCGCCGCGACCGACGCCGCGCATCTCGAGGACCTTGCCGTCGGCGGTCAGCGTGTACGCGGTGTCGCCGAGGTTCTCGACGATGACGTTGGGGACGCCGTGCAACACGATCTTCGGCGTCGTGCGGAGGATCGTTGCTGTCAGGTAGCCGTAGACGCTCTTCGAGAAGATCGTCGCGGGGCCTTTCGATTGCGCGAGCTGTTGCTTGTAGTCCTCGAGGATCATCGCGTCGTAACCGCAGCCAGCGAAGTGTGCGAGCGAGCCCTCGACCTCGAACATGCCGAAGCGCCGCGTCGGAAACGCGCCGCGCGTGCTCTCGAGAATGCGAAGGCAGCGATCGAGCTTCGGTGCGCCGAGCGCGCGCGCCCATCCGTTGCCCGTTCCGAGCGGAAGGATGCCGAATTTGGGGAGCTGCGCGTCGCCTGGCCAGACTTCGCTCGCGGCGTTGACGAGCGCGATCGCCGTGCCGTCGCCCCCCGCGGCGAGCACGCAGCGCGGATCCTTCAGCACGCGCAGCCACGCGGCGATCTCCGACGTCTTCTTCGTGAGACGCACGCTCGCTCCGCTGAGCGCGCGCGAAATCTGTACGGCGATGCGTCGGCCGCCGCGTTTCGCGTTGGCGTTGACGAGGATCGCGAGGCCTTCGCCGGCGGCGGTCAAAGCGCGCTCTCGAGCACCGCGCGGACGTCTTTCATCAATCGATCGCGTCCGCGTTTTCCTTCGGCGGCGTACGGTCTCGGATCGATCGCGCGATGAATCGTCACCTTGACGTGCGCGCCCGGCGACGATCGAACGCCGTCCGCGACCAGGACGTCGCGCGTGCCGCTCAGCGTGACGGGGAGCACAGGGAGGCTCGCCTCGAGCGCGAGATGAAAGCCCCCCTTCTTGAACGGCAAGAGCTCACCCGTTCGGCTGCGCGTCCCTTCGGGCGCGATCCAGACGTGGGTCCCATCGGCGAGCATCTTCTTCGCGATGGCGAGGCTCTCGAGCGCGGCGTTGCGGTTGGTGCGGTCGATCGAAATGAATCCGCCGAGGCCGAGCGCTTTGCCGAAGATCGGGACCTGGAAGAGCTCCTTCTTGGTGATCATCCGCAAGTTCGCGCCGAGGACGTAAAAGAGAACCGGGACGTCGTAGAGCGACTGATGATTCGACATCACGAGGAACGACGCGCCGAGCCCCTCGGGGACGATCGACATGTTCTCGCGGCCAACGACCTCGATGCCCAGACGCGCGTTGTGGACGATGTTCTTCGCCCAGCCGGCGAGGCGGGTGTCGCTCTTTTGTTTCGTGACGAGGCCGCGCGCGGCGTCGGCCACGGTCGGTACCGAGATCGCGAGCGTCTCGTAGATGTTGTGGAGCGACAGCCCGAGCGACTTCTTGCCTGCGCGTTGCCGCGCAGAATCATCCCGCGATTCCGCCATGCCGTAGCGGCCACTTTACGCTCAGTCGGGCCAGAGTGGGAACCGAGCACCGGCTGAACCCCGCCGAAACTGAGCGTTCCCGGTGCTTGATATCGCCGCGTCCGCCTCCTAGCATGGCGGTTCCCGCGACATCGATTTCCCTCCGAGAAATCGCGAGGTTCGTAGATTCATCGCGTACGCCGCAAGCTGCCCTACTCAGTCGAACTGCTGTCCTCAAGGTGAAGGATGAGTGCGAAGACGATCCGCAGCGCCCTCGGTCTGTTGCAAGACGATCCCGAGAACGAAAAGGCGTGGGAACAGCTGAAGGGCGATGTCGGCGAGGCCGGCCTCGATATGAGCGCGGACGAGCTCGCGAAGCTCCTCGAGGCGGCGCGTCGCGCACACGAGATGCGGCGTGAGTACGAAGCGGTCGCGCGCATGCTCGAGCTCGAGGTCTCGGTGTCGAAGGACGCCGCGAAGAAGATCGATCTGCAGACGACGCTGGCCAAGCTCCTCGACGAAGAGCTGCTCGACGACGATCGCGCGGGCATCGCGTACATGGAGCTGCTCGAGCTGAAGCCGGGCGATCAAGGGGCCGAAGAGGCGATCGAACGGAGCGAAGGCAAGCGCGGCAAGTGGAACGAGCTCGTCGAGCGTTACGTCTCCGAGGCGAAGCAAGCGGGCGAGCCGTCGTTCAAGAGCTCGCTCCTCGTGAGTGCGGCGGAGGTCGCGTACCGGTACGGGCGGCCTGCGCTGACCGGATCGCGCGAGAAGGGGGCAGCGAAGAAGCTCGAGGCGCTGACCGCGGAGATCGTCGGGGGGCTCGGCGAGGCGCTCGAGATCGATCCGAAGAATCGGCGCGCGTCGCTGATGCTCGAGCTCGTCTTCCGCGCCGAGTCGCGCTGGGAAGAGCTCGTCACGTTGCTCGAGCGCTTCGCAACCGAGGCCGCGGCGAAGGAA
>JBBQXV010000470.1:0-4388 GCA_038209335.1 Polyangiales bacterium | reverse complement strand
GGTCCTTGGCCGGCGACGCTCGCGCCGCTGATGACGATCGCCTCGTCGGCGTTGAGCGCGAGCGGCGACGCGAGCGGGACGCGCGCCGCGAAGACGATCGAACGTCGATCGTCGAGTGCGCGTGCCACGATTCGCGCGAGCGCGCGCGCCGATTCGTCCGCCAGCCCGGCGAGCGGATCATCGAGCAGGACGACGTCGGCGCCGGTCGCGATCGCCGCGGCGATCGCCGTCGCGCGACGAACGAGGAGCGTCGCCTTGCCGAGCGGCGCGTCGATCACCGACGCCATCTTCATGCGATCGAGCGCTTCGCGTGCGAGCGACGCCGCGACGCCGCGCGGATGACCTGCGAGGCGCGCGCTCCAGGTCGCGTACTCACGCGGCGTGAACCGCGGCGGCAACGGAAGATCGAGCTGCGCGCCCGCGGTCTGCCCCGCGCGCAGCGCATCGCGCGCGTTCGTACCTGCGACGCGGAGCTCGCCGCGCGCGACGGGACGCACGCCGCACGCCGCCTCGAAGAGAGCGCGCGCCGCGCCGATCACGAGGACATGGTCGCCCTGCGTCGAGAACGAGAGTCCGTCCACGGCCGGCGCGCCGTGCACGTCGACGCGCACGCGATCGACCTCGAGCAACGGCGGCATCGCGCTCGAACGTAGCACGCTACAATCGTCGACCGATGACGAAGGCGTCGAAGGATCACGCGCGGATCGAGGACCGCGACGCGCTCGTTCGCGTGGCCGAGGCCGCGCTCGATCGCGGCGAGTTCGCGGAGGCGCAGCGCGCCGCGGAGCTCGCAGTCGCGGCGGCGGATCGCGCGCCGCAGGGGAACGCGCGGTCGAGCACGCGTCGCCTCCTTGCGCACGTCCTCGTCTGCTGCGATCGCGCCGACGACGCGCAACGCATCGCCGAAGAGGCCGCGCGGATCGCGCTCGCCGCACGCGCGCCGTCCGAGCAAGCGCTCGCCGAGCTGGCGATCTCCGAGGTCGTCCGTTCGCGTGGCGACTTCGTCGCGGCGATTCGTCACGCCGCGCGTGCGCGCTCTCTCGCGATCCGCGCGCGCGACGCCGCCGCGCTCCGCTCGGTGCTCGGCGATTACGGCCTCCTCTTGTCGCGTTTGGGCGACGGCGACCGCGCGCGCGAGGTCTTCGACGAAGCGCTGGCGATGCCTGCGTCGGGTCACCCGCCGGTGCAGGTGTTCCGTGTACTTTACAACGCTGCGGCGATGCATCGGACCGCAGGCCGGTTCGAAGAGTCACTGCGCCTGCTCGACGACGCCGAGGCGCACGCCGAAGCGACGGGACGCGACGTCGTCATGTGGTCGATCCGCGCGGCGCGCCTTCGCGCGTACGTCGACATCGGCGCGATCGATCTCGCGGAGAAGACGCTGGCGCTCCTGAAGACGACGGGCGACTCGCCGGCGTGGCAGCGCGCACATCACTTGATGTTCCGCGCGCTCATCGCGCACGCCGCGGGCGAGCGTCCCGAGCTCGTCGAGCGTCACGCAGTGCAAGGGCTCTCCATCGAAGGGCTCGAGACGATGACGCGCGTCTCGCTCGAACGACTGCGCGCGCTCGGGCTCTTCGGTCGCGGGCGCGTCGATGACGCGGAGCGGATCGCCGTCGCGATGGTCTCGCTCGCCGGAAAGGGGGGCGCGCACGCGCTCGCCGCGCAGAACATGGCGCTCGCCGCACGCTGCGGAAGGCCGGACGCCGCGCTCCTGCGTTGGCTCGGCGCGTTCGCGCTCGCGTCGAGCGGAACGGCCGCGCGCGTCGAGCACGAAGCGCTGGCCGCGCTCGGGACCGAGCCGGATCCGATCGGCATGCTCGCGCGCACCGCGGTCGGCGTGATTCGTTCGCGCCTCGTCGCGCGCACGCCCGCCGCGCTCCGCGGCACGATGAAGCGCACGCTGCGCAATGTCGAAACGAAGCTTGCGCAGACGAAGCAAGCGCGGCGCGCCGAGACCGAGACGACGCTCAACGAAGAGACGCTGCGCGCGAAGGACGAGGTCGGGATCGTCGGTGCGTCGCCGCCGCTCGTCCGCGCGATCGCGACGCTCGCGCGTGCGGCGAAGAGCGACACGAGCCTCGTCATCACCGGAGAGACCGGAAGCGGTAAGGAGCTCTTCGCGCGCCTCGCGCATCGCTTGTCGCCGCGCGCGAACGGCCCGTTCGTCGCCATCAACTGCGCCGCCGTCCCCGAGCCGCTGCTCGAAGGCGAGCTCTTCGGACACGAGCGCGGCGCGTTCACCGGCGCGGAGCGATCGCGCCCCGGCCTCTTCGTCGAAGCGCACGGCGGCACGCTCTTCCTCGACGAGGTCGGCGAGATGAGCGCCGCGATGCAAGTGAAGCTGCTGCGCGTCCTCGAAGAGCGCGAGGTTCGCGCCGTCGGCGGATCGCGCGCGCGAAAGGTCGACGTGCGAGTCCTCGGCGCGACGCACCGCGATCTCCAAGCGATGGTCACCGCGCGAACGTTCCGCGAAGATCTCTACTACCGACTCGCCGCGATCACCGTGCGCGTGCCGTCGCTGCGCGAACGCCCCGAGGACATCCCCGTCATCGCGCGCGCCGTGCTCGCGCGCGATCCGACGACCGCGCATCTTCGCGTCGACGTCCCTGCGCTCACCTTCCTCGCCGAGCACGCGTGGCCCGGCAACGTGCGCGAGCTCGCGAACGTTCTTCGCGTCGCATCGTCGCTCGCCGAAGGGAACGTCGTCGGCCGCGACGAGCTCACCGACGCGATCACGCAGGGCGCGCGCACCGTGCACGCCGTCGATTCGCGCGCGCTCGACGAGACGACGCTCGGCGCTCTCCGCACACGCCACAAAGCCGAGCTCCGCGAGCTCGTCGGACGCGCGATCGCGAGCGCGGACGGCAACAAGCTCCGCGCGGCGCACGCGCTCGGCATAAGCCGGCAAGGCCTCTACCGCGTCCTAGACGAGTTCGACGAATGAGCGCGGCACGCGGGTCGCATTGGTGCACTGGTGAGGGAGATCGATCATGAAATCCGCTTCTGTCGAGGCGCAGTCGAGGCGCGCATCCCCCGAGCTTGCGGGCGCACGCCCCCGTTTTGCGCCGGGGATCGCGGTGCTCGCGCTCGCCGCCGCGCTAGGCGCGGGGTGCGACAACACCAGCGCGCAGGTCACACCGCCGGTCGTTCTCGGCATGACCGATCAGATCGCGCCGTCGTACCAAGACGCGCAGCTCACGATCTACACGGTTCAAATTCCCGTTCCGCTCCCCGTGCGTCGTCCCACCGACATCGAGCGCGCGACGCTCAACGCGAAGGTCGATCCGTATCCGCGAACGCCGTTCCTCTTGAACGACGACGAGCGCATCGAAGTCCGTTTCACGATCACGAACCTCGACGACAAACAGCACAGCGTCGAGCTGCTCATCGATCCGTGGAACGAGTTCGTGAAGTACAAGGGCGGCGTCACGATGGTGAACGACGAGACGACCGTCCCCAACTTGAGCGGCTACGACAAGTTCTACGTCGTGCCCGCCAAGTCGCGCGTCATCGGGACGCTGACGAACGACGACATGCACGATCTCGCCATCAAGCTCGCGACCGTCGAGAACATCATCGGGCAAGCGCCCGCGATGCCCAACCCGATGGATCCGAAATCGAACGTGACCACGCTCATCAACCGCGTCTTCAACATCCAGAACCGCACGAACACCGGCGATCCGCTCTTCACGCAGTACATCCCCAAGGTCATCGCCGGGCTCGTCGGGTTCGATCTCGGTCTGCGCACGTACGCGGCGGCCAACATCGCCGTCGAGATCACGATCGACGTGACCGACGTGAAGGGGAGTCGCATCGTGCAGCCGGGCGCGAGCGATCCGATCCTCCAACCGCCGACGACGGTGCTCACGCCGCCCGGCGCGAAGTAGAGCTAACGCTTCGCGACCGCGCAGGTGTCGGCGTCGATGTCGCGATCGAATTCGGGGTGACCGTCGACGCTGAAGCGCCACACGAGCGGCGACTTCGGCGTGAACGACGCGTGCTCGGAGAGGGTTAACATCGCGACCGCGTCGGCGGGCACGCCGCTCTTCACGGCGCCCTGCCACGCGTCGCGCGACGCGCACTTGGGATCGGGGAGCGCCGCGCGCAGATCGACGACGACCGATGGGATCGGGGTGTCGACCGCGTGGATCTCGTCGTAGTAGAGCGCGACCATGATCGTGCCGGCCTTCACGTCTTGGCCCGGCGGTTTCGCGGGATCGCGCTCGGCGTAGTCGAAGCCGAACGTGCCGTGATGATGGATCTCGCCGCGTCCTGTGTTAACGACCGCCTAGATCCGGAGGGAACGTCGCATCGAGGGGTCAGCGGAGAAGTGGCGACGGATCGCGCGGTCTCGTAGGCGATCGTCTCGACCGCGAAAAGATGAA
>JBBQXV010000469.1:0-4401 GCA_038209335.1 Polyangiales bacterium | reverse complement strand
TAGGCATGCGGGATCGGATCGGCGCCGTTGCGCGATTTCGCGTCGCGTTCGAGGTGGCATTGAACGCGACCGATGCAGGATCGAACCGCATCGACAGCGTACTGGTCGCGACCGATCTCGTATTGGTCGCGACGGATGCCGTATCGGTCGAGATCGATCTCGTATCGGTCGCGACCCATCTCAACTTGGTCGTCAGGGGGGTGTTGGGTGTTGGGTGTTGGACAGGACATCGCTGACAGTTTCGTGGGGGCCAGCGTTTGAGCGACCGGGAGCCTCATCGACACTTCAGACCGAGAACGTTACTTACGGATCGCTCGTTCGTTTCATCACGGACTTGGTGCTCGCGCCACGCAATCCGGCGCGCGGAGGTGCAGCTCTCGCACGCGGAGGAGGTTAGATGTCGGTGCTCGCGCGTGCACGCGAAGAGCCTGTCAGCGATTCCGTGTAACCGGCCGATGAAGCTCGCGTCGGGCGACCGTTCCTGGGAAGGAAAGGACGCCGATGAAGAAGGACCGGAAGATTCGTCGCGAGCTGCTCGACGAGCTGCTCGCTGGATACAAGAAGCCTGAGGACCTCACGGGCCCGGAGGGGCTGCTCAAGCAGCTCACTGGCGCACTCGTAGAGCGAGCGCTCGAGGCCGAGCTCACCGACCACCTCGGTTACGACGAGCACGCGGTCGAAGGTCGCGGCAGTGGCAACTCGCGCAACGGAAGCGGCGCGAAGACGCTGCAGACCGAGCAAGGACCGGTGGCGATCGACGTGCCGCGCGATCGCAACGGCAGCTTCGAGCCGCAGCTCGTGAAGAAACACCAGCGGCGCTTCGACGGCTTCGACGACAAGATCATCGGCATGTACGCACGCGGTATGAGCGTGCGCGACATCCAGGCGCAGCTCTCGGAGCTCTACGGCACCGAGGTCTCGCCGGATCTGATCTCGTCGGTCACCGATGCCGTCAGCGCCGAAGTCCAAGCGTGGCAGGCGCGACCGCTCACAGCCGTGTGGCCGATCGTCTACCTCGACGCGCTCGTGATCAAGACGCGCGACCAGGGCGTGGTCGGCAACAAGTCGGCGTACCTCGCGATGGGCATCAATGTCGACGGCTCAAAGGAAGTTCTCGGCCTCTGGCTCGAAGCAAACGAGGGCGCGAAGTTTTGGCTGAAGGTCATCACGGAGCTGAAAAACCGCGGTGTCGAGGACATCTTCATCGCCTGTTGCGATGGCCTCAAAGGCTTCCCCGAAGCGGTCGAGGCGGTGTTCCCGAAAGCGATCGTGCAAACGTGCATCGTGCACATGATTCGAAACTCCACCCGATTCCTCTCGTGGAAGCACCGCAAACCGTTCTGTCGCGACCTACGCAGCGTCTACACCGCGCCGACCGAAGACGAAGCGCTCGTTGCGCTCGCCGACGTCGAGGCGACGTGGAGCAGCAGCCACCCGATGGCTGTCGCCCCGTGGCGAAGAAACTGGGAGCGCGTGAGACCGTTCTTCGCCTTTCCGATCGCGGTAAGGCGAATCGTCTACACGACCAACGCGATCGAATCGCTCAACTTTCAACTGCGAAAAATCATCAAGTCGAAAGGCCACTTCCCCAGCGACGACGCCGCGACCAAGCTGCTCTTCCTCGCGCTCAGAAACGCGGAGAAGAAATGGCGGCGCGCCCCTATCTCGTGGAACAGTGCCCTCAACCAATTCGCGATTCAGTTCGAAGGACGTCTCCCGACGTGATGCTCGGAAGCCGGTTACACGGAAATCCTGACAGGCCCCACGCGAACAAAGCTCGGAGCGGCCCCGCGTGTCCGAAACCGTCGTGCGGCCGACCCTCGCCTCCAACTCCACACTCACGCCCCGACTCGCGACGATCGCGTGCGCGTGCGCGCTCGCGTGCACTGCCGACGAGCGCGCGGCGATGCCCGTCGACACGCTCGCGGTCGCGACCGACGACGCGACGCGTGACACCGAGCCGCACGCGACCGTCGACGCCCCGCCTCCGACGCCGAGCGCGATCGCGCCCGTCGAGATGATCGGCCTGATCATGGTGGAGCTCGGCGGCGATCCGAACGCCCCGACCGCTCCGTGGGGCAGGGACGATCTCTTCACGGCGGTCGGCGCGGCCAATCACGCGATGTTCGACGAATCGATCGACGACGCCACCGGGACCGGCGGGCTACGCCTCAGCGGCGTCGGGCTCGGCGCGGGGATCGCGGAGAAGCCGGCGCGCCGATAGCCGCGGCGAGCGATCGTTCAGCAAAGCACGCGATCCCGAGTGCGCCGAAATCGAGGGGTATTCGGCTCAGGGCCGTTCAGCCTGGAATCGCGGTCTTAGGTGGCACGACGGGAGACGGCCAACGCACGCGATGACGTGGGACAACGGGCGCTCGCCTGTGTCTAGCGTGCATGAACCTTCGTCGAGCCCCGATCCTCCTCTCGCTTCTCCCGCTGCTTGCCGCGTGCGCCGCGTCGACCGAGTCGACCGAGTCGACCGATGCAGAGGCCACTAGCCACACGTCTTCGGCGATCCTCGGCGGCGCGGACGACGGCCCCGTTGGGAACGCCGTCGTGCAGCTCTTCAAGGAGACGCCAATCCGAGGGGGAACGGTGACCGAGGTGTGCACGGGGACGCTGGTCACGCCGAGCCTCGTTCTGACGGCGAATCACTGCATCACCGGCGGCACCGACGGAAACGGCACGACGAGCGTGCCGAGCTGGGGAAGAAATCCTCCGGTGCTCGTCGGCTCGACGACCACGGGAGCCGGTACCCGCGTGCCGATCAAGGACGTCATCCTCCACGTCGACGCGCCGATCCTCCCCGCGCTCTACGGACAAGACGTCGCGCTCGTCCGCATCGATCAGGCCGCGCTCCTCGCCGAAGTCCGAAGCGCGCTCAACCCGACGTCGTGCCACCAGACCTTCATCGATCCCATCTGCACCTGGACGACACCCACCGCCGCGCACGCGGTCGAGGCGTCGCGGTGGGGCGCGATCGTTCGATCGCCGATCATGCACCCGACGTTTCGCGCGCCGCCGTCGAACGCGAGCGCGAGCGTGGCGGGCTTCAGCGCGTTCCGCGCGCAACGCCAGATCGCGAGCCTCTCCGCCTCCGCGCTCGGGCACGACGCATCGTTCTGGTACCAGACGGGCGGGTTCGCGATGGAAGGCGGCGACTCGGGCGGACCGCTCTTCGTGACGGCGGCCGGTGGGCGCGACGTCTTCGGCATTCACTCGTTTTGCACTGTCGACCAATTCGGGCATTGCTACACGGACGCTTGGGTCGACCTCACGCGGAGCGACATGGCGCAGTGGGTCCGCGCGAACGCAGTCGACTCCGCGCGCGCGTCGGCGTCGTTCGCGTGGCGCGCGCAACATCCGCTGCCCGCCGGCGCCGACGCGTGGTGGCAGGGTGACGTGGAGTACACCGGCGCGTGCCGATCGGACGACGCGGATTGCGACCGATGGACCGACGCGCACGACAACTGTCCGAGCATCTTCAACCCCGAGCAGCTCGACTCGACAGGCAGCGGCACCGGCGACGCGTGCTTGCCGGTTCCCGCGTCGTGCACGACTCGGACGAGCTGCGGCGGCGAGCTCGACGTCACATGCGCGATGCCCGACGGCCAGCGCGCGGGTGCCTGGCTCCAGCGTAGCGACCCGACGTCGACAGGCGCATGGTGGTGGAACTCGATCGGATGGGTCTCCACGGTCGGTGCGTCGACGATCGCTCTGCACGACGGCGGGCAGCCATCGCCGGTGCCATCGAGCGCCTGGTACCGCGTCTGCTCGGGGGTGGGTTGGGCACAAGCGAACTGCGGCGTGCCGTTCGAAGTGACGCTCGATCAGAGCCTCTGCACGGGCGGCGGATCCGGTGGTGGCGGTACGATCGATCCCGGTCCGAACAAGCGATGCGGGCACGGTGGCGTTTGCCGGATCCAGTGAGTGCCACGGAGACGGCGATTCAGAGAGAAGGACGACGTAGAGGGCTGGCGCGACGAACCGCGCTTCGAAGCGAGCTTACGTAAACGACACTATGTGCAAATCCTCGTGGGCGGGAATCGCGTACTCTTTGAGCAGGCTGCGCGGCACGCGATCCAGGACGCAGAGCGATCCGATCGGCGACGTCTCGCCGTCGATGCGAAGCGGTACGCCGGCATAAAACCGGATGTTCGGGTCGGAGAGGACAAGCGGGTTCGTCGCCAATCGTGCGTCCTCGCGCGCATCGATCACGACGAGCGGCTCACGCCCCAGGATGGCGTGCGCACAGATCGAGGAGCGCGGCCATGCGCGCCGCTTCGTCGCGAGGAATCATGGCCGACATCGCGCCGCAGACTAGCGCGCGTCAACGCGCGCGGCGACGACGCGCGACGAGAAGGAGCGCGATGGCGATCGCGCCGATCGCTCCGCGTGCGT
>JBBQXV010000468.1:0-4408 GCA_038209335.1 Polyangiales bacterium | reverse complement strand
CGTCGTCTGCGTGGGGAGCATCGCGTCGACGCTCGGTACGTCGGGCCTCGCGCCGTACGTCGCGTCGAAGTGGGGCGTCGTCGGCTTCGTGAAGTCGCTCGCCGAGGAGCTCCGCGGCACCGGGCTTCAAGCGATGGCCGTGCTCCCCGGATCGGTCGACACCGCGATGCTCGATCGAAGCCGCTTCGAGCCGCAAATGAGCGCGGACGACGTCGCGCGAACGATCGTCTTCGCCGCCCTCGACGCGCCCGACGCGATGAACGCGAGCGCGATCGAAGTCTTCGGTCCTTGAAGCGTCAGGGCAGCTCGGCCGGCCGCTTCGCGCAGTGCCAGCGCGCCGCGGCGTAGCCGATCGCGCCGCCGAGCAGCGCGCCGAACGCGACGTCGCTCGGGTAGTGGACACCGAGGTAGACACGCGAGGTCGCGATCCCGACAGCGATGAGGACGGTGGCGAGCGCGATCGCGTGACGACCGCGCACGCTCGGCGTCGCCATGCAGACGACGACGACGAACGCCGCAACGGTGAAGCTCCCGGTGGCGTGACCGCTCGGAAACGAGAAGTCCGTCGGCTTGCCGTACGTGGGGTGCGTTCCGAGCGTGATGTACGGGCGGACGCGCTCGACGAGACGCTTGAGGGCCCAGACGACGATCGTCTGCGCGACGAGCGCGACGAGGAGCGTCGCCGCGAAGCGTCGCGACCGCTGAAAGAGCAAGAGCGGCAAGAGGACGAGCATCGACCAGCCGTTGCCGATCCACGTGAGGAAGAGCATGACCTGCGAGACCAGCGTCGCGGTGTCGCCGCCGTAGACGAAGCGGTAGAGGCGTTCGTCGAGCGGCACTCGGCGATTCTAGTAGCATCGCGCTCGTGAGCACCCGGGATCTCGCGGCACACGTTCGCTCGCCCGGATTCACGCCGAAGACGCGCGACGCGGCGCCGCTCGTCGAGATGCTCGCGTCGGACGACGAAACGCAGGTCGCCGACGTCGAACGCGCGATCGCGCGGTTGGGCGACGCGGCCCTCGATGCGCTCGAGGCGTGCGCGCGCGATGCCAAACCGCCCCACCGCGGTCGGATCATGCGCGCGATCGGACGACGCGCCGTCGACTCCGAGCGCGCCCGCGCGATCCTCGTTCGCGCGCTCGACGACGTCGACGCGAAGACGCGCCGCAACGCGATCGTCGCGCTCGGAAAGGTGGCGGCGCCCGGAGTCGAGGACGCGCTCCTCGCCGCATGGGATCGCGAAGATCGCGTCGAGCATCGGCGCTCGCTGGCGGCGTCGCTCGGGAAGATCGGCGGCGCGCGCGCGCTCGAGCGCTTGCGCGCGGTCGACACCGACGACACCGAGCTGCGCCGCATCGTCGATCGCGCGCGCTTGATGCTCGATCGCACGGCGACCCGCGGCGACGAGAGCGCGATCGACGACACGCGCGGTCCGGCGATCGCGACGCCGGTGATCCTCCATTGCCGAGAGGGAATCGAAAAGCTCCTCGCCGAGGTCGCCGAGCCGATGTTCGACGCGCGCATGCTGCGTCCGGGACGCGTCGGCGCCACGCTGCGCGGACCGATGCGCGATCTCTGGTCGCTCCGCACGATGACTCGCTTCGGATTCCCGCTCCCGCAGCAGCGGCTACGCGACGGCGAGGACGCGGGCGACGCGCTCGTGCGCGCGATGACGTCGCCCGAGGCGCGGAGGCTCTTCGTGACGTGGACGCGCGGCGCCGTCCGCTACCGCATCGCGTGGGGTGGCGGCGGACACCGGCGCGCCGTGGTGTGGCGGTGCGCGAAGCGGATCGCGGAGATCGATCCGTCGCTCGTGAACGATCCGACCGAGAGCACCTGGGAGGTCGTCGTTCATCAGCAGCTGCGATCGATCGACATCGAAGTCTCGCCGTGCGGGCTCGTCGATCCGCGCTTCGCGTACCGACTCGGCGACGTCCCTGCCGCATCGCATCCGACGCTCGCCGCGGCGCTCGCGAAGGTCGCCGGTTCGCGCGACGACGACGTCGTGTGGGATCCGTTCGTCGGCTCAGGCACCGAGCTCGTCGAGCGCGCGCGCGCCGGCCCCTACGCGCGCCTCATCGGGACCGACGTCGACGCGACCGCGATCGAGACTGCGCGAAAAAACCTCGACGAAGCGAAGGTCGAGCGCGCGGAGCTCGTCCTCGCCGACGCGACGGAGTTCACGCCGAAGGGGGTGACGCTCATCGTGTCGAACCCGCCGATGGGTCGACGCGTGGTGCGCACGACGCAGCTCGGTGCGCTGCTCGAGCGCATGGTCGATCGCGCGGCGGAGCTTCTCGCGCCGGGCGGGCGCCTCGTTTGGATCTCGCCGCTCGCGGTACGAACGCGCGAGCGCGCGGAAGCCGCGGGGCTCGTCGTCGATTACGTGCAGGACGTCGACATGGGCGGCTTCGACGCCCAATTGCAGCGGATGCGGAAGAAGGGGGAGCGCGAAGGTTCGAGGTAGGGCGCGAGTGGGCGGTGACGACAACGCGTCGATCAGGCTCGGGACGCGGTGCCGGTCCGACCTACCGCGTGACTTCGACGCCGTGCCAGAACGCGACCCGGTCGAGGATCTGCTTCGCTGCGTCCTTGGGCTCCGGGTAGTACCAGGCAGCGTCGCGGTTCACTGCGCCGCCGACCACGACGTCGTAGTAGCTGGCCGCGCCCTTCCATCCGCACGTCGTATGCGTGGCGCTCGGCTGCACGTGCTCTTGCTTGAGCGACGACGTCGGGAAATAGTGATTCCCTTCGACGACCACCGTGTCGTCGCTCTCGGCGATCACGGCGCCTTTCCAAATGGCCTTCATCGGTATGTCCTCAATGCCGTTGCGGGACGACGTCCTGTTGACGGTTACGATGCACGGCCGGTCGGGTCGGTGGCGGGAAGTGGCGCAGACGCCGCGTGAGGATCGCGTGCACGCCGTGTAGTCTCGCGCGATGCACGCGAGTCTGCAGGCGCCGGTGCTCGTCTCTCTTCTCGAGAAGGAGGCGGTTCCGCTCACGACGCTGCGCGAGCGGTACGGCCCGCTCCTCGAGCTCGTTCAGACGCTGCTCGGCGTCGTGCCCAATTGCGACCCGTACCTCGAGATCTGGCCGCCCGCATTCCGCACGTACAACGTGATGGTCCCGAATCTTCTCAATCTCCCGCCGCTCATCTGGGGACTCGGCGCGCCGCGCGCGACGATCGGCCTGGCGATCTACGTGTCGAGCCGGAGTGCGGGATGCGCGTATTGCTCGGCGCACACGTGCACGTTCGCGCTTCGACGTGGCGCGTCCGTCGAGCAAGTCGCGTCCGCTCTCGACGGCGCTGCGCTGTCGGAGGCCGATCGCGCCGCGGTCGAAGTGGCGCGCGCGCTCTCGGTCGTGCCTGTCGCGATTCGCGAAGAGACGCGCGCGGAGCTGCGGCGGCGCTTCTCTCCAGCGCACGAAGAGTGGATCGTCCTTTCGATCGCGATGATGGGATGGCTCAACAAAGCGATGGACGGCCTCGGCATTCCGCTCGAAACGTCGACGGTCGCCGAGGTGAACGGCGTCATCGCCGCGACGGGATGGTCGCCCGGCAAGCACATGGCGGAGGGGTTGCCCGCCGCATCGCCGCCGCCGAGCGCGGACTCGCTCGCGAAGCGCCTCGGCGTCATCCGCCACGCGCCGCGCGCGATCAGCCTCGACAAGGAATGGACGCGCGGCGTGCCCGATCGCTGGCCCGCGGTCGGTGCGTTCCTCCGCGAGAAGGCGGGGCACGACTTTCCCGTGCTCGGGCGGCTTCGTCACAAGAGAGCGATTCGCGCGATCGCGACCATGATCAAAGACAACTTCGGCGGCGAGAGCGTCGTCGGGCGCGGAGAGAAGCTCGGGGCAGGGTTGGTCTACGCCGAGGTCGTGGGGAGCGCGGCGCTCGCCGGGCAACTGCGTTCGGCGGGTGCCGTCGAGGTCGGCGAGTCACCGGTGAAGAAGCTCGTGCGCGCGCTTTCGCCGAGCCCGACGGCGGTCGACGCGGAGGTGATCGCGTCGTGTCGCGAGATGAAGCCGGCGGCGATCGTGGAGGTCGTGACGTTCGTCGCGCTGCTCCAGATGCTGAATCGGCTCGAGAGCTATTACGCGTAGCCGCATCGCCGCGCGGAAACGGTGCCTCGGAACGGCCGTGACCATTCCGAGGCACTCGACGACGACTGCGGCGACCCGGCTATTCTCCCGGAGCGACGCACTCGACGTGCTTCGTGTGACCGAACCCCACGACCTGGCATCCCATCCCCTCCCGCGTGCACAATGCGCACTGGGTGGCTATCGAGTCAGGCGCGATCGCTTTGCTCGGATCGACTACCGGCGCTGGGGTTGGCGACGGTTCGGGCTCCGGCGCTGCGCTGCACGCGGCGCTCAACCAGAGACTGGCAACGATGGCGAATGT
>JBBQXV010000467.1:0-4479 GCA_038209335.1 Polyangiales bacterium | reverse complement strand
GACCTCCTGGATGACGTCGTCGGTGTCGCTCCGCGCGCCGAGCATGCGGTACACGAGCCGCGCGACGTCGTTGCGATGACGCTCGTAGAGCACGCGGAACGCGGCGGTATCGCCCGTTGCCGCGCGACCGATGAGCGCTTCTTCATCCGCCATCCGCGGCTTCACGTTGTCGCGTCGCTCCCCCCGGCCTTCGACGAGCCGCAGCGGTAATAGCGCGTGTTCTAGGGCGGCAGCACTCACTCAAAGTGTGTTGCGACAAAACGCTGCACATTCACGCCCGTGCGGCGCTCCTGTAGCGCTCGTGCTGCTTACCTGAACGCGCACGCAGCTAACTGCGGCGGCGATTCAGCAAGTCACGAACGTCGACGAGCAGGAGCGCGAGCGTCACTCCGACGGCGAAAATGAGCATGCCCCGAGGCTGCGCTCATCTTCGCAAGTGGCCCAATTTTCGGCGGCCGACCGGGTGCTCCGACGCTCTAGAAGAGCGTCTTGAGGTCGACCTTCTCCTGCTTCTTCTGCTCGAGGAGCATGTTGATCGCCTTGAGGAGGCGCGTCTTCGTCGGGCCGCTCACGCTGCCGCCCGTCATCGCGGCTTCGAAAGCGCGCGGCGTGACCGGACGACCCGAGCGCGGCTTGCGCGTCTCTTTCGTCGCGGCGTCTCCGCCGCCTTCGGTCTTGCGGGCGCGGCGCTTGTTGAGGCGGATCGTGCGGTCTTCGACCGTGAGCGACTCGAGCTTGTGGGACGCGGCGAGGATGCGGCGCGCGTCGAGCTTCTTAGCGGTCAGGAACTTGGAGAACTTCGTGTCGGACATCGTATTCCTCGGGTTTTTCCGTGCGTAGCGACGCGGGCGCGGGAACGTAGCGGACGCGGGGGGCTCGCGCAAGGCGGGGAATCGTTAGCTAGCTAACGATTTTGGGGGAAGCGTCCCACGCCACCCGCGCGTCGATGCCGACCTTCGCGAACCGCGGCACGTAGTCGCGCTGGTACGTCTTCTCGAGCTGAGCGCCGTACTTCGCGACCGGCATGAGCCCCCACGCGAGCTCGTCCGCCGTCAACGCGCGATCCTCGCGCACGTCCTCCGGCGCATAGAGCCCACGAATCCGCGCAAAGTATCCAGGCAGCTCGCGCACGACGAGCGCGCGGATCGCTTCGCCGCTCGGCGTCTCGAGCAGCCACCCGAAGAGCTCCCACCCGAAGTCGCGATGCCGAACCTCGTCGCGCAAGATGCGATCGAGCGCGCGCCGCGCGACCGGAACGCGGCAGCACTCACGGAGCTCTTTGAAGAGCCGCACGGCGACCGTCTCGCCGAGACAGAAGACGTCGACGCACACGCGCGCGACGTCGTTCTCGAGCGGTTCGCCGCGCGTTCGCCCGAGCTCCAGCGTGTCGCGCCCCATCGCCGGTCCGCCAATGCCGCCGCACGCGACGAACGCGCGATGACTCATGTCGGCGTGCGCGAGCTCGTCGCGAACGATGCGAAGGCCCGCGTGAATGAGATCCGGCGACGCGCCGATCTGAATGAGCCACAGCGTGAGGTGCTGCGTGATCGCCGCGGATCGATACTCCGCTTCGATGCGTCGCAGCCACTCGCGCTTCGCGCGCTCCGGGGCCTTCGCTCGTTTCATGTCGCGCCGAGCTTAACCGGTCGACTCGTCAGTCGGTGTGATTTGCGTCGGCGCTCGCGTCGCCGCTGCTCGCGTCGAACGTGCTCGTTTCGCTGCCGGCGTCGCGTGGCGGAGGCGGCGGATTGCAGCTCGAGATCGAGACGTTCCACTTCCCGTTGTAGCAGCTGACGCTCGCGCCCAGCGGCATTCCGAAGCAGTCCACCGCCGTCGTGTACGAGCACGAGGTGGTCGGTAGATGGCACTCGTCGCACGGCGAGCCGCTGACCGGCATCGTGGACGGGCACCCGGTGTCGGACGGACGAGTCTCCGTGACGCTCCATGTTCGTCCCGAGTCTCGCCACGCCTGGACGCAGGTCGCGCTCATGCCCCCGCACTTGGATTCGTACGAGCACGACTCTGAGCCCGTGCAAGCAGCTCCGCTCGTCGGCACGAGCTCGGGGCAGCCGGCCGGGTTGATGCTGCCTCCGTCGGTTGGTCCCGCGTTCGTGACGCCGCCGCACGCTCCGACGAGCGCGCTCGCGGCGCCGATCGTGATGACGAACGACGCGCGAAGAGATCGTTTGGATCGCATGGCGCTCAGTCCGTGCGATTCGCGTCGACGCTCGCGTCGACGACGCTCGCATCCGGAAACGTTCCCGCGTCGGGCGGCGGCGGATTGCACGTCGAGATCGATCCGGTCCACTGCCCGCTCGAGCACACGACCTGCTCGTACTGCTGGATGCCGTTGCACACGCCCTTCGGGTACATGCAGGAAAAGTTGGGCGGGAGGCACGTGCACGCGCCGCTCGGCGGCGCCGTCGGGCAAGTGGGGGCGGGCGGGTTGCCAATCGCCACGGACCACGCGCCGTTGTTGCAGGAGTACATCGTCGGCGAGCAGCTCGATCCGTACGAGCACGTCTCCGTGTCCGGCAGCGAGCACGTCGCACCTCGTGGGGGAGCGGCGGTTGGACAACCGAGGGGGTTGCCGCTGTCGTCGACGCCGCCGTCGGTAGGACCCGTGTTGGCGACGCCGCCGCAGGCACCGAGGAGCGCGGTCGCTCCGAGCGTGACGACGAACGAGGATCGCTGAGGACGCTTGGCTCGCATGACGTCGATCATCGCACGAGGCGTGCCGACCCGCATTTTCGGCTCGATCGGCATCGACGGGCGCTTCGCGGTGTGCCATTCCTAGCCGCCGCGCGATCGCAGGACCCCACTCGACGCCGCGCGCTCGCCGCCACATAGAGCATCGAAGACTCCGGAGAAGTCGCCATGCAAAAGCTCCCGCCCGTCTACATCGTCTCTGCCGCACGCACGCCGACCGGCGCGTTCCTCGGCTCGCTCTCGTCGCTCCGCGCGCCCGAGCTCGGCGCCGTCGCCATCAAGGGAGCGCTCGCACGCGCGAAGCTCGCGCCCGAAACGATCGAAGAGGTCTTCCTCGGCAACGTCCTCTCTGCCGGCATCGGCCAAGCTCCGGCGCGCCAAGCGTCGATCTTCGCCGGCATCCCGAACACCGTCCCGTGCACGACCGTGAGCAAGGTGTGCGGCTCGGGGCTGCAAGCGGTCGTGCTCGCCGCGAAGACGATCGCGGTCGGCGACTGCGATCTCGTCCTCGCGGGCGGCATGGAGTCGATGTCGAACGTGCCTTACTACCTGGAGAAGGCGCGCAGCGGATACCGCATGGGCGACGGCAAGATCGTCGACGGGATGATCTTCGACGGGCTGTGGGATCCGTACGCGAACGTGCACATGGGAACGTGCGGCGACGCGTGCGCGAAGGAGTACGCGTTCTCGCGCGAGGCGCAGGACGAGTTCGCGAAGGAGAGCTTCCGTCGCGCCGTCGCCGCGCAGAAGGAAGGGATGTTCGACGCGGAGATCGAGCCGGTCAGCGTCGCGCAAAAGAAGGGCGATCCGATCGTCGTGAAGCAGGACGAAGGTCCGTTGAAGGGCGATCCGTCGAAGTTCGCGTCGCTGCGTCCGGCGTTCGCGAAGGACGGGACGATCACCGCGGCGAACGCCTCGTCGATCAACGACGGCGCGAGCGCGCTCGTGCTCGCGAGCGAGGCGGCGGTGAAGAAGCACGGGCTCACGCCGCTCGCGAAGATCGTCGGATGGGCCAACGCCGCGCAAGCGCCGGAGCGCTTCACGACGGCGCCGGCGAAGGCGATCGATGCCGTCTGCACGAAGCTCGGCCTCGCGAAGGGGGACATCGATCTCCACGAGATCAACGAAGCGTTCGCGGTCGTCGCGATGGTGACGGCGAAGCTCTCGGGGCTCGATCTCGCGAAGGTGAACGTGCGCGGCGGCGCGGTCGCGCTCGGTCATCCGATCGGATCGAGCGGATCGCGCATCCTGACGACGCTCGTCCACGCGATGAAGGATCGCAACGCGAAGCTCGGCTGCGCGTCGATCTGCATCGGCGGCGGCGAAGCGATCGCGCTCGTCGTCGAGCGCTGAGCGCAGTCACCCATGCTCCGGCCGCGCGAGCTGTCGCGTTCGCTCTCCGCGTTTGCGGCGAGGACGCCGACCTTGCCGCCGGCCACGCACACGAACAGCTACGCGCTCGGCGCGCGTGACGTCGTCCTCGTCGAGCCGGCGACGCCGTACGACGACGAGCAGCGCGCGTGGATCGAGTGGGCGCGCGCCTTGCCGTCGCAGGGGCGGACGCCCGTCGCGATCGTCGCGACGCACCATCACATCGATCACGTCGGCGGCATCGACGTCCTCGCACGCGAGCTCGCGCTTCCGATTTGGGCGCACGCCGACACCGCGTCGCAGCTTCCGGACGTGGAGGTCGCGCGCACGCTCGCGGACGGCGACGTCATCGATCTCGCAGGACCTGTCGCGGAGCGATGGACCGTTCTTCACACGCCG
>JBBQXV010000466.1:0-4529 GCA_038209335.1 Polyangiales bacterium | reverse complement strand
GCACGCGCGGATGTACTCGTCCGCTTTGCAGATGCGCTTGTCCGCGTTCGCGCAGGCATCCTTCGCCTGCACGAGCGAGATGTACCCTTGCGGTACGACGTTCGGCGCGACCTTCGCGCGCACACGTTTGCCCTCGACCGTCTCGTACGGCGAATGCGGTTGCTCCTCACCGCGCGCGTCGAGCTCGACGACGTACGCCTCGTACTTGTCGATGCAGAAGTGATCGACCTTGATCTGCTCCTCGAAGCACGGGCCCGCGCGCGACGGCGCACGCGGCGCGGTCCGCGATTCGATACGCGGCTCGATCCGCGACTCGGGCGCGCACGCGACGAGCGCGACCAGAAGCCAACGGCACACCATGCGAGCACTCTACTTCGTCGGCGCCGCCACCGCGCCCTTCGCCGCCGACGCCGTATCGATCATCAAGTAGACGCGCATCTGCGCCGGCAGCGTATGTCCGGTCGTCGGCACGCTGACGGTCGCGAGCGCACCGCTCGGCGTCGTCGTGCGTCTCGTGTCGAGGCCGTAGCCGAGCGTGACGGGACGGCCCGTCGCGGCGTCGACGACGAGGAGCGCCGCGAGGTGCTCGTCCGGTTTCACGGTCGCGCCGGTGAGCGTCGCCGTGATCGCGTCCTTCGTGACCGCGAACGCGACGTCGCCGACGACGATCGGCGCGCCCGTCGTCGCGACGTAAGGCTTGAAGCTCGCCGCGCCCGCGAACGCGATCACGTCCGTCTGCGGGTTGCACAGCCCGAGCTGCTGCATGAACGGCCCATAGAAATCGATCCCCCCGCACACGGTGCTTCCGGAGAGCGCCGCGTCGCCGATCGCCGCGCCGTCCGCGCCGAGTCGCGCCGACACGCGGAACGACTTGAACGGCATCGCGATGTTCATCACTTCGACGCGCAATCCGTCGAGGTTCACGAGCGTCACGAGGCCGCCGTCACTCGTGACTTCGAGCGGGAAGAGCGCCTTCGTCGTCGGATCGATGACCGTGCGGTTCTCCGTCTCGAGGAGCTTCGCGCCCGCCATCCACGCGACGCCGTGCCCGTTCGTGCTCTCGACCATCCCGAGCAAGTAGTGGAGCGAGTCGAAGCCGATCTGATTGTAGCTCGGCATGATCGTCGGCAACGGGATCGAGAGACGCGAAACCTCCCACGTCCCGTTCGCGTCGAGCGTCGCCGTCTCCGCGCGCGCTACCTTCGCGTGAACGGTGGTCTGCACGTCGCCGCCCGGATTTCCTCCGCTCAAGCGGAGCCCGGTGCGCGTGAAGTCGACGAGGTACTTCCCGCGCACCGCGATCGACACGGTGCCGTCGGCGCCCGCGACGAACGCTTTCTTCGGCGTGACCTTCACGAACTTCCCGTCGCCCGAGACCTCGACGTCGACCTCCGCCGGCGGATCGACGGTCGCGGTGAGCGACGTCGAGTCGAGGATCGCGAGCTTCGACGTCCCTTTGTTTCGCACGAAGAGCGACAGCGTCACTGGCTCGTTCGCGTCGATCGACTCGGGCGGCGTCGTCGAGAGCGCGCCGAAGCGTGTAGTGTACACAAGTGACGCTGCGTCGCTCGCGAGCGCGCCCGGCGTCGTGCATCGCGGATCGCTCTTCGATTCGTCGCGGAGGCAGAAGTCGTACGGCACGCTGAAGATCTCGCCGCTCTCGCCCGCGATGTAGATCGCCGAAGCGCCGAGCGCGGGCGAAGCGTTGAGATCGTTCCGCACGTCGTCGATGAGCTTCATCGCCCAACGAAGCGCGCCGTCCTTCGTGAGCGCGTAGAGCCGCCCGTCACCGCATCCGAAGTAGACGTTGCCGTCGCCGTCGACCGCGGGCGACGAACGCACCGGCTCGCCGACGTCGAACGTCCATTTGACGGCGCCGCTCGCCGGATCGATCGCGTACACCGTGCCGTCCGTCGACGGTTGCACGATCGTTCCGTCCGGCAATCGCGCCGCGCTCGCGTACACGTGATCGCGCGTCGCGACGTTCCACAGCTCGGCGCCCGTCGCTTCGTCGTACGCGCGCACATATCCGTCGAAGCCACCGACGACCATCTTTCCGTCGGGCGTGAGGAGCGGGCTCGCCGCGACGGTGCCGAGCGTGACGCTCGACCACGCCGTCTCTCCCTTCCCGTCGATCCCGAACGTGTTCTTGCCGAGGAGCGGCAGCAGGTTGTTGTTGCCGACGAAGAGCGTGTCGGTCGACGTGTCGACGGCGGGGAGCGACCACGTCTGATCGGGCATCTTGTAGCGCCAGTTGACGTTGCCGGTGTCGCGGTCGATCGCATAGACGAAGAAGTTGTCGTTCGGCACGTAGAGCTGCCCGCTCGGCCCCATCGCGACGTTGCCTTCGAACCAGTTGATGAACGATTTATTCACGGACGGATCGTCGGCGTGCATCGTCCACACTTCGGTGCCCGTCTTCGCGTCGAGCGCGCGTAGCTTGCCGTCGCCCGAGCCGAAGTAGACGCGGCCCTTGTCGTCGAGGAGCGCGGCCGAGTCGATGATCTCGCCGGTGAGGAGCTTCCAGCGGACCGTCCCGTCGGCGTTCAGCGCGTAGAACGTGCGGTCGGCCGAGCCGATGTAGATCGTCCCGTCCGCGGCGACGACCGGTGAGCTGAAGATCCCTTTGCCGGTCTTGTAGCTCCAGAATGCGCCGCCGCTCCTCGAGGGGCGCACGTTGCTCGCGCCGGTCTGCGCTGCGTCGCCGCGAAACTTCGGCCACGGCGCGCTCTCGGCGAACGGCACGGCGGGCTTCGCTTGCGGCGCCGACGTGCTCGACGAGCTGCAGCTCGCGGCGGCTGCAAGGACCATCAGCGTGCTGGCGGCGGCGAACGGACGGGTGCGGATCATGTGCGTAGTTGAACCACGCCGGTCCCTTCGGCGTTACTCGACTTCCCGGCGTCACGATCCATCACGAAAACAAGCCCCGCGTGCGATCTCTGCGCGGCGCGCTCAATTTCGTCGTTGGCGTATCCTCGCGGCATGCCTCGCCGTCTCGCCACGTCGCCCCGCCGCGCCCCGCGGCAGAAGCGCGCCGAGGACACGGTCACGGTGCTCCTCGACGCGACGGCGATCGTCCTCGCGAAGCACGGGTTTCACGCGACGACGACGAATCGAATCGCGACCGCCGCGGGGGTCAGCATCGGCACGCTCTACCATTACTTCCCGACCACCGAAGCGCTCATCGAAGCGGTCGTGCATCGCATGTGGCAGCGAGAGCTCGTCGCGGTCGAAGAGCACGCGGCGCTCCTGTTCGAAGCGCCGCTCGACGTCGCCGTTCGCGAGATCATCGGCGCGCTCGTCGCGGTGATGGCGAAGCAGCAGCAGCTGTACAAGCGGTGGTACGGCGAGGCGTCGCACCTCGGACAGCTCGGGCACGGGCTCGAAATGTCGAACCAGGCGACGGCGGTCCTCACCGAAGCGCTCCAGCGTCGCCGCGCCGAGGTACGCCCCGCGAACATCCCGTTCGCCGCCGACCTCGTCGTGAAGACCGCGCTGGCCGTCGTGCGCACCGGCGCGCGCGACTATCCGCGCGAAATCAAGAGCGGCGAGCTCGCCGCCGAGCTCGCGCAGATGCTCGCGCGCTACCTCATGCTTCGGCCTCCGGCGTAGATTCGGCCCCGCGGGCTCTTTGACGATGTACGCTCGATCGCCGAGGATACGTTCGCGATGAGCGCGTGCAGGTACTGCGGCGGGGATCATCCCGGCAATGCGTGCTCGATGGTCCCGTCGTCTACAGGCGATTCGATGGTGCCGGCGAGCGCGGACTCGATGCACCTTCGCGGGAAGACCCATCCCGCGGCGGCGCCGTTCCGCAACTGCCGCGCGCAGTTTCGTCTCGCGATGGCGCAGCGCGAAGAAGATCCCGCGCGCGTGTGGCTCGAGCTCACGTCGATCCGTGAGACAGCGACGAAGCTCCCCGACATGGCAGAGGACGATCCGCTGCTCAAGGCGGACATCGAGCGTTTTCGCGCGAAGCTCGAAGCGGAGATCTTCACGCTCCATCAAGAGGTCGGCGACGAGGTGCTCGCGCCGCTCTACGTCTGGGTCGATCTGATTCGACGACGAAACCGCCTCGACCGCGCGATCCTCACGGCGCGTGAGAGCGTGAAGGCGTCGCGCGCCGCACGCCGCGATCCGACGCGCGCACCAAGGACGGAAGAAGAGGCGGAGGCGGCGCTCGATGAGGGGCTGAAGAAGCTCGAGTGGTGGCAGACGTCCGTGCCGCCGCGCCCCTCCGAAGCGGAAATCGCGATTTGGGAATCGGGACGATTCGGCGAGCGTCGCGAGTCGCTTCCGCAAGATCCCGTCGACGTCGCGCGTCGCGGGAGCGAGGCACGCGCGCGGCTCGGCGTCGTCGCGCCGGGGCGCCTGCTCGCGCGAAGCGACTACGCGAGCTCGCGCGCCGAGACGCTCATCGTCCCGTCGGCGGCGGCCTTTGCGCTCCTCGCGACGCTGCTCGCGACGTACGCGCTCACTCGACCGGACGCGGGCGGCGGTGGAATCGCGCTCGGCGCGCTGGCGTTCCT
>JBBQXV010000465.1:0-4530 GCA_038209335.1 Polyangiales bacterium | reverse complement strand
TCCGCGTGGCTCGGGCGCGTGAGCTCGACGAGGCGACGGTGACGCGTGGTGAGGCGCGCGTCGATGACCTCGCGCCCGTCGAGGAGCGCGCGGGTGTGAGCGCGGCGACATCGCAAGAGGACGCACGGGCGGCGCTCGTCGGACGCGTCGGCGTGGACCTCGACGTCGATCTCGATGTCGTCGTCGGTCGCGCGCGACGGGATCCAACGCGCGAGGCGCTCGTCGAGCGTGCGCTCCGCGAGCGCGGCCGCGCGCATCGTCGGGAGCTCGGCGACGAGCGACGCCGACGGTTCACGCGCCGCGAGCGCAGCGCGCAATCCCGGATGCGCCGCGAGATCGACGAGCACGCGCGTGACGTGCTCGCAGACGAACCGACCCCCTTGCGAGCAGACGCACGCGACCTCGAGCGGATCGCCCGGACGCCGCACGCGCACCGCGATCGTCCAGCCGCCCGCCCTCCATCGCTCGGGCGCGTCCACCTCGACTTCGAGCGCCGCGACCACCCGCCCGTCCGCGTCCGCGCGCGGCGACGGCTCTTTGTACGCGAGCGGATCGCGCAAGAAACGATTGACGAGCGGCGCGCCGAAGCGCCCGTCCAAGAATTCGAAATCGATCGCCGACAGCCAAGCGACCTCCGCGGAGGGCATCGCAGGGATGTCGCATCCCGGGGCGCGCTGCGCAAGCGTCCACGCACCTCCGACGCGCGCGCATGGGGTAGCCTCCTCGTCATGAAGCGCCTACATCGCAAGGATCTCTACGCTTGGTCGGTCTTCACCGAGCGCCTCGACATCGACTTCAACGCGTTCGCCTGGATCCGCGAGGCGGGCAACGTGATCGTCGATCCGCTCCCGCTCACCCCGCACGATCGCGAGCATCTGCAGAAGCTCGGCGGCGCGGCGTGGATCGTGATCACGAACTCGGATCACGTGCGCGCGGCGAAGGAGATGAAGGAGGCGTTCGGCGCGAAGATCGCGGGACCCGCCGCCGAGCGCGAAACCATGGCGCTCGCGTGCGATCGCTACCTGTCCGACAACGACGAGATCGTTCCGGGCCTCACGGCGATCGAGCTCCACGGATCGAAGACGCCGGGCGAGCTGGCGCTGGTTCTCGAAGAGACCACGCTCATCTGCGGCGATCTCGTCCGCGCGCACCGCGCCGATTCGCTGATGCTCCTCTCGAAGGAAGTACAGAAGAACCCCGAGAAGGTGGCCGCGTCGGTGCGGCGTCTCGCGGCGATGGATCGCATCGAGGCCGTGCTCGTCGGTGACGGATTCTGCGCGTACCGCGACGGGCACGCGATGCTCGCCGAGCTCGCGACGCACTGACGACCTGCAGCGTTCGCGCTGCACCGAACGCAGGACGCGCACGGCACCCGAGAGCCGCGACACGTCCGACGCGCGAGAAATCGCTGCGCGCGCGCCGGGCACGCGCCTTGCGAATCGCTCGCCGCGAGGTGACGCGATGGGGGACGAGCTGTGGAAGGTGTGGGCGACGAGCTACGCGTTCGATCTCGGGAGGTACGTGGTCGCGGCCGGGCTCGCGTTCTTCGTCTTTCGCGTCTGGGGTCGCGAGCGATTTCGCCACCTGCTCGTGCAGCGCGACTACGCCGACGCGAGGCACGTGCGCCGCGAGATCGCGTGGTCGATGAGCACCGCCGTCGTCTTCTCGTTCGTCGGCACCGTCGTCTTCTACGGCACGCGCGCCGGCGTCCTCCGCCTCTACGACGATGCGTCCGCGCGCGGCTTCGCGTGGCTCGGCGTGAGCTTCGTCGTCCTCGTCGTCCTCCAGGACGCCTACTTCTATTTCACGCACCGCGCGATGCATCACAAGAAGGTCTTCGCGCTCGTTCATCGCGTTCATCACATGTCGACGAGCCCTTCGCCTTGGGCCGCGTATGCGTTCTCGCCGATCGAAGCGCTCGTGCACGCCGCGTTCGTGCCGCTCGTCCTCCTCGTCGTGCCGGTCCACACGCTCGTCCTCTTTGCATTTCTCGGGTTCATGATCGTCCGCAACGTCCTCGGCCATCTCGGCGTCGAGCTCTTCCCGCGAGGGTTCACGCGGAGCCGAGTCGGCCAATGGTCGACGACGACGACGCATCACGATCTGCATCACCGGGCGCCGCGCTACGACTTCGGGCTCTATTTCACCTGGTTCGATCGCCTCTTCGGGACGACCGACCCGCGCTACCACGACGAATTCGAGCGACCGTCGCGGAAAGGCGCGAATCGCGCGCACTTCGGTGTCGTTCAGTGGCGCCATCGCTAGCGCTCGCCATGCGCCATTCTCGTGGAACACTGAGAGAATGGACGCGCTCCCTCCAGGGTCACGGTCGCCTTCGCAGGTCGACGAGAAGACATGCCAAGAGTGGCTGCTTCGCGGCTCGCGCCTCACACCCGACGGCGCGCACGCGATGCTTCGACGACTCGACGCCAATCCGCGCGATCTCGAAGCGAGGGTGACGCTCGCGTGCTCGTTGTCGTTGCCGGATCGCGACGAGCACGTCGCGTGGCTCGTCGATCACGCGCCGACGCTTCCGCTCAGTTACTGCTGGTGGGTGAACGTCGACGACGCGAGCGACGTCGCCCCATGGGCGGAGCGGTGGACGGCGGCGGCGCGCGCGCATCCCGACGAAGTGGCCGTCGTCGAGAACGCAGGGTGGGCGCTCATGCAGCTCGATCCGTCGCTCGCGGAGCGTCTGTACATCGAGGGGATCGCGCGTCATCCGCACAATCCGGAGTGGCGACGTCGGCTCGGTCAGTTCTACGACATGGGCGCGAGCTACCTCGGCGTCGAGCGATCGCTCCCGAGCGTCATCCCCGACCACGCCGTCTTTCGCGTGTGGAAGGATCGTCCCGACGCGCCGCGACCACGCCTCGGCACGCCGGCGGAGGTCGCCACGCGCGCGCTCGCGAATCACCTCGCGCTCTTCGATCTCGAGACGGACATCGAACGCCGTTTTCATTTGTTGTGGCGCCTCCGCGAATGCACGCGCGACGCGGGAAGAACGGAGGCGCATCGTCTCTTTCGGCTGGCGGACGCGCAGGGCAACTTGCGCCGACGTCACGCCGACGACACGCGCGACGCGGAGCAGCACACGCGCGCGGCGCTCGCGTTCGTTGCGCTCGCCCGCGGCGACGTGGACGCAGCGGAGTCGTTGCTCGCGCAATGCATCGAGGGGGGTGCGACGCGATGCGCGCCGTCGATGCCGCTCGCGAAGGAGCTCCTGGCGGCGGGTCGCGTGGATACGGTCGTCCGCTACCTCGAGTGGTGCCGCCGCGTGCTCGCGGATCACGACGCCGCGATCGCCACATGGATCCGCGCGATCGAGCACGGAGAGTCGCCGGAGATCCGCGATTTGTCCTAGATCCCGTCGAGCGCCAACACGAGCACGCGCGCCATCTGCTCGTTCCGCGCGTTGTCGTCGCTCACGAGAAACAGGAGGCGTCGCCCGTCGGCGGTCTTCGGTCCGAGCGCGAGCCCTTCGTAGTTCGGGTAGAGACCGTGCGCGGTCGGATCGTCGTGCCGCGAGTTTTGTCCTTCGATCGTCGCGACATCGAAGACGAGCGTCTTCGCGATCGCAGGAGTCGTCGCGTCGAGGCTCGGCACGTCGATGACGTTTCGCGCGCCGGCGACGCTCGCGCGATAGACGCGGAGCTCGTTGCCGACCGCGGGCACGTACGCGCGTTCGAGCACGAGAAGCTCGTCCGACGAAACGGCCGCGAGGTCCGCGACGCCGATCATTCCGCGTGCGCCCGCGGCGAAAATCCTGTCGGTCCGGTACGCGAACTCGGCGCGCGCATTCGTCACGAGATCGATCCTGAGGATGCGGATGATCGTCCCGCGCCCGATCGTCGCGTCGGCGCCGTCACCGACCATCGCGATCTCGTTCGCGACGAACAAAAAGCGACGGTCCGGGCTCCGCGTGAGGCTCTCGAGCGCGCCGTTGCCGCCGCTGGTCGTGTAGTGCGCCGGGATCGCGAGCTCCGCACGAAAGCGTCCCGCGCGATCGACGTCGTAGACGTGCGGTCCCGCTTCGTTCGCGATGAGAAAGCCGTCCTCCGTCGCGACGATCCCCTCGCCGTCCCAAGGGCCGGGAATCTTCACGTCGATCGCGTCGCCGAACGTCCACGCGCGGTAGTCGTCGCTCGGAAGGAGCGGCACGATGATCGGATCTTCGTCCGAGATCGCGAAGAGGCGTCGCGTCGGCGCGTCCCACGAAATCGCCGACAGCTCGCGGCTGCGTGCTTCGCGCGGCAGATCGTACGACGACACGACGACGAACGGCGGCCTTGCACTCGGCGCCTCCGGTGCGCGACAACCGAAGAACCCGAGCGCGCACGACGCAGCGAGCGCTCGGAGCATCAAATGTGCGAGGCTCGCCATCGCGGGGGCCGAGGATACCCTCGAACCTCCGGATAAGGCATGGCGACGTCGGACGCACCGAAAGTCCAGCTTCTCGCACCGGTCGTCGACACTCGGCGCGGCGAGGTGGTGGCATGGTTCGCGTCGAACGGCGTCGTGACCCGGCAA
>JBBQXV010000464.1:0-4540 GCA_038209335.1 Polyangiales bacterium | reverse complement strand
AAGTACGAGCGGAACTCTTTCTCGACGTAGCGAGGCAGCGGTTTGTCGTAGGTCTCACGCGCGTGAGCGAGGAACGTTTCGAGGCTCGAACGCACGACGCCGTAAAGCACCGTCTCGGTCGGACGACGAGGGGCGAATGCACGGTCGCTCGCCTCAACTGAGGGTCCCATGGCTAATGTGAATTCGAACGAGCGCGCCAAGAAACTGTCGATCGGCGGTGCCCTCCTGGCGGCGCTCGCGGCGTCGTCGTGTTGCCTTGGCCCCCTTCTGCTCGCGGCGCTCGGCGTGGGCGGCGCGGGCGCGACCGCCGCGCTCGCCGCCTACCGGCCCTACCTGCTCGGGGGTACGGCGCTGCTCTTGGCCACCGGTTTCTACCTCACGTACCGCAAGCCCCGAGCCTTAGCCGGCGACCCGTGCGGGTGTGAGCGCCCGCGCTCCACGCGCGCGGCGCGGATGGGCCTCTGGATCGCGACGTTGATCGTGCTGCTCGTCGCCGCAGCGCCGCCGCTGCTCGCGCGGTGGGCGAACGCGCATCGTCCCGCGGCAATCGGCGCCGCCGACGCGACCGTCGCGAAAGCGACGATCCACGTGCAGGGCATCGACTGCGAAGCGTGCGCCGCGCCGATCCGCAAGGTGCTCACGAAGGTCGGTGGCTTTCACGATCTGGAGCTCGACGTCCCGAAGCAGGTGGTCACCGTGACGTACGAGCCCTCGCCGGAACGGCTGGCGGCGTATGTCGCCGCGATCGACGACCTTGGTTACGAAGCAAACGTAGTGGAAGGGAGCGAGGCGCGACGATGATCGAGCGACGAATTGAAGTGATGGTGTTCGACGGGTGCCCCAACATCGACCTGACGCTCGAGCGCGCGCGCGCGGCGCTCACCGACACGAACGTGACCGCGACCGTGCAACTCGTCCATGTCGAGAGCGACGACGACGCCAAGCGGCTGCGGTTTCTCGGCTCGCCGACGGTGCGCGTCGACGGTGCGGACATCGACGCGTCAGCAAGCAATCGTGACGACTTCGGATTGCAGTGCCGCATCTACTCGGTGGGCGGTCGCCTCCAGGGGGCACCCCCAGCGGACTGGATCGCGTCCGCCTTGCGCGGCGAGTCTCCTCGCAGCGCCTCGTCTGCCCCACCGGCTCGTAGTGACTGCTGCGCGCCCAGCGAGGTGGAGTCGTGATCCGCGCCGCGCTCTTTGCGGGCGTGCTCGCGTCGGCGACGGGGGCCTTCGGCAGCTTGACCTCGTCGCCCTGCCCATGCGACTCGCCGGTACAGGCGGACTCGCAGCCCACGATCACCATCGAGATCCCCGAGGTCGAGTGCGCAGGATGCTCGCTCGAGATCCGGAAGGCCGTAAAAGAGGTCGGTGGCGTCGTCCGCATCGCGGAGGGTCAACCGAAGAATCGGATCGTCGTGACGTACGAGGCGGCTTCGGGACGACCCGACGGTTACGTCGCGGCCCTCCAAAAGGCCGGTTTCCCGAAAGCACACCAAGTAGCGCGGAGCTGAGAGGTGTAGACCATGCCGGTGAAATGCACTCCGCCGTTGAGCGGCCGCGAGCTCGTTGCGGGCTGGAAGAAGACGATGGAGTTCACGCCCGACCTCGACGAGCGTGCGGCGGTGCTCGACGTCGTCGCGCAGCCGACGAGACTGAGGCTCTTCTACCTGCTCGATCAGATCGGCGAAGTCTGCGTGTGTGATCTTGGCGAGATCCTCGGCGTCACGCAGTCGGCGGTCTCGCAGCACCTCGCGAAGTTCAAGGCGTACGGCCTCGTCGTAGCAAGGCGCGAAAGCCAGACGCTCTTCTATCGCCTGAGCGACAAGCCCGAAGTGAAGCTCCTGCGCAAAGTGGCGCTCGCAGGAATCGAGGCACCGTAACGCGGCACGCCGTCGCTCACCCCGATAGGAGGAGTAGCTCGATGAAGAAGAATTTCGATCTTGTCGTACTCGGAACCGGCACCGCAGGATCGGCCGCCGCGAGCCAATGCCGCGCGGCCGGCTGGGAGGTTGCCATTGTGGACTCGCGGCCGTTCGGCGGTACGTGCGCTCTCCGCGGGTGTGATCCGAAGAAGGTGCTGGTCGGCGCGACGGAGGCCATCGATTGGGTCCGGCGTATGAAGGGTAAGGGCGTTACGTCGGACGGCGTGCGGATCGACTGGCCGGAGCTGATTCGCTTCAAGCAGACCTTCGTCGATTCGACGCCGTCCATGAAGGAGAAGGGCTTCGCGAAGGCCGGCATCACGGCGCTCCACGGACGCGCGCGGTTCGTGGACCGCACGACCATCGAGGTCGATGGCGATGTGCTCGTCGCGCGTCACGTCCTCATTGCGACGGGAGCGATGCCCGCGCCGCTCGGGTTTCCGGGAGAGCAGCACGTCATCGACAGCACACAGTTTCTGGATCTCGCGGAGCTACCGACGCGCATCGTGTTTGTGGGTGGCGGGTACGTCTCACTCGAGTTCGCGCACATTGCGGCGCGCGCGGGCGCGGAAGTGCATGTCGTTCATCGCGGCGAGCGGCCGCTCGAACCGTTCGACGCTGATCTGGTCGCACGTCTGGTCGAGGCGACGCGTGATCTGGGAATCCACCTTCATCTCGGGACCGAGGTGCGCGGCATCGAGAAGACTGACGGCGGCTTGCGCGTGCTCACATCGAAGGGCGCCGCCATCGTCGCGGACCTCGTCGTGCACGGTGCGGGGCGCGCGCCGGAGATCGACGACCTCGGGCTCGAGAAGGCCGGGATCGACCGCAACCGCGAAGGCGTCGCCGTGAACGAGTACCTCCAGAGCGTCTCGAACGCCGCGGTCTACGCCGCCGGCGATGCAGCCGGCACGGGCGCGCCGAAGCTCACGCCTGTGTCGAGCATGGATGGGCACGTCGCCGCCACCAACATGCTGGAAGGCAACCGCCGCAAGCCCGACTACACCGAGGTACCGAGCGTCGTGTTCACGGTTCCCCCGCTGGCGAGCGTCGGACTGCTCGAAAAGGCAGCGGCTGCGCAAGGATTGGCGTTCGACGTGCACCACGAGGACACGTCCGGCTGGTACGCGTCGCGTCGCGTCAGCATGAAGCACACCGCGTTCAAGGTGCTGGTCGAGAAGGGGACAGGCCGCATCCTCGGCGCCCACGTCCTCGGCTTCGATGCGGAGGAGATCATCAACGTCTTTGCGATCGCCATCCGCGCCAAGATGACTGCGGCTGCCGTGAAGGAGACGATCTTCGCGTACCCATCGGGTGCGTCGAACCTGAGCTACATGCTCTAGCAGCTCGATCTCATCGGACATCACGACGGGCTCACGTGGGGACAGATCATGAAGGCGAAGCCGCCGCCCCCGGCCCACGCGCTCGGCACCCCGCAGTAGCTTTCGAGCGGCCGTCCCCTTCGTCGTCGCGGGCCGCTTTGCGCCTGCATGTCCGAAGGCTCCGCCGCGTCGTGGGGGATCGGCGCGGTGCGCCTTCGTCCCTATCAGCTAGAGGCGGTCTCCGGCATCGAGGCACGGATCGCCACGCGCGTTCGGCGCCTTGTGCTCGTCCTACCAACGGGGGGCGGCAAGACGACGATTGCGGGCTCGCTGATCCTTCGCGCCCTCGCGCGCCGGCAGCGCGTGCTGTTCCTTGCCCACCGGCGTGAGCTCATCGTCCAGGCGTACCAGCGCCTCCTCGACATGGGACTCTCGGTCGACCAGATCGGCATCGTCATGGCAAGCGATCGCCGAAGGCGCCCCGGCGCTGCGGTCCAGGTCGCGAGCATCGACACCCTTCGTCGACGCGCCCGACCGCTCGCCGACGTGGTCTTCGTCGACGAGTGCCATCGCGCGCTCGCGGCGTCGTACCGCGAGATCGCGACGGACTACCCGGACGCCATCCACCTCGGCCTCACGGCGACGCCCTATCGCGCCGACGGTAAGGGGCTGGGCGACGCGTACGACGAGCTAATCACGATCGCGACGCCGCGCGAGCTCATTGGTGAGGGCTACCTCGTCGAGCCGCGGGTGTTCACGGTGCCGCCGTCCCAGCGTCCGAACCTCTCCGGGCTCCGCGTTGCGCGGGGCGACTACGCAGCCCGCGATCTCGACGACGCGATGAACCGGCACGCGCTCGTCGGGAATATCGTCGAGCACTGGCGTCGGCACGCGGGAGGCGCGCGCACGGTCGTTTTCGCAGTCTCGATCGCGCACTCCCGACACATCACGGAGCGCTTCCGAGACGCCGGCGTCGCCGCCGAACACCTCGACGGCGCGACGCCCACTCCCGAGCGTGACGCGATCCTCGGTCGGCTCGATCGCGGCGAGACGCTCGTCGTATCAAATGTCGGAGTGTGCGCCGAGGGCTGGGATTGCCTCGATGCCGACACCGAGGTTCTGACGCCTGAGGGCTGGCGCGGCATCGGCCAAGTTCGCCGAGGTTCCGAGGTGTACGCGCTGAATCCCACCACCGAACGACTCGAAGTCGTCGCCGTCGACGACTACGGGGAGCGGCTCGTCCGACCGGGCGAGCGGATGCTTCGTATCCGCAGTCAGCACGTCGACATTCGAA
>JBBQXV010000463.1:0-4587 GCA_038209335.1 Polyangiales bacterium | reverse complement strand
CGGCGACGGCCTCTACTTGAAGACGCAGGTCGCCGACAAACACCCCGAGGCGAAGATCCCGCCGAAGAGCGTCCTCTGGGACGAGATGATCGACGTGACCGCCGCGATCGCGAAGGAGCCGGGGCTGCTCGAAGACGTGCTCCGCGCGCTCGGCAACGACGACTCGCTGCCGCTCGGGACGATCTTTGCAAGCTACATGAGCTTCAACGATCGCATTTCGTACCAGCGGTCGAACCTGAACGGCCCGGCGTTCAACTTCGCAGCAAACGCCGCGACCGACATGAAGACGCCGGTGAACCGCGGCATGCCCGCGACCGGCCCGAACCGCAGCGCGATGCAGCGGTTTCTCCAAGCGATCCACGACACGAACGGCGTCACCGCGTGCAACAAGGCCGGCGCGGTCGTTCACGCGCGCGGCATTCCGATCGTCAACACGCTCGATCTCCCCATCGGCGGCGGCACGTACAAGGAGTGCGAAGTCTTCAAGATCGAGAACCTCGCGAAGTTCTATCTCGACTCGATTATCGGAACGGCCAACCTCTATTTCCGTCCGAGCATTCTCCGCAACGGCATCGTCGGCATCGGCGCCGCAACCGTCGACACGATCGAGCAGTCGAGCGGCATCATCGGGTTCTGGGACGCGGCTGGCAGCAAGACGTTCCGCCCGAAGCCGGCGTGGCTCAACCGGCTCGTCTTCTTCGATCTCGCCGGCGACACACAGAACGCGATCACGAACCGCTTTCTCACCGATCTCCAAGGACCGAACATCGGCACGTCGGTGTGCCCCGAGCGCGTCATCGCCGATCCCGATCCGGGCGCGGCCGACGCGTCGTCCGACGGAATGGTCCACGGTCTCCGCGCGTGCGCGAACGGCGACTGGGTCTTCCAACGCGATCAAGACGCGACGTTCGTCTGGGAAGACTTCGGTTTCTACAAAGCGATCACGCCGCTCGTCTCCGCGTTCGCCGTACACAAGCGCGAGGATCTCTTCATCGGCTTGATGGACGTCCTCCACAAGCACTGGTCCGACGCGAAGGCCACCGCCGCCGAGTGCAAGCTCAACGGGACCACCAACTGCACGAAGGACGGCGCGGTCAGCTACGAGCCGCTCCTCATCGAGATGTTCAACTCGGACATCATGAAGGGGCTGAACCAGCTGTCGAAGACGCTGCAGACCATGCAGGTCAAGCACTGCACGGCGACCGACGCGACGTCGCACGCGTGCACGACGACGGCGAACATCGACGGGATCGCGGCGGTCGCGCAGGCGACGCGCGCGCTCGTCGATCCGGATCAGGCGAAGGCGATCGGGCTGAAGGATCGCGCCGGCAGCGCGACCGGCAAGCGCAACGACGGGACGATGAACGCGCAGGTGACGCCGCTCTATCTCATCTTGCAGGCGCTCAATTCGATCGACGATCAACTCGGCGCGTTCGGTGCAGCGAACCCCGGCGACGACAAGCGGCCGGCGCAGTGGAAGACGGCGCGATCGCAGCTCGTCGATCAGTTCCTCGACGTGAACGGGCAAAACACGGCGACGGCGACGTTCAAGAACGCGGCGTTCCCCAAGGTCACGCCGGTGCTCGTCGACATCATTCGTTCGCAGCTCACCGCGCACTGCCCGACGTCGTTCACCGCGCCGTTCACGCGCTGCGCGTGGTCGCGCGACGACATCACGACGCAGATGTCGAACGTCATCAAGGGGCCGACGTTCGCCGCGGCGCTCGATCTCCAAGACGCGATTCGCAAGGACGACGGCGCGCGGCAGCAGCTCGAGCTCCTCCTGACGTACCTGCTCGATTCGGCGTCGAGCAACGACGCGCTCGCCGGGCTCCTCGCGTCGTCGGCGGACATCGTTCAGGTGCTGCTCGACGACGCGAACCTCGTCCCGCTCTTCCACGTGCTCTCCGAGGCGGCCGCGTCGTCGATCGTCGACAAGCAAGGGCACACGGTTCGAAAGAGCCTCGTCGACGCGCAGCTGTCGCTCCTCGCGAAGATCAGCGGCAAGGCGTTCAACAAGGACAACGTCGAGCTCTGCTCGACCGAGCTCGATCCGAATCAGATCCTCTCGGTCGCGCTGCAAAAGCTCGTCACGCCGATGCAGGATCCCGACGGCAAGCCGACGCAGACGCCGCTCGAGGTCATCCTCGACGTCATCGCCGACGTGAACCGCTCGGCGTCGGGCGCGGGGTCGAAGCTCGAGGCGAGCGACTACGGCAACATCGCCGCGAACGTCAGCGATTTCCTTCTCAACAAAGAGCGCGGTATGGAGCAGTTCTACGAGATCGTCCGGCAAGGGACCGTACGCTGATGAGATCTGCACTCTCGCGCCGGGCGATCGTCGCCGCGGCGCTCCTCGCGTCGCTTGGCGCGTCGTATGAAGCACACGCGGCGGGACTTTATTTCTCGGATCGCGGTGTGCGTCCGCTCGGGCGCGGCGGCGCGTTCGTCGCAGGCGCCGATGATCTCGGATCGATTTGGTACAACCCGGCGGGCATCGCCGACGCCGGCACATCGGTCCTCGCCGACTTCTCGTGGCTGCACTTCACGAGCAGCTTCACGCGTCAGTCGCTCGCGACGACCGGCCCGGGCGCAGGCTCTGTCACGACGTTTCCGACGGTGAACGGCTCGTCGCCGATCCTTCCGATCCCGACGATCGCGGCGTCGTACGCGTTCGGCGAAAAGAAGGAGTACACGATCGCCGGCGGCATCTACGCGCCGATGACCGCGATCACGAGCTACCCGGAGACCGTGCCCGGACCGAACGGCGCGTTGTCGCCGGCGCCGTCGCGCTACTCGCTGGTGTCGCTCGACGGATCCGCGCTCGTCGTGATCGGCGGATTCTTCGCGTACAAACCGGTCGAGCAGTTTCAGATCGGCGCCGGGTTGCAGATGCTGACCGGCACGTTCAAGTCGACCGTCAACTTCAGCGCGAACCCCGCCGACCGCGTCATCTCCGCGCCCGAAGACCCGAAGTACGACGCCTTCAGTCAGCTCAACGTCGGACCGATCTTCGCGCCGAGCGGCAACATCGGCGTCACGGTCACGCCGGTCAAGCAGGTGCGCATCGGACTGAGCGGTCAGCTCCCGTTCGCGATCAACGCGCCCGCGACCGTCAACGTGCGCCTCCCCAACGCCGTCGAGTTCGACAAGGCATCGCAAGACGGAAACTCCGCGCACGTGAAGTTCAAGCTGCCGGCGATCTTCCGCGTCGGGGTCGAAGTGCGTCCGACCGACGAGCTTCGCGTCGAGCTCGCGTACGTCCGCGAGTTCTGGAGCAACCACAGCTCGATCGACATCGTCCCCGACAACATCAAGCTGCTCAACGTCACGGGATTTCCCAGCCCGTTCGCGGTCAATCCGATCAGCATCCCGCGAAACTTCCAGGACAGTAACTCCGTGCGACTCGGCGGCGAGTACCGCCTTCACCTCGGCGAGTACGATCTCGATCTGCGCGCGGGCGTGAACTACGAAAAGAGCGCGGTGCCCAATCCGTATTTGTCGGTGCTTACGATCGATCTCGACAAGATCACGCTCGCGCTCGGCGGCGGCATCCACATCGGCAAGCACTGGCGACTCGACGCGGTCTACGCGCACGTCTTCGCGAGCGACACGGTCGTCACGCCGCAAGAGGCGGCGGTGCCGCGCGTCAGCCCTGTGAAGGGGAATCCGACGGCGACCGAAGCGGTGAACGGCGGATCGTACAGCGCGACCGCCGATGTTCTCGGCATCGGGCTCAACTACAAGTTCTAGCTTCTACGGAAGCAGATCCGGAACCGGCGGCGTCGGCAGCGGACCGTTCGGCGTCGGTGCGCCGTGCGCGGTCGACGCGACGGGTCCACCCGCGAGCCCCGCGCCGCCCGGAACGTAGACGACGACGGTCTCGCCCGGTTTGAGCGCTTCGCTGCGCCCCTTGCGGTTGATCCGCTCCATCGTCTTCACCGGCACTTCGTACTTCTTGCCGATCCCTTCGAGCGTATCGCCCGCGTGCGCGACGACGGTGATGCGGCGCTGACCGCGCTGCGTCTCGAGGTACGCGAAGAACTCATCCGAGCCGATCGCGACGACGCGCACGTCGCCCTCGGCGAGGAAGACGACGCGCGAGAAGTCGGCGCCCGGCGCGGGGAAGACTTGGAGCGTCATGCCCTCGATGAGGCGCGCGACCGGATCGAGGTTGTTCCAGCGTCGAACGTCGTCCGTCGGAACTTTGAACTGCGCGGAGATCTCGCGGAGCGTGTCGCCGACGACGACGCGGTAGAAGACGCGCTTGCGATCCGGATAGACGAACACGTCGGCTGGAACGACGACGGTGAGCTTCGGCGCGACCGCCGGAGCCGCGGGGAGCGCGCCCGCAGGCGTATCGAGCTTCGGCACGAGGAGCACCGCGCCGCCACGCACGACCTCGCCCGGCCCGATGCCGTTCAGCTCGATGAGCTTCGCCGCGGTCAGCTTTCGCGCGGTCGCGATTTGATCGAGCGTCTCCCCGAAGCGCACGACGTAGCGTTCGAGCGCAGGCGCATTGGGACGCCCCTTCGCGAGGTTCGCCGCCGCGGCGGTCCCCGTCCCCATCGGAACGCGCACGGTGTA
>JBBQXV010000462.1:0-4618 GCA_038209335.1 Polyangiales bacterium | reverse complement strand
GCCGTCCACTCCGACGCGCCCGGCGCGCATCCGCTCTTCACCACGTCGGCGTCGGGGATCGAGCTCTACTGCCACCTCGACGCGGGCTACCAGCCGGTGCGGTTCGTCATGGGGAACGTCGCGTACGCGCTTGGCGTCGGACGAGGCGTGCTCGGCGGACTTCGCACGATGGCGAAGGGCGAGGTCAAAGAGTACTCCGAGATGTACAACGGCATCCGCCACCTCGCGCTCCATCGCATGAAGCAAGAGGCCGCGGAGGCGGGCGCGAACGCGGTCGTCGACGTGCGGATCGAGATCCGCCCGTTCGGCCAGGGGATCGTCGAGCTCTTGATGACCGGCACCGCCGCGCATCACGCGCACCTCGCGCAGGGGAAGCTCAGCGCCGACCACGTCGTCACGTCCGAGCTCACCGGCAACGAGCTATGGAACCTCGCGAAGCTCGGGTACGCGCCGATCGAGCTCGTGATGGCGACGTCGGTCTATTCGATCGGACTCGCCGGCGGCCTCGGCACACTCTTCAGCGGGATGGTGCGCGGCGAGCTCAGCGAGCTCACGCGCCTCGTCTACCACGCGCGCGAGAACTGCATCGAGCTCCTCCGGCAAGAAGCCAAGCGCCTCGGCGCCGAGCGCGTCATCGGCAATCGCCTCCACATTCGCGAGCTGTCGCAAGGGCTCATCGAGGTCGTCGCGGTCGGGACCGCGCTGCGTCCGACCAAGGAGCTCACGCCCGCGAGCCCGACGCTCATCTCACAAGCCGTGATCACCGAGACCGACGCGCTCAGCTTGAACGGTGTCGGAATGGCCGGCGTCATGGGGAGCGTCGACATGGCGAATCAGATCCGCCGTCGCGCGAACCCGATGGTCGGGTGCTTCATCGCTTTCATGGTGATGATCTTCACGATCATCACCGGGATCGTCGCCGCGTTGTCGCAGCACCACTGACGCCGGCGCGTCAGCGTGGTCCGTCGATTCGATCGAGCTCGCGGAGCTGCGCGCGGATCTCGTCGCTCCTCACCACGTGCCCGTCGACGCGCCAGCGCACGCGTCCACTTCGATCGAGGAGCACGAGCGTCGGCAGCCCGATCCATTTCCCGAACGGACCGGAGCCCATGAGCGACGACGGATCCGCCAGCGCGACCGGGAAAGTCACGTTGAGCGATCCCTTGTACGCCTCGACGAGCTCGCGGTTCGATCGCGGCTCGAGCGCGACGAGCACGTAGTTGATCTTGTCGGCGTCGTTCTTCGCCATCACGACGAAGTAGTTCACCTGCGCGGGGCTCCATCGATCGCCCGTCTGAACGAACACCATCAGCGTCGGCTTGCCGCGCATCGCTTCGCCCGTGACGGGCCGCTCGTCGAGCGAGTCGAACGCAAAGTCGACCTTCGACGGCCCCGCGACGACCGAGACCCCGACGGGCGGCGCTGGCGTCGAGCCGCCGCACGACGCGACAAAGGCCGACAGCCCGACCGCGACCGCGACCGCGAATGCCGCCACCGTGCGTACGTCAGTCTTCGCGATCACCCTTTTGCCCCACGAACGAATCGGCGCGCTCGGCAAACAGGACGTTGAACGTCGTGAGCGTTCCATAACAACCGGTGATGTACTGCTGCATCTGCACTTTGTCCTCGTCGGAGAGGCGCGCGTGCCCGTTCAATTTTTGCTCGAGGACGCGGAGCTTGTCGCGGATGGCGACGATCTTTCGGAAGAGCGCCTCAATCGGCACGCGCTTCTCGGCCGTCCCTTCTTTCCCCGGCTTGAGGATGACCTCGCCGCCTTGCCATCGCCCGCCGAGCGGCGCGTCGCCGATGCCGAGCTCTTCGCGGATCACGTCTCTCAGCACTTCGCGAAATTCATTTGCGTCCATGTCGAGCAGCTCCTCTGGGATCTCGAAGACCGTGCGTTCCGCTGTACCGCCAACGTGCCGCGTCGGGTCACCCTTCCCGCCGAACGTCGTGCTCGCCCGCACTCGACGAGGCCGCTCGGCCGCGCGCGGAGTGAACGTGCCGCGCTTCGTGTATTGCGAGCAGGTGTTCGTCTCGAAGAGGGGCGACGGCCACACGCCGAGGAGGCAGTCGCCACTCCGGCGGACCTCGCCGTTGTCGTCGATCGTCTCGACGACGCGAATGAACCTGGCGCACGTGCCGCATCGGCCTTCGAGATCCGGACGATCGCTCACCCGCTCACTCCGACCGATCGCTGTCGTCCAGGTGCGGGCCGAAGAGGTGCGCGAACGACGTGAGCGCGGCGGGTGCTTCGCGCTTGGCGCGGCGATCGGCGAGGATCGCGTGCGCGAGCTCTTCGACGACGACGCGAAGCGGAGTCACTTCGACGCTGACCCCTTCGACGTCGGCGTGATCGCCAAGCGGAACGTCCGCAGCATGGCGCATCGGATCGTGCCTCACCGCCACGAAGCCGCCCGTCGGCGTGTAGCGACACACGAGCACCTCGACGAAATCGAGATAGAGCGGCGCGATGATGACGCACAGGTGGCTGCCGTCCGACGCGAGCCCGCACAGCGCGCGCGTCTCGGGTTGCTGGGCCGTCGCGGCCGCGTCGTCGACGAGCGCTTCCTCGATGCGCGCGCGTCGCTCGACGACCGCCTCGACCGCGAGCAGCGGAGCATAGAGCGCGATCTTCGGAACGCTCAGGGTCGGCGCGTCGCTCTCGAGCGCATCGAGCCACGCATTGCGTCCATCGTCCGGCAACGACTCGTACGCGAGCGCCGCCGCCATCGCCGCCTCGGCGTCCGACGCGAGCGCCGACAACCAACTGCGCCAGGCGGATCGGACGCGCGGATCGATGTCGTGGTCCGAAGCGGTCCCCATGGCGTGGCGGAACCTAGCAACCCCGCCTCGTGATCGGAAGAGTGGCGACACGCATTCGCCATCGCGCCAGTCCGAGCGCAACGACGTGTTCGACGTGCGTTGACGCGCGCGCATTCGCATCTTCGGTCCGCGTCGCGATCGCAAACGTACCCGAAAGGGTTGACAGCGGAGCACGGCCCCTCGGACAGTGGCAAAAGCCGTGTCCGATTCGACCGTCACTCCGCGCCCCGCCGATTCGCCCGATGTTTTGGCGCGCGTGCGCGATGGCCTCTCGCTCGTCGAGACGATCGCGTCGCAGATCAAGAGGCAGATTCGCTTCGCGATGTCGCACGAAGAGCTGCAATCGTTCGGGCACGAGGGGCTCCTCTCGGCGGCGCGCAGCTTCGATCCGTCGCGCGGCGTTCCGTTCACGTCGTGGGCGGCGCTCAAAGTGCGCGGCGCGATCATCGACGGCGTGCGCGCGACCGGTGCGTTGCCGCGACGTCTGTACCAGCAGCTGCGCGCGCTCGAGGCGGCGGGCGTGACGCAAGAAGCGCTCGTCGAAGAGGACGCCGCGCGTCCGCCTGCGACCCCCGAGGACGCCGACCAACGATTGAAGGGGTACTTGTCGGGCATCGCGACGGCGATGGCGCTCGGCTACGTCGCGCAGGTGCCGCTTCACAGCGGCGATGTGGACGAGAACGACTCACCCGAGGCGCTCGTCGGCGACGCCGAGATCGCGGACGCCATGCGCGCGGCGGTCTCGCGCCTCCCGGACGCCGAGCGCCAGCTCGTCGAGCGCCACTACTTCGGCGAGGTGACGCTCGACGAAGCCGCGCGATCGATCGGCCTGTCGAAGTCGTGGGGGAGCCGCATCCACGCACGCGCCATCGAGATGGTCGCGCGCGACATGAAGCGCAACCGCGTCGGCACGTGAGCGGCGACGACCGCGGCTCGCGTCACGCGCGTCACGCGCATCTCGCAAAGAGCCTCTCGCTCTTCGACCTGACGATGATCGCGATCGGCTCGTCGATCGGCTCGGGAATTTTTCTGACGCCGTCGTCGATCGCCGCGGCGCTTCCGGCACCGGCCGCGGTCCTCGCGGTGTGGGCTGCGGGCGGCGTGATGACGCTCGCGGGCGCGCTGACGTTTGCAGAGCTCGGCGCGATGCTCCCGAGCGGCGGCGGCGTCTACCTGTACTTGACCGAGGCGTACGGACGCCTCGTCGGGTTCCTCTACGGATGGGCGTACCTCGTCGTCGTCACGACCGGCGCTCTCGCCGCGCTCGCGCTCGCGTTCGCGACGTACGTCGGTTACCTCGTGCCGCTCGGGCCTTGGGAGACGAAGCTCGTCGCGCTCGGCGGGCTCGTGCTCGTCACCGTGGTCAATGTCGTCGGCGTGAAGATCGGCGCGCTCTTCTCGGACGTGTTCACCGTGCTCAAGCTCGCCGCGATCGCCGGGCTCATCGCGCTCGGCTTCGCGCTCGGCACCGGCGCGACCACCGATTTCTCCACGCCACTCGGCGTGCTCCCAAACGGCGTGGGCAGCGCCGTCGCGACCGCGATGGTCGGCGTCCTCTGGTCGTACGGCGGATGGCAGCACGCGTCGTTCGGCGCCGCCGAATCGCGACGCCCCGCACGCGACGTCCCGCTCGCGATGGTGATCGGCACGCTGACGGTGATGATCGTCTACGTCGCCGTGAACGTCGCGTACATGCGTCTCCTCTCGCCCGCGCGTATGGCGTCGTCCCCCGAGGTCGCGGCCGCGGCGATCGGCACCGTCCTCGGTCGCGCAGGCGGCGTCGCGATCGCCG
>JBBQXV010000461.1:0-4648 GCA_038209335.1 Polyangiales bacterium | reverse complement strand
ACGACGACGCTCGCGGCGATCGCGATGCCACCGGCGCTGGTCGCGATCCATCCCCACGTCCGCTGCGTGCCGCCCGACTTCGGTGGCTCGACAGCGAGCACCGTCGGCGAAGGCGGAGGCGGAGGCGGTGCGGTCGCCGTCGGCGGCGTCGCGATCGTCGCCGTGGGGGGAGGCGGTGGCGGAGGAGGCGGCGCCTCTTCCGGCAGCTTCTCCAGCTCCGGCACCGTCACGCTCGCCGCGCCTTTGTCCGTCACTTGCACCTTCGTCGACCACGCCTTGCGCTTCGGCGCGCTCGCTCCGACGACGTGCTCGCCCGGATCCACCGGCGCCGCGAGCCCCCATCCCGACCGCGGCACGGCCTGCCCGTCGCGCGTCACCGTGAGCCCTTCGATCGCGCTCTCCGGCGGCACGGCGATCGTCAGCTTCGCGAGCGATGCCGCAAGCGCCGCGGCGTGATCACGCGCGTACTTCTCGCGTTCCGGCTGCGCTGCGCCTTTGGCCGCCGCGGCGGCTTCTTCGTACGTCGCCCACGCGCTCGCGGTCTGTCCATTCTTCTCGAAGCAGACGGCGAGGTTCAAGAGCGTGCCGACGGCGGGATCGAGCTTCTGACTGTCGGCGAACTTCGGACACGCTTGCGCGAACTGCTTCGCATCCATCAAGCGCTTCCCCTCGTTGAAGAGCGCTTGCGCGAGCGACTTGTCTCCGGCGCTCGTTTGCGCGCTCACGAGCGGTGCGAGGAGCACGCCGGCCGCGAGCACGATGGCGAGGACGGAACGCCGCATTCTTCCGAGGCTATCGAAGCGCAGGGAGCGCGTCGAGCGGCGCGGCGGGCGCGTCGAGCGCGTTGAGCGGCGCGGCGGGCGCGTCGTCGCTCGGGCGCCCGTCGTCGCTCGCGCGGAGGTGCGTCGGCATCGTCATGTACCCGGCCGCGACGATCCAATCGCGCACGATGCGCACGACGCGCGGATCGCGCCGCGCGAACTCGAGCTTTCGCGGCGTGACCACCTTGAGCGTCAGCGGGCGCGATTTTCCGGTCAGGTAGAGATGAAACGTCGCCTCGACGGGCTTGCCTTCGGAGAGCGCGCGGATCGCGTATCCGCCGGTCGCGCCCTTCGTGCAGTCGTTGCGCGCGCCGGTCGCGATCCATCCGCTGCCGTCGGCCATGTCGATCCACACCTCTTGGAGCTCGATCTTCGCGAGGCCGGGCACGCCGTGGTTTGCGAGCGCCGTGGTGAGATCGACGAGCGGATCGAGCGTGAGCGTCTCGTCGCCTTCGAAGTGCGTCGCGGAGTCGAAGTACGCCACGCCGAAGATTCGGCGGACGATCTCTTTGAACCAATCGGGGCCTGCGACTTCGAGGCGAAACGTGTCGTCGTGAAAGACGGCGCGCGCGCGCTCGCTCGAGCGATCGGTGACTTGCGCGGTGACGTCGTGCGCGGCGGTGGCGTCGCCGTTTGGTTTGCCGAGGAGATCGCGCGTGGTGGCGAGGCGACCGTAGACGAGCTCGAAGTGGCGCTCGGTGCCGACGTGCCATTCGTGACGTTTGAAGTGATCGCTGCGACCGCGGGCGAGGAGCTCTTCGCGCATGAGACGATCGAAGGTGACGGCGCGCGCGGGGGCGTCGGGGAGCGCGCGGGGAGACTGGGATTCGAAGGAGGCGAAGCTGCGTGTTTGGGAGGAGGCCGTTTGCGGGCGGGCGGCGTCGAAGAGCGCGCGGTGATCGAGGAAGGCGATGGCGGCGGAGTCTTCGTCGCCGAGCTCGTGGTCGAGGACGCGCGCGGTGTCGAGCGCGAGGAGGCGCTCGTGGCCGGAGCGGGTGGCGACGTCGGCGACGGCGGTGAGATCGTCGTGGAGGGCGAGGAGATCGGGGGGCGGGGAAGAGAGGAGACGCCAGAGGGCGTCGACGTGCGTGCGATCGAGCTGCGGGGGGGCGGCGAGGGGGAACGCGTGGCGCGTGGTGAGCGCGTCGCCGTGCGGGGAGAGGAGGCGCGCGAGGACGGGGCGGGCGACGCGTTCGAGGAAGACGCGGGGGAGGGGGAGGCGGGGGGCGGTGGGGGACGGCGGCACGGCGGTGGGCGGAAACTAGCTGGAGTGGGGTGGGGCGTCGACTGGCGAATCCGAGATGGCGTCGGCGCGTCGCGGTCAGGCTAGGCTCGTCCGGCGCCATGAGCGAACGCGAAGACACTGCGCGGATCGTCGGACTGATCGATCGACTATCGGAGTGCCTCGAGCACTCCGAAGGGGCGGGCGGCGACGCGCCTTACGAGAGTCTCTCGCCGACGCTGGTCCAGCGCGCGGAACGCGACTCCGGTATCGCCTTCGACGAGGAGCTTCGCGCGTTCTTCGCGGCGCTCGGCGGCAAGGGCCGAGGGCTCTCGGTGGTGGTCACGACGGACGAAGTGACGGTATGCGAGACCGTGTCGCTGAATGAGGCGCTCGAATGCCGCCCGCGGAAACCGTTGCCGTGGTCCAAACCGTTCCACTATCGCGGCCGCCTCGTTTCGCCGGACGCGCGCGTTCAGCCGTTCCTCGCGCATCCCAAGTGGCTTCCGCTCGCGGAATGCAACGGTGGATCGACAACGGTCTTCTTCGACGGCGCGCCGGCCGCATCCGGGCGCCATGGCCAGATCATCGCCTATCAGCACGATCCCGATGCGGTGTATTGGATCGCGTCGTCGGTGGCCGCGTTGCTCGAGCAATCGATCGCGCACTTCGAGGAGCACGGTCTGAGTGACGCGGATCCGGAGTTGGAGGAGACCGCGGACGCTTCGCCGCCGCCGTTCGCGGGTCCCTCGCGCAACGGGTCGTGCGTCTGCGCGAAGTTCCGTTCAGGGCCGCTCGATACCGGCGCTCTTTGGGAACGCGTCACGCATACGCCCGACATCAAGGCGTCGTTCGAGCGCGTCGCGCATCACGCCGCGACCGCGACCTCGCTCTATCGCTGCGTCGCGTGCGGCGCGAGTTGGCAGGGAAGCGGCGGTGAGGACCCGCGGCGCGCGTACGTTCAGCACGTGCTGGAGATCGGCGTCGCCGCGTGGCTCGAAGAGCCCTATCAGCAGGCGTGGGAGGTCGCGCTCTACGCGACTGCGCGGCAGGCTTGGCTTTCCACGCAGGCGCCGGGCTCGGGGACGTGTCGCGTCGCGGGGTGTGAGAAGAAGACGATCCGCTACTCGCTCGAGTGTCTCGATCATGCGCTCGCTGTGGAGCATGAGCGCGGCACGCTGCGGGTACCCGTGGGACGCGCGTGGCCGGGGTAACGCATCACCGTCACGGGCGACAGGGGCGTCGAGGGCGAGGGCCAGGTCGAGGTCGAGGTCGACAGCGACGCCGACGGGATCGATCTCACGACACCAGAGTGGCCTTGCTGCACCCGCACCATCGTCATCGAGCACGTGTTGGTTCCGCTCGTCGTCGTCAGCACGAGTCGGTCACTAACGACGCGTCCGACGGCTGCGGGCGCTGAGCGACGTTGGCTGCGCAGGCCGCGACGGTGATCAGCGTGGCGGCGACAGGAATGACAGATCGCGAGAGGCGCATCGTTCACGAGCGTACGCGTGGGAGTGGCGGCGCGTCGATGGGCGCTACGTCCCCTCGGAAGACGGGACGGGTGACCTGGGACTGTCCGTAGGACAGTCGAAAACTGTCCCGGACACCTCGGGCAGCAGCCATTCCTCGAAAATCGATGCTCCCGTTCTGGCACCGTCATTGCGCTGGCGACGCTCATGGTGAAAGCGGACCTCGTCCCATGCCGGCTGTCATTGTTACCTTCGGCATCGTCGCCTTGCTCGCCCTATCTCGTGGTTTCCGGCGTGGCCCGCACCGTCGCTCCCGCTGGATCGACGTCGCTCGTCTTCGCCTGAGCCCGAACGCCCACGAGCTCGTGCGCGAGCCGCGCCCCGAGCGCCGCCGCGATGTGCTCGAGTTGCTTCGCGATGGACTCGGCCGTCGGGCGCTGTCCCGGTGCCTTCGCAAGGCACGCGTGAACGAGCGATGCGAGCGCCACCGCGACGTCCGAGCGCAACGACTGAAGCGGCGTCGGTGCGTGGAGCTGATGCGCCACGAAGTATTGCGGGATCGTCGTGCACTCGTACGGCCCGCGGCCGGCCACGAGCTCGTAGAGGACGAGACCGAGCGAGTACACGTCGGTTCCCGGACCGACGGTGGACGGATCGGCAATCTGTTCCGGAGACATGTACGCAGGCGTGCCGAGGATCTCGCCGGTCGCGGTGAGCTTGTCGGACGGCGCGTGCTCGTCGCGCGCGGCTGCCTTCGAGATCCCGAAGTCGAGCACGCGCACGCCGGGCGCGACGGCCGTCAGCATCAAGTTGCTCGGCTTGATGTCGCGATGGACGATGCCCGCCGCGTGCGCTGCCGCGAGCGCGGACGCGACGACCGAGCCGACGCGCGCGACACCGGCGGAGTCGAGCGCGCGTCGCGCGACGAGACCCTCGAACGTCTCGCCCTCGATGAACTCTGCTGTGTAGAAGAGCGTCCCGTCCTCGGCGACGTCGACGTGAAGGACGTTGACGATCGCAGGATGCCCGACGGCGGCTGCTGCTGCCGCCTCGCCCAAGAACCGGTAGAGAAGCGGCAGCCTCGCCGAGCGCTCGGCTTGGATGACTTTGACGACGACCTCGGCGTGCGTGAG
>JBBQXV010000460.1:0-4717 GCA_038209335.1 Polyangiales bacterium | reverse complement strand
GCGGCACCGGCACGTCGACGCCGTCGTTTGGTCCGTAGAAGATCGCCGGCGGATTGAGCGTCTCTTTCGGCGCGGGTCGATCCGGCGCGCTCGCGTCGGCGAGCCACTGCCTCTGTCGATCTTGTTCGCCCGCGAAGAGCTCGCGCATTACCTCGATGAGCGTGAGCAGCGTGACCTGACGCCCCTCGCTCCGCGCGACGACGTCGAGATCGCGCGCCATCTCCGCGCCGCTCGCGTAGCGATCGTCGGGCGACTTCGCGAGCGCGCGTTTGAGGATCGCCCAGAGCATCGGCGGATATCCGTCGACGATCGCGCGCGGGTCAGGAACCTCGGCGGCGTGCACGCGCTTGAGCGTCTCGATTTCGTCGGTGTGCTTGAAGAGTCGGCGATCGACCGAGAGCTCCCAGAGCGTCGTGCCGAGCGCGAACAGATCCGTCCGCCGATCGACCTGCGCGCCGATCGCTTGCTCGGGCGACATGTACGCGACCTTTCCTTTGATGACGCCGGCGGCGGTCTTCGAAACGCGATTGGTCGCTTTTGCGAGCCCGAAGTCGATGACTTTGACGAGCCCGTCGTACGTGATGAACACGTTGGTCGCGTTCACGTCGCGATGGACGATTTCGAGCGGCGCTCCCGAAGCGTCGCGCATCTCGTGCGCATAGTGCAGCCCCTCGGCGACGCGCGCGCCGATCCACGCGACGACGTCGTAGCGGAGGCGCACGCCGCGATCGCGGCAAGCGTCCCAGACTTGCCACAGCGACTGCCCATACAAGAGCTCCATCGCCAAAAAGATCCGCGGCCCTTCGACGCCGAGCTCGAACAGCTGGACGATGTTCGGGTGACGCAACCCCGAGACTATTTTCGCCTCGTCGCGAAACATGTTTACGAAATCGCGGTTGAGCGAGAACTCGTCGCGAATCATCTTCAGCGCGGCGACGCGCTCGACACCGTTCGCGTCGAGCGTGCGACCGACGTAGACCGTCGCCATGCCCCCTTCGGCGATCTTCGCGCGGACTTCGTAGCGTCCGAGGCGCGGAGGCATTCGAGGCGAAGGACGTTGGTTCACCGGCGGCGACGTTAGCACTTGTGCCAAGGAACCGTCGTAGACTGACGTCCCATGTTCGTGCTCACGACTCGTCGCTTCGCGCTCGCCGCCTCGACCGCCGCCGTTTCACTTTTCTTCTTCGGTTTGCCTGGGTGCAAAGACAAGGACAAGGAGAACTCCGCCAACGCCGGGCAGATCATCGCGACGCTCGCCGCGCTCTCCGAGAAAGACGTCGCGGAGGTCGAGCGTGGCTTGCCCGACGGCGCGAAGATGCTCGCGGCGCTCTTCACGAAGGGCGATCCGCGGCAGGACATTCCCGCGGTGCGCAGCGCGCTGAAGAAGGTGCGCCGCGACAACATGGATCTCAACGTCGCCAAGTCGACCTTCTTTGCGCTCACCGACGACAAAGGCGTCGCCATTCGCAACGACTTGGACACCGACGTCATGGCCGGCCAAAACCTGATCACGATTTTCCCCGAGCTCGCGAAGGCGACGACCGCGTACACGACTACGACCGGCTCGTTCCCCGCGTCGGGTCCGCGCGCCGAGAACGACAAGGACTGGGTCGCGGCGGTGCCCGTGAAGAGAGACGACGGCAGCGTCGGCGGGCTCTTCGTCACCGGGTGGTCGTATCGCTACTTCGCGCGCCACTTGTCCGAAGCGCTGAAGAGTCAGCTGGTCGAGGAGGCGAAGAAGAAGGGCGATCCAGGGAAGATCCCCGTCTATTACATCGCCGTCTTCGACAAGTCGGGTGTGTACACCGCGCCGCTCGTTCCCGACGTGAACAAGAAGGCGCTCGAAGAGGCCGATCTCGTCGGCAAGACGGCGAGCGGGAAATTTCAAGGAAGCATCACGATCACCGATCGCACGTTCGGCCTCGGCGCGGCTCGCGTCCCGAAGCTCGGGGCCGAGACCGGAATCGTGATCATCGTCAGCGAGGTTTAGTCGGCCGTCGTCGGGTGCGCGGGCTCGCTCACGGCCAGTTGGCGTCGTGGGCTTCGCGCGCGATCTTCGTCGCGTGGATGCGGAGCTTCTCTTCGGCGGCAATGCTCGTCGACGTGTGCGCCTCGCCGGCCAAGTCGTCTTCCATGTAGTCGCCGGCGAACAAGAGGATCGCCTTCGTGTCCTCTTCGCCGTCGCCTGCGCCGTGCATGACCGTGAAGCGCTCCGGATCCTTGCGGCGCGGCAACGCATCGCCGAGGGCCTCGCCGTCCGCGTTCGTGATGTACGCGATGCCCCACTTTTTCCCCTTGGCCCCGACGTCGAGCGTGATCTCTTTGAGATCGGTGCTCGTCGGGCTCGTGAGGTGAACCGTGCGCCCCTTCTCCCCTTCGAACCCGAGCGACCGCAGCGCGCGCGCGATGATCGACGCCGCGTGGCCTTGATCGATCGGGCGCAGCGGCGTGGGCGCGCGCGGAGGCTCGCCGCCGCAACCTGCCGCGATGGCGAGACCGAAGACGAGCACAGAGGCGAGCCGTTTGAACGCCCCGTGCGGCATGCAATGACCGCTCACGCATGGAGAAGCTAGCCCAGAGCGCTTCGTGTCGCTACTTTACGCAGTCGATGCCGCGCTTCGCCGCCATCGATGTCGGGTCGAACGCCCTCCGCTTGCGGATCGTCGAGGCCAGCGCCCCGTCCAAAGTCCATGGCGCGGCGGCCGATCGCGCGCAGCTGCCGCTTCTCGGTGACCGCGACGCGACGACCGGTTGGCGCGAGGTCGTCAGCCTTCGCGCGCCGGTTCGCCTCGGGAGCGAAGTGTTTCAGTCGGGGAAGCTCGCGCCCGCGTCGATCGGGCAAGCTTGTGAAGCGCTGCGCGAATTTCGCACCGTGATGGACAACGAGAAGGTCGACGCCTACCGCGCGACGGCGACGAGCGCGGTGCGCGAGGCGCGCAACGGCGCGACGCTGGTCGAGCGCGCGCGACGCGAGGCGCGGATCGTCCTCGAGCCGATCGAAGGGATCGAAGAGGCGCGCCTCATCCAGCTCGCGGTGTCGCGGCGCCTTCCGCTGCAGGGACGAAAGGCGCTGCTCATCGACGTCGGCGGCGGCTCGACCGAGGTCACCGTCCTCGACGCCGGTTCGAGCACCTTCTCGATCTCCTTGCCGCTCGGGACGGTGCGCCTTCTCGAGCTCTACTTGAAGGGAGCGAAGACGGTCGACCGCGCGCGCGAGAAGCTCGTCGACGAGACGATCCAGCGCTCGGTGAGCGAGGCCGCGTCGCACGTCAAGGGGAGCAAGTTCTCCGTCATGATCGGCACGGGCGGCAACATCGAGACGCTCTGCGATCTCTGCCCGATGAAGGGGGGCTACACGGGCTTTCCGCGCGCCATCGACACCGCGCAGATGCGTGTACTCTACAAGAAACTCTGCGGCATGACGCCCGGCGAGCGCAAGGACACGTACAGCCTTCGCCCCGATCGCGCCGACACGATCGTCCCCGCGGCGGCGATCTTCTTGCGCCTCGCGCACGTGTTCGATCAGCCGGCGATCGTCGCCCCGGGAGTCGGGCTCACCGCCGGGATCCTCGAGGAGCTCGTCGACAAATTCTACGACGTCTGGGACACGGCGGGCGAAGCCGAGAACGTGGTCCTCGCGTGCGAGCGCATCGGTCAGAAATACCAGTACGACGAAGCGCACGCGAAGACGGTGACGCGATTCGCGACGCAGCTCTTCGCCGATCTGCAGGACGTCCACGCCTTCGGGCCGCGCGAGCTCTTGCTCCTACGCGCGGCCGCGACGCTCCACGACATCGGCGATTTCGTCCACTACAACGGCCACCACAAGCACGGCTACTACCTCATCAGCCACGCCGACATCATGGGGATCACCCCCGACGAGCGCGCGATGATCGCGAACATCGCGCGCTACCACCGGAAGAGCCCGCCCGATCCGTCGCATCCGAATTTTCGCGAGCTCGACAAGGATGCGCGCGGCAAGGTGCGCGGGCTCGCGGCGATCCTGCGCGTCGCCGATGCGCTCGATCGCGAGCATCGCGGAAAGATCGAGAGCGTGCGCGCGGCGGTCGATCGGACAAAGAGCAAGGTGAAGCTCTTCTTGCGCGGCGATGGGGACCGCGAGCTCGAAGAATGGACCGTCGCGTCGAAGTCGTCGCTCTTGCGCGACGTGTACGATCTCGACGTGGAGATCGCGAAAGGCGACGTGAAGGCGTAGGTCGAACGTCGAACGTCAGTCGAAGTTGTCGACGCGCCAGAGTCCGCCTTCGCGCTTGAGTCGAACGTGGTGACCGCCGGGGACGATCACCGTGGCGGCGTCGCCGTTCACTTGGACTTGAAGCGTCTCGGGACGATCGAGGCCGGTCACGAGCGCGCGCAGATCGGCTTCGATCATCGCGCGCGTGGTCGGCGAGAGGACGCGCATGAGGCCGGCGTAGCTGCGGCGCGCGACGACGCGACGGAGCTGATCGAGCGCTTCTTCGGGTGTGCGCGCGCCGCCGGGGAGCGCTCCGGATGCGCTGACCCAGTACTTTCCGTCCTTGAGCTCGAGCGCCGCTTCTTCGCCGTCGTCGAAGCGCAGTCGCGCAGTCGCCTCGACGCGCGTGTCCTTCGCGGCGAGCGCCTTCCCTTGCTCGGCGAGCTCGGCGCGTTCGTCGGCGATGATGCGACGCACGTCTTCCTTCGATCGCGACTTTCGCGAGGCGTCCGTCATCATGTC
>JBBQXV010000459.1:0-4784 GCA_038209335.1 Polyangiales bacterium | reverse complement strand
GTTCGTTTGCCGGGTCGCTTCATCGTGCCGCGCGTTGCGGCCACTTTCGCGGCGCGGGCGCCTTGTAGAGCGTCAGGGCTGGAGGCGCCGCCGCCGCCGATGCCTCGTCAAACGTGCGCTTCCGTGGCGCCAGCCGCATTGGCGCGAGGCGGGGCCCGGAGACGCTTGCGGCGATGCGCATGACGCGCCCCGATCCAGTTGGCCGGGGGCTCTAAACCCCTAGCGCAAATTTGCGCTAGGGGTTGTATGCCCCCAATGCGACCTATGATCACCTGAGCGTCGGAAGGCCGATGCGTCGCGTCCTTCGTTTGCTAGCCACGCAAACCGAACCCGGACCCGGACCCGTACAGGACTCGCCCCCCCTTAAAAGGGGGGCGAGTCCGGGTTGGGTAGTCTGGGTACTGAGTCCGGGTTCAAGTGCCTTGTTTTCAGCCGTTTCATGAACCCGGACGCGTTCGAACCCGGACCCACCCGGACTCGAACTAAGTCCGGGTTCATTTCTCGGGAAATTCGTATTTCGTCCGGGTTCACCGTTTTCGGAGGCATCGGCGATCGCGAATCGAGCCAAAAACAACGCAGTTGAACCCGGACGTTGAACCCGGACTCGCCCCCATTTTTGCATGCGAACCCGGACTCCGAGTCCGGGTTCAAATTCGCCGCCGCCGCGGACCCCCAGAAGACTCGCCACGGCCCACCGAGCTGCGGGCACCTGAACCTTCCTACGGCACGCGCGCGCCGCCGGGCAGTGCATCAGGAGCGGAGTATGGGGCAGCGTGTGGCGACGCTCGGTCCGTCCGACGTGCGAGCGGCCAGCGCACGCGCACGCCGTGACCGCGAACGACGCGAGGGCCGTGTCGCGCCGCCCAGGGTTCGTTCGTCAGCTCGAAGACGGTCGCGCGGCGGGCAACCCGGACTCGATCAGAGTCCGGGTTCAACCACCTTGTTTTTGGCTGCACCCGCTATCCACCCGGACGAAGTCCGGGTTCGCATTTCGCGCCTGCGTCCGGGTTCAGTCCGCGTTCGCGCACGCACCGCAACGGGCCCTCTCGGCGTCGCCACCCATTGGCGCGGCAACACGAACGCACATCATCGCGACGAACGAAGGTTAGAGCGGTTTGTTCTCGTCCGTGTCGTGCGCAGCCGCTTGCGGAGAAGCGGGCGCGCTGGTCTCGCGTGGTGGTGCCGTGCGCAGCTCGAACGCTTTGAACACGCCGTTGCGCATCTTCACCTCGGTCGTCCGGATCGCCCTCGCGGCGAACAAGTTGGTGAGCGCGTCGTCGATGTCCTTGGCGCTGCGCGCAAGCGCCGTCTTGAGCGCGTTCTTTGTCTGCGGGCCGAGGGAGAGCCGCACGAGGATGCGCGCTTCGAGGGGGTGCTCGTCTTGCGACTTGGACGCGTCAACCATGACGATCCCATCGGGATTGACGACGTACTCCACCGGCACGGGATAGTCGTCCGGGTCCTCCCGGAGCTTCGCGAAGGTGACCTTGGTCGAGGCGACGCGCCCGTCCTGCCGCTCCGCCTGAAGGAGCAGGACGGTATCGGCCTGGCCGACGCGTTGCGTGCTCCCGCTGACGGCCTCGAGATGATCGCCGGCTCCCTTGCGGGTGTGGGCCACCGTCCAGACAACCGGCTTCGTGGTCTCGCTCGGCGCCAGATCGATCGTCTGCGCGATCATATCGAAGATCGCTACCTGCTCCTTCTCGTCGTTGGCGTCACTCGGCGCGACACGCGCCAGAGTGTCGAGCGCGATGTCGCTCACGAGGCCGGCGGTGACCATCCGCCCGACGTCGTCCCATTCGGCGGAGCCGATCCGCACGCTCCTTCTGGCGACCACGATCACGTGCTCGAGCGCGCCGTCGTCGATGCCGAGGATGCGCAGGCTTCGCACAAGTTTGCGCATCGTGCTCGTCGCGCCGTGTTCCCCCTCGATGAGTACGACGAACTGTCCGGGCGGCACGGGCGTCACCTCGCGGCCAAGAAGCTTCACCGGAGCGCCTCGGTTCAGACGCGCGGCGAGGAGGAGAAACAAGAGTGTGGTCTTGCCGCCGCCGGGACCGCCGGCGATCACGACGATGATTCCGGCGAGCGCGATGTCTTGCCAGAGATAGACGACCGGTTTGGCCGCGAGCTCGAGGATCCGATCGCGCCCGAAGATCGCGACGGCGCCGAGCTTCTCGAGCCCATACAGCGGATTCGCTGCGGTCGGTCCGTCGGGCGTCTCGAACTCGACCTCGGGCATCACACCGCCACCTTGGCGCGTGCGGCGCTGGCGTCATGGATCGCACGCTGTCCCTCTCGGCGGCGACTCTCGCCAGCGACACTCACGAAGGCGTCGAGAAGCGCGGCTTCAATTTGGACGATCGTGAGCCCGATCGCCGGGCGTGCAAGCGCGAACGCCGCCTTGAGGAGCGCGTCGTGACGGCTTCCCTCGGCGGCGGAGGCGATGCGCGCGCGCTCGTTCGCGATCGCTGCGGCGACGTACTTATCGCGATGCTCTTCCCGAGTCGGTGCGACGGCGGCGCGGCGCGCGCGCTCTGCCTCTTCGCGGCGACGATGCTGCTCGTCCTCGCGTCGCGCGACGGCGAGGAGAGCATCCACATTCACGGGAGCGCCGGCAAGACGGTGCGCGCCGAGCCACATCTCCGGTGCTGGCGTGTTCGCCACGAAGTAGAGGCGGTTGATATTCTTGCAGCCGCGATCGACCGCGATCCCCATGGCCGCGAGCTTTCGCGCGATCTTCTGCCACGCGATCGGAAACTCCTCCGGCGTGAGGGGCCGCGAGGGAACGAGAACGATTCGATGCTTCTCGTTCTCCTTCGTCGCGCTGAACGTCGGGATGACAGCGCCCTGGTAACGCGAGAGCGCGCTGGCTGACCTGCCGATCGCGCCGGGCCCTGCGTCGTCCACGTCCGCAACGAGAAGGAAAACGGGGCCGCGTCCCTCCTTCACGCGGCCGCCGTCGAGCGCGCAGGGACACCACGCGCCCGCATCGCGCTTCGTCTCCGCCACGATCGGCGTCGTCAGCCCATCGGCGGTGGTCGTCCAGGACTGCTCGATTCGCAACCCAACCTGCGGCTGCGCGCGGAAGCGCTCCGCCGTGAGATACGTCAACGTGATCTCGTCCATCTTCCGCACCTGTCTGAGCGATCGCTCGGGGCTCTTGCCGAGAGCAAAGCGTCGCCAAGACAACTTCGGGGACACGTCATGAGGATTCGAAGACGCTGTGAACCGAAGAAGAACGTGTCCCTGTGTGAGTGCGCGCGGAGGTGTCCCCGAAGTTGACCTCGCGTCGCTTTGCTCCCGTCGAAGGAGTGACGCGCATGCCGTTCACGAACGAACATTTGTCATTTTCGCGTTTGAGCCGTTACGAGCAGTGCCCCGCCGCTTTTCGTTTGCACTACATCGATCGCCTCGAAGCGGCGCCGGGGTTGCCGCTCCTCTTCGGCAAAGCGATCCACGCGGCGCTCGAGGATCTTCTCCTCGATGTTGTCGCTCGCAAGGTCGATGGCGCGCTCGACGAGGCGCGCGCTCTCGATCTCTGGAGCCGGCAGTGGCTGCGCGAGGGTGGCCTTCACGGCATCAACGTCTTCGAGGACGGCGTCGCGATCCTGAAGGACTTCTGCCGCGACGAGGGACTCGTGCGCCACGAGAACATCCTTGCCGTCGAGCGCGAGTTCGAACTGGCGATCGGGCGCTTCCGCGTCGTCGGCGCGATGGACCGCGTGAACCGCCTCGACGACGAGACCGTGGAGATCGTCGACTACAAGTCGAACCGCCTGCTCTTCACACGCGCGGAGGTGGATTCGAGTCTGCAAATGAGCCTGTACCAGCTCGCGGCCGAGCAGCTCTGGCCGTGGGCGAAAACGATCAAGCTCACGTTCCACATGGTCAGGCACTCGATCCGCATGGAGACGTCTCGTACGCGCGAGCAGCTCGAGACGGCGAAGGCGTACATCGCCGCGATGGGGGAGCAGATCGAGGCGGCGACCGAGTTCCCGGCGCGATTGAACCTGAACTGCTCGTACTGCGACCATCGCCAACAGTGCTCGGCTTACGCCGCGGCGCTGGCAGGCAAGGCGTCGGTCGTGGCGAGCACGCCCGCCGATCTCGAAGCCGTCGCACGCGAGCGAGAGCAGGTCGCGGCGATCGCGAAGCTCGCGTACGCGCGCCGTGACGAGCTCGACGCTGTCCTCAAGGCGCAGATCGAGAAGCAGGGGGACGTCGTGGCGGGCGGCCGCAAGTACGCGATGTTCACGGTCTCGAGCGCGTCGTTCCCGCTCGAAGCGACGGTCGAGCGCTTCGTCGAGGCCACTGGCATGTCGCGCGATGACGTCGTTCGTCGCGTCGCCGTGATCGACAAGGGCGCGGTCGACGATCTCCTGAAGGACGCGCGTCAGCGGCTCCCGCGCGCTGAGGCGGCGATGCTGCGCGCGGAGATCGACTCGCTCGCGGAGCGAAAGTTCAGCCAGCGCTTCTCGTCGAAGGGAGCCTGATCGTGACCTCCCTTCCGATCTCTTCGCGGCGTCTCCTCTTCGTCGATGTCGAGACGACGGGGCTCGATCCGGTTCGCCACGAGATCATCGAGCTCGCCGCGGTTCGCGTGCATCCGACGCTGCTCTACGTTGAGGGCGAGTTTGTGACGCGAGTGCGTCCCCGGCACCCCGAGCGGTGCAGCGTCGAGACGGCGGCGCTCAACGGCTTCGACCCCGCGGCGTGGGACGATGCGCCACCTCTCGAGGACGCGCTCGAGCGTTTCGTTCCGCTGGCGAAGGGCTGCATCC
>JBBQXV010000458.1:0-4787 GCA_038209335.1 Polyangiales bacterium | reverse complement strand
TGACGACCGCGGCGAGGAGATCCTTGTTCTTGTCGATGCGGGCGACGGCGATCGCGTGCATGCGATGGCGCTTCGCTCCCGATTCGATCGCGCGCGCGACGAGCGCCACCGCGACATCGCGCGACTCGCGATCGCGTCCGTCCCAGCCGCGCATGAGCGCCGCCGCCCCTTCGATGACGCCCGGACCGTGACCCGACGTGAGGAGGACGATGAGCGCTTCGCGACCGCCGGCCGCGTAGATGTTCGGCGACGCCCACGCGAGCGCGATGTCCTCGCGGATGCCGTCGTCGGCGCCGACCCAGAGATCGCGCAGTCGGTTGGCGACGCCGCCGCCGGTTTGCGGTGGGAGCGCGGCGATCGCACGGACGGCTTCGGTGCGGAGGATCGGCTCCGGATCGACGCGCGCCGCTTCGGTGAGCGGATCGAGATCCGCAGGATCGACGGCGAACTGCGCCGCCCGCATCGCCTGGCGCCGCACGCGCGGGACCGCGTCGAGCATCGCGTGCTGCCGCGCCGCGCGATCTTCTTCGCGCACGAGCCCACGCGTCCCGACCGCGCGCCACGTGTCGTCGGGGATCCCCGCGAACACGCGCACGTCGTCGGCGTCGAGCTTCCCCGCCTCGAGCCGCGCGAGCGCCGCTTCGGCCCCCGCCTCGTCGTGCGTCTGCATGCGATCCGAGAGCACGCCGTCGAGCTCGCGCGCGCACGCGCGGATCTCGCGGATGCGATCGATCGCGTCCTTGGGGTTCGCGACGCGCACCTCGCGCTCGGCGACGACCTTCGCGATGTCCGCCGCTTCGCCGTTCGACATGTCGCCAGCGGTCTGGCGCGACGCGAGATCGCTCTTCAGCGCCGGGAGATCGCCGCGTTCGGCCGCCTTGAGCGCGGAGGAGCCACAGCCCGTAGCAGTGACCGCCACGATCGCGAAGGAAGACAGAGCAAGGCCAAGACGCGAAGCTCGCATGAACTCTCGAAGTACCCTGTTTTGCCTGGCGTGGCCAGCGCGCCTGCGAAGCTGCTAAAGACGGGCGACCGTGACCGTCCACGTGATCATGAACCTCACCGCGCACCGTCTCGGCGGAGACGCCGCGCTGCGCGACGTCGTCCTCGTCGCCGCGCGTCGAGGTGCGACGGTGCACGAGACACGGACGCTCGCAGATCTCGACGAGACGGTGCGCGCGATCGCGGCGTCCGGTGCACGAGCGGTCGTCCTCGCGGGGGGTGACGGGACGCACATGGCCGGCGTGACCGCGCTCTGGCACGCGATGGGCGACGCGATGCCCGACCTCGCGCTCGCTCCGGGCGGGACGGTCTGCACGGTCGCGCGCAACTGGGGAATGCGCGGCGACGCGCGGCGATGGGCAGAGCGCGTCGTCGGCGCGGCGATCGACGGCGGCGGAACCACGACGCGACCGACGCTCCGCGTACGCGACGACGCCGGCGGCGATCGCATCGGCTTCATCTTCGGCGCGGGGCTCGTCTCGGCGTTCTTCGACGCCTACTACGCCGCGCCAGATCCGGGGAACGCGACGGCGGCGTGGATCGTCGCGAAGATCTTCGGCGGCGTCTTCGTCGGATCGCCGCTCGCGCGTCGCGTGCTCTCGCCGATGCCCGCGCGCCTCGACGTCGACGGCGTCACGCAGCCACCGCGCGCGTGGAGCCTCGTCGCTGCCAGCGTCGTGCGCGATCTCGGCATCGGCATGCGCCTCACGTACAGAGCCGGCGAGCGCGACGATCGCGTGCACGCCGTCGCGAGCGCGCTCGGTCCTCGCCAGCTCGGCCCGCAGATGCCGCGCGTCCTCGCCGGACGACCGCTGTCCGGCGCGCACCACGTCGACACGCTCGTCGAGGAGCTTCGCCTCCGCTTCGGCGAAGACGACGCCCCGGCCCGCGCGACGTACATCCTCGACGGCGACAGATTCACCGCGACCGACGTGCGCGTCGCGCCGGGCCCGACGATTCGCGTGATCGACTGACCTACTTCGTGTTCCCCGCCATCAACTTCTTCGCCACTTCGAGCTTCTCCGTCGCCTGCTTCGACAGCGATCCCTGCGGATCGAGCTGCAAGTACTTCTCGTACTCGGCGATCGCTTCCTTCCACTTCTTCTTCACGGCGAAGCGTCCGCCCAAATAGTAGTGCGCGGGCGCGTAGCCCGGCTCCTTCGCGACCGCCGCCTGAAGATCCGCGACGACGCCCGCCTCGTCCTTGAGCCCGAGCTTGCAGAGCGCGCGCTCCGTTCGAACTTCGCCGCCGTCCTTCTTTGCGATGAGCTTCGTGAAGATGTCGACGCACGATTTGAACTCGCCTGCGTACCGCAGCTGGTGCCCGATCGTCGCGAGGAGACCGACGTCGTCCTTCACGAGCAGACGCGCGGTTTCGAGGTGCGCGACCGCGCCGCCGATCTTCCACGCCGTGAGCCACTCGGCGTACGTGATGTGGAACATCGGCTCGTTCCCGTTCAGCTTGATTGCCTCCTCGAACTCCTTGAGCGCGCCGTCCTGATCGAAGCCACGGTTCGCGAGCGCGATCGCGAGTGTGTTGTGGAGCGCCGCGTTCTTCGGCCTCACCGCGAGCGCCGCGCGGCACACCGCGATCGCCTCGTCGAGCCGCGGCGGGCTCGCGTCGAGGTACAGCGCGGCCAGCGGCACGGCCGCGTCGTCGAGATCCGCCTTCAGGTTGAGCGCTTGCTTGTACGCCTCGATCGCCTGCGGTTTTCGGCCCGCCTTCTCGTGGAGCATCCCGATCCCGAAGATCGCAACGGCGTTGTTCGGGAACTTCACCAGCGCGGACTCGTACGCCTTCTGCGCGCCGGCGAGATCGCCCGCATCGAACGCTTTCTTCGCGTCGTCGACGTCTTTCGCCGATCCGAGCTCGTCGATGACGGGCGCGCGCGCCGTCGAAGCCGTCGGCGGTGGAGTCTTGTCGACCTCGCCGCCCGGAGTAGGCGGAGGCTTCGCGGGGCCGCACGCGGCGGCGAGCGTGAACACGGACGCGAGCGCCAGAAGGACGTTTGCTTTCATGAGGCGCATCCTCCCACCGGACACGCCATGCGATCCAGGTTTCGCGTCACGGGTCGTCGGGCCTGGCGATTCGTCTCGCAGGCCCGGGCGGGCCGACGAGCGCGACGACCGATCCTATGGGAACCCATACGATTTGCATGCAGCGCATCAGGAGCGCCATCGACGTCGCGCGCGCGACCGTCGTACCGAGGAGGTCGGCGGCCAGCGTGAAGGCGCCGTCGGTCGTTCCGAGGCCTCCGGGGACGAGCACGCCGACGGCCGACGCGATGAGGTTCACCCCTTCGACACTCATCGCGCCGAGCACGCCAACGTCGATCCCTACCGCGCGCGCCGCGACCCCGTACTGCACGACTTGGACGCAGCGACCGAGCATCAGCGCGCTCGTCGGCCCCGCGGCCCAGAGCCCCGTCTCGCTCGCGTGGGCACGAAAGGCGTCGGCGCGCGCCGCGAGGCTCGGAAATTTCTTGGCGAGCCACCGCCCTGGCGCGTCCGCGCGCGTGGCGGCTTGGAGCGCGAGCCCGCTCGTGACGAGGACGGCCGCGTGAAGCGCCGCGGCCCAGAACCACACCGACGCGCCGCCGAGCGCGAGAATGGCGACGCCGCACGGGATGGAGAAGAGCCCGACCGCGATCAGCGTGGCCGCTTGATTGATGAAGCCGACCGAGGTCGCCGCTGCGGCTCCGACGTACGGCGCGAGGAGCCCGACCTTGATCGTCTCGTTCACGACGCGCGGCGCGGGCGCGAGGCTCGCGAGCGATTGTCCGATGACGTGCGCGCGAAAGAGCGTCGCGCGCGGGATGCGCGAGGCGAGCGATCCGTACGCCAACCGGCTCGCCAGCGTCTCGCACGCCATGCGCACGAGCTCGAGCGCGCACAACACCGGAAGCCACTTCAGCGCGGGACGAAGCGTCTCGACGATCGCGTCGACGCCGACGTGACGCACGATCGCGACCACCACGACGATCCCCGCGACCGCGAGCGCGATCCGAAATCCCAGCGTCGCTTTGGAGACGCGGTCGCGAGCCGCGTCCATGAGAAGAGGCTAGCATCGTCGACGCGATGCCCATGGACGCCGCGAATCCGAAGTCCACGGCGCGCGCGATCCACGCGGAGATCGTGCTGCCGTGCGACGACCTGAACGCGACGCTCGCGTTCTTCACCGACCGCCTCGGCTTCCGTGTCGACGCGATCTCACCGGCCGACGATCCGACGGCGGCGGTGATCTCCGGTCACGGTCTGCGCGCGCGGCTTCAGCGTGGCGGCGACGGCGCGCCCGGCGTCCTCCGATTGCTCGTCGCCGATCCCACAGCGTTCGCGGGCGGCGTGACCGAGCTCGTCGCGCCGAACGGAACGCGCATCGAGATCGTCGACGCCGATCCTCCGCTCGTCTTGCTTCCGCTCCGCCCGTCGTTCGTCGTGTGCCGAGCGACCGACGGCGCGTGGATCGAAGGCCGTGCCGGAATGCGCTACCGCGATCTCGTCCCCGATCGCCAAGCCGGTCGCGTCATCGCGTCGCACATTCAAATCCCGGGCAGCGGCCCCGTCCCCGACTACGTGCACTTTCACAAAGTGCGATTCCAGATGATCTACTGCAAAAAAGGATCGGTGAAGGTCGTCTACGAGGACCAAGGTCCGCCGTTCGTCCTCCACGCCGGCGACTGCGTTCTTCAACCTCCGCAGATTCGCCATCGCGTGCTCGAGAGCACGGGCGACCTCGAGGTGATCGAGATCGGCTCGCCCGCGCACCACGAGACGTTCGCCGATCA
>JBBQXV010000457.1:0-4788 GCA_038209335.1 Polyangiales bacterium | reverse complement strand
ACTGCGCCTCGTATCGGGGACGCCGATCGATCGACGGAGCGCGTCCGCGAGATCGCGCGCCGTCTCGAAGCGCATGTGCGGCAGCTTCTCGAGGAGCTGCAGCGTGATCCGCGCGAGCTCCTCGGGGATCTGGCGGTCGGGCGCGACCGAGCGCGGATCCGGCGGCACGTCGGTGAGGTGCGCGAGGAGAAGGCGCGTCGACGTCTCGGCCTCGAACGGCAAGCGCCCCGTCAGCAGCTGAAACAGAATGACGCCGATCGAATAGAGGTCGGCGCGCCCGTCGAGCGGATCGCCGCGCCCTTGCTCGGGGCTCATGTACTCGGGCGTGCCGCACACGAAACCCGGCGACGTCACCGCGGCGCCCGGCGCGGGATCGCGCATCTTCGCGAGCCCGTAGTCGACGACCTTGACGAAGTCGCGCCCGCTGCGCACCGGCTCGAGCACGATGTTCTCGGGCTTGAGATCGCGGTGGATGATCGACAGCTCGTGCGCTTCGTCGAGCGCGCCGAGCACTTGGCAGAGGATGTCGACGATCCGTTCGATCTCGAGCGGGCCTTGCTCGTCGGCGACGCGCGCGAGATCCTTCCCGCGCAGGTACTCCATCACGAGATAGAGCTGCCCGTCGTCGGTGCGACCAAAATCGTAGATCGCGATCGAGTTGGGATGGTGCAGCTGGCACGACGCGCGCGCCTCCGTGATGAAGCGACCGGCGGCGTGATCGTCGCCCGCGAGGTGCGGGTGGATGACCTTGACCGCGACGGTGCGTCCGAGCGTCGTCTGCTCGGCGAGGTAGACGCGCCCCATGCCGCCGATACCGGCGAGGTGCTGCACGCGGTAACCGCCCGGGAGCGCGCGCCCGACGAACGGGTCTTCGCGCAACGCGACCTCGAGCTCCAGCTCCCCGCCGCAAGCGGCGCAGAAGCGGCTCCCTTCGTTGCATTGGCTCGCGCAGTGCGGGCAGTCCACCATGGGCTCGGCCCCCACTTAGCACGCCGCACCGCGTGAAGGGCGAAACGCTCCCCGTGTGCTGGCGATGAGACGTACTATCCGGCCCGTGAAGCGAGCTTTCCCGTTGGCGATCATGGCTCTTCTCTCTCTCGCTCCCCTAGCGTGCTCGTCCAAGAGCAAGCCGGATACGGCGCCGGCGTCGTCGTCCTCGGCCGCGGCGAGCGCGTCGTCGTCCGCGTCGCCGCTCGGCGGCCCCGAGCCGGCATTCTCCTGCTCGGACGGCGAGTGCACGGTCACCCGCGTCACCGATGCCATCAAGGCGGCGATCGAGGCCAAGCCCGACCACGAGAACCTCCGCGTCGTCTTCGGCAAAGAGACGACCGACGCCGATCTCAAAACGGTCGCGAAGCTCCCGTGGATCCGCGTCCTCCGCATCGAGAGCGACAAGGTCACCGATGCGTTCGCGCTCTTGCCGCTGAAGGATCTCAAGCGGCTCGACATCAGCGCCACGAAGATCAAATCGCTCGCGGCGCTCGCGACGTCGAACGGTCTCGTCGCGTTCGACGCGCATGGCGTCGAAGAGCTCGAGGACGTGACGGCGCTCGGGAGTCACGTTGGCCTCGAAGAGCTCAACTTGACCGGATCGAGCGTCACCGACATCCGCGCGGCGTACAGCCTTCCGAGCCTGAAGCATCTCGAGCTCGAGCAGTCGAAGATCGAGAACATCACGCCGCTCAAGGGATGCACGAAGCTCGAGCACCTCGATCTCGACGGCACGAAGGTGAAAGATCTGGCGCCGCTCGCCGCGCTCGTCGCGATGAAAAAGCTCAGCCTCGCGAAGACGCCGATCACCGACACGACGCCGCTGAAGGATCTCGTCGAGCTCGAGTCACTCGACCTGTCCGACAGCAAGGTGCGCGATCTCGGCGGCCTCAAAGGGATGAAGAAGCTCGTGAACCTCACCTTCGCCAATGCAAAGGGCGTGAGCGATCTCAAAGGGCTGATGGAGATGAAGGCGCTCGCGACGCTCGATCTCACGGGAACGCCGGTGAACGATCTCACGCCGCTCGTCGGCCTCAAGCGGCTCAAGGTCCTCAACTTGAACAACACGCCGCTGCACGACGTGCTGCGCCTCTCTCAGTTGTCGGATCTCGAGGACCTTCGCCTCGTCGGCACGTGGGTCACCGATCTCGCGCCGCTCAAGGGCCTGAAGAAGCTTCGCCGCGTCGCCGTCGGCAAGACTTTCCCCAAGAAGAAGATCGACGAGCTCGCGAAGACGAGCCCGAACATCGCTGTCGAGGTCGCCGAGAAGTAATCGCGGTGAGCCGCGAGCGGTGAGCGCGTCCGATCAGTCGGTGTGCGCGAGGTTCGCGTAGAGATCGTCGTCGCAGAGGGTCTCGCGATCCTCGGTGCGCGTCGTCGTCTCGGCCTCCGGCTGCTTCTGCTCGGGGGACGACGGAATCGCGCGGGGCGCCTTTTGCGCCGCAGTCTGGATGTGCATGGTGGACTCCCTTGCAGCAACCTTCGTGCCCCCGCGCGCGAAGGTAAAGTATTCGGCGATTTGGCCGAATGTTGCGCGATCGACGCACGAAGACGCGAAGGTCGGTTCGCGGGGGAGGGTGTAGTCGAGTAGGCACGCAGCGCGTCACCGAGACCGCATGGAGGCGGATTTTTCTTCGGGCGAGCGTACGACGAGTCCATGAAGCGACTTCTCTTCGTAGCGTCGTTGGCGTTGGGCGTGGCATCGGTCGTGGCCGCTTGCGGTGGATCGGGCAAGCCATCGGACTTCGGATCGGGCGACGACGCGAGCGTCGGGGACGATGCAAGCGCGGGCGACGATGGAGGTCTCGCGTTCGACGGAAACTTCGGGAGCGACAGCTCGGGGTGCGCGACGCGCCACTGCTCGAGCGATCTCCATCAAGTGCTCGACTGCAACGACACCGTCGTCACGACGTGCGCCGGCGATCAAGGATGCGCGGCGGGCGCGTGCGTCGCCGCGTGCGACGCCGCGAAGGCGAACAAGAGCACGGTGGGCTGCGACTACTTCAGTTACGTGCCCGATGCGTACAGCTCGGACAACGGCGACTGCTACGCCGCGTTCATCGCGAACACGTGGGGCTCGCCGATCACGATCACCGTCGATCGCGGCGGACAGACCTTCAACGCCGCCGACTTCGCGCGCATCCCATCGGGGAGCGGGCAAGCGACGACGTACGGAATGCTTCCGAACGGACAGATCCCGCCGGGGCAGGTCGCGATCCTCTTTCTCGCCGGGACGTCGACGGCGCCCGTGAAGTGTCCCGCCGGCGTCACGCCTGCGTTCAACACCGCCGATGCGGCGACGCACGGGACCGGCATCGGCACCGCGTTCCACATCGCGTTGTCGGCGCCGGTCGTCGCGTACGACATCTATCCGTACGGCGGCGGCAACAGCGCGATCACGAGCGCGACGCTCCTCTTGCCGACGACGGCGTGGGACACGAACTACATCGCGATCGACGGCTACACGGGGAACTCTTCGTTCTTGCCGTGGGTCGCGATCGTCGCGGCGGAAGCGACCGACGTCACGCTCAGCCCGACGGCGGCGATCGTCGGCGGACCGGGCGTCGCGGCGACCGGGCTCGGCGTGCCGCACACGTACTCGCTCACGGCGGGGCAGGTGCTTCAGTTCACGCAAGTCGCGGAGCTCATCGGCACGCCGATCCAATCGACGAAGCCGATCGGCGTCTTCGGCGGCATCACGTGCATGAACGTTCCGACGGGCGCCGGCGCATGCGACGCCGCGCACCAGATGATCCCGCCGGTGAAGGCGCTCGGTCACGAGTACGTCGGCGTGCGCCACCGCGATCGCTACCCGGGAAAACCGGAGAGCCCGCCGTGGCGAATCGTCGGCGCGGTCGACGGGACGACGCTCACCTACTTGCCGACGACGCCGCCGGGCGCACCGACGATGGTGAAGAGCGGTCAGCTCGTCGAGTTCGCGGCGGGTCCCGAGTTCATCGTGAAGAGTCAGGACGACAAGCATCCCTTCTACATGGCGAACTACATGACGGGATGCACGGCGTACTGGACGGGTGGCGACTGCCGCGGCGATCCCGAGTTCGTGAACGTCATTCCTCCGCAGCAGTACCTCGCGTCGTACGTCTTCTTCACCGATCCGACGTACCCCGAGACGCACCTCGTCCTCGTGCGGACGAAATCGAAGGGCGCGTTCCAAGACGTCACGCTCGACTGCGCGGGCGTGCTCACCGGATGGCAACCGGTCGGGACCGACTACGAGTTCACGCGCATCGATCTCGTGAGCGGCAACTTCGCGAAGCAAGGGATGTGCGACAACGGACGGCACGAGGCCCACAGCGCGGCGCCGTTCGGTCTCACCGTATGGGGTTGGGGATCGATGGCGACCGGAGGCGCGTACCGAAGCCCGGGGACCGCGGGGTTCTATTCGCAAGCGGTGAGCTACGCATACCCGGCGGGTGCGAGCGTGCAGGCGATCACGACCGTCGTCGTGCCGCCGACGCCGCGCTGATCGATCGAAGAGCGCCGAGGAAAAAGGGCGCGACGTGACGTACGGTGTCGTTGTGATTCTCGGCGCGATCGCGAACGTGCACGGCCACCGCTCCATGCGATTGGTGCGCGCGACGTGAGGCGGGGGATCGCGCTCGCGGCGATCGTGATCTTCGCGTGCGCGGAACGGAGGATCGAGACGACGAGCACGAGCACGAGCACGAGCACGCCCGCGCCCACGCCCACGCCCACGCCCACGCCCACGCCCACGCCCACGCCCACGCCCGCTGCCCCGATCGCATCGTCCCCCGCGCTCCCCGCCAATCACTAATA
>JBBQXV010000456.1:0-4842 GCA_038209335.1 Polyangiales bacterium | reverse complement strand
CGCGATGCCGACACGGTTCGCGATCGCGACGAGGAGGTCTTCGCGCGAGTCGTCGCCCTCCTCGACCCATGCGCTCGGAAAGAGGAGGACGTCGGCGGTGCGAAGCGCGTCGATTGATTCGGTCACGACGAAGTGCAGGTCGAAGCAGATGCACGCGGTGAAGAGCGCGCCGGCGACGACGAAGCTCGGGAGCGGATCTTCGCCGGCCGTCGCCCAGGTCTCGGGGAACCACGGGTGGCGTTTGCGGTAGTGCGCGACGAGATGCCCGTCGGCGTCGACGACGACGAGCGCGTTGTAACAGCGCGCGCCGTCGCGCTCGATGAGCGGGCCCGCGAGGTGCGTGTGGTGCTTGCGCGCGAGATCGCCGAACGCACGCACGGTCGGTCCGTCGATCGCCTCGGCGAACGGACGGAGATCCGCGTCGCCGCGCGGAGAGAGATAGCCCGTGAGCGACGCCTCGGGGAGGAGCGCGAGATCGCACGCGGGGCCTCGCGTGATCTGCGCATCGACGTCGGCGAGGGCGGCGCGTGGATCGTTCCACCGCGCGGGGAGCTCGATCGCGGCGACGCGGACCATGCGAGAAGCAGCATAGCCGCGGGTCGACGCAGTTCGGCTACGCTCGCTCTCGATGTTCCATTTCTTTCGGGATCGTCGCCGCGCCGCGCTTCGCGAACAGCCGCTCACGCCGAGCGAGCGCGCGATCCTGACGAAGAACGTCCCCTTCCTCGCGAAGCTCGACGACGCCGATCGCGAGGAGCTCGAAGGACTCGTGCGAATCTTCCTCGCGGAGAAATCGTTCGAGGGGTGCGGAGGGCTCGAGCTGACCGAAGAGATCAAAGTGACGATCGCGGCGCAGGCGTGCCTGCTCCTTCTTCATCGCGACACCGACATCTACCCGAACGTCGAATCGATCCTCGTCTATCCGACGGCGTATCGAACGACCGCCGTGGATGTCGTGGGTGGCGCCGTCGTCGAACGAAAAACGGCGAACGCCGGCGAGTCGTGGACGCGCGGCCTCGTCGTGCTCGCGTGGGATCACGTGAAGTCAGGCGCCGCGCAGCCCGCCGACGGGCAGAACGTCGTCCTCCACGAGTTCGCGCACCAGCTCGACGGCGAGGACGGCGCGATGGACGGCGCGCCCGATCTCGGCGCGCGCGCGAAGTACACGTCGTGGGCGCACGTGCTCGGCGACGAGTTCGGCGAGCTATCGCAGAAGATCCACGCGGGACGTGGCAGCGACATCGACGCGTACGGCGCGACCAACCCCGCCGAGTTCTTCGCCGTCGTCACCGAGATGTTCTTCGAGAAGCCGCGCGCCATGAAGCAGCGCCATCCCGAGCTCTACGCGGAGCTCGCGGCGTTCTACGAACAGGACCCAGCCGCGCGCTGAGTGAATGACCTGCACGTTCACAACGCGTCGACCACTGTCTTCATCTGTTGCTCTACCTCCGGCGTCACGCCGCTCGTCAGGTGCACGACGATCCGCGCGTTCGGCGATCCGTAGTACGGCCGCAGCGGCGACGCTTGCGGTTGCGCCGCCATCCCGGCCACGTACTTCGAGAACATCAGCGCGTCCGTCAGGCGCACGACCAGCCCACTCCTCCCGGGCAGCGACGGGAGCTCGAATCGCGCGCGCTCGCCCGTGCCCGGCACCGGCAGGCACTTCGTCGCCAGCCCCGCGGCCTCGAGCTTCTTGCAGACCTCCATCGCGCCTTTTCCGTCTTGGATCGGCGCCGCGCTCGTCGAGCCGGCCGCCGCTCCGAAGCCGCATCGCCGCAACGAGATCGTCGACGTGATGCCGTCGCAGTCGCCTTGGACAGTGAGCTTCGTCCCTTTCGTGAACGTCACCGCCGGCAGCGCGTACTCCGGCGCGAAGAAGCACTCGGCGAGCGGCGCTTCCATCGCTGCGCCCGTCCCGAGCGTCACGGAGACCCCGCCTCTGTCGTCCTTGTTCACGTCGACGACGGCGCCGGTCACGCGCAGGCGTTTCCCTTTGTACTTCGCGTTCGCCCGCTCCGCATCGTCCTTGTAGTCCTTGAGCAACGCCGCGATCTCGACTGTCGTCACGTCGCTGCTCGCAGACGCCATGCCGGACGGCGCGACCGCCGCGTCGGCCGTGGCATTTCCGGGGCTCTGCTTGCACGCCGCGATCGTCGCGGCCGCAAAGAGGAAAAGGCAAGTGGCGTATCGTTTCAGCGGCTTCATGATGTCGTTAGATGAAGCGGGTGCGCGCGAACTGCAACACCCAATGTCGAGGTCGCGCGGCCGTCCAAGCAGCATGAGGTGCCTCATGAAAAAGTACGTTGCCCTTGGCTTGCTCGCGTTCGGCGTCGCGACAGCGTCGATTCCTGCGTTCGCCGATCCTCCCGCACCCGCGCCGGCTCCCGCGGCGACCGCTTCGGCCACGCCGACTCCTGCCGCGCCCGCGCCGTCGACCGCGACCGCGTCCGACGGGACGATCCGCGGCCGCGCCGACAAGCCGAATGTCCTCATCGAGCTCCAGCGCCAGACGCCCGCGTCCGCTGCGCGCGTCGCGCACGAGCAGATGCGAAAAGCGTGGATCGCGCGGATGCGCGCCGCGCAACAAGCCGGCGCGCCCTAGCGAAGCAGCTTGCCCGGATGAACGCCGGCGACGTGACCCATGAACGGCGGGTGAATGCTGTAGCCGAGGAGCGCTTGCAGGCGCGGTGACATCGCGCGCGCCTGCTCGCGCGGGATCGACATGAGGAAGTTCTCTTGTTGCCGCGCCCACGCCGCGCAATATTGATTCGACAGCGCGAGGCGCGTCGCCGCGCTGCGGTTCTCGCCGCCGCGATGAACGAGCGTGCCGAGGAAGACGATCACCGAGCCCGCCGTCATCGTGACGTCGACGACGGTCGCGTCGCGCACTTGGTGCGAAGTCGGCGGGGCGGGAAGCGGGACGCGATCGGCGCGCGGCGCGAACTCGATCGCGAAGCGCTCGAGGAGACCGTTGATGCGATCGTCGCCCCAGTGGTTGCTCTCGGGAACGATCTGCGTGGCGCCGTTCTCGGCAGTGAACGCGTCGATCGCGAAGATGGTGCTCACGCTGATCGCGCGGCGCGGACGCGCGATCGGGTAGAACGAGTCGTCGGTGTGAAACGCTTGCGGCGTCTCGCCCGGGTGAATGCAGATCGCCTGCGACGCCGTCAGCAAATAGTTGGGATCGAGGAGCGCGTCGCAGAGCGCGAGGATGCGCGGATGCTCGACGAGGCGCTCGAAGACGTCGCCCTTGCCGACGAGCGAGTAGACGCGCTCGGTCTCGAAGCCTTCGAAGTTGTTGCGACCGAGCGCGCGCCGGCCGAGGTGCGGTACGAGCGCTTCGCGGATCGCCGTGAGCTCGACGGGCGAGAGGAGGTTGGGCAGGACGACGTACCCCTTCTCGCGAATCTGCGTGAGAAGGTCGGCGTCGTTCATGCGGCGTCGTATTCGAAGGTAGCGCACAGCCCGAAGTGATCGGACGCGAACGCGCGCGGTGAGGCGGCGGCGGGCGCGTCGCCGTTCGGTCGGGGCGCGAGCGGGCGATCGAGGATGCGCTCGAGCGATCCCGGAGCGAAACGCAGCTTCGCGCGCGGCGTGGGACGAAAGAAGACGTAGTCGATGCGCTGCGGCGGTCCGTGTGGATCGAACGCGTGCGCGAGCGAGTTGGTCTCCGGATGCGGCTCGTACGTCGTCAGATCGGCGTTCGCGCCGAGATCCTCGAAGCCTTCGAGCGCGGACACGAGGCGACGGTAGGGATCGCTCGCGCGCATCGCTCCGAGCCCGTTGATGTTGAAGTCGCCGCAGACGATGAACGGACGCCCGGCGTCGCCGATCTCGCGTACGAGCGTCGCGAGCTCGTCGAGCTGCGCCGCGCGCACGGCGACCGCGCCGTCGTCGTCGCCGGCTTGCAAGTGCGTGTTCAGAAGATCGAACGTCGGCCCGCGATCGAGATCGATCTGTACGTGCAGCGTCCCCTTGCGCGCGAGCTTGTCCCAGCCGACGTGCGGTGGGCGGTAGTGGCGAATGCCCGGACGGAGCAGCGGCGCGCGCGACGCGATCCCGAGCCCCGTTCCGCGAAACGTCACCGACCGCCAATGCGCGCGGTTGTGATCGCGAACGCGCGACGCGAACGTCGTCGTGCCGAGCCCGTCGAAGAACGTCTCGGCGTCGCGGCTGAGGAGCTCCTGCACGCACAAGATGTCGGGCGCGACGCATGCCGCGTGCACCTCTTCGTGCTGGAAGCGCGCAGGCACCGGCGCGCGCATCGACGTGATCGCGTCGTACGCGCCTTGCCCCATGCCGAAGCAGTTCCACGTGCCGACGCGCAGTCGCATTCGCCATCAGCCTTGGACGAGCCGTCCGGTCTGGTAGTCGCTGATCGCCTGGCGAATCTCGGCGTCGGTGTTCATGACGAACGGGCCATAGCGTGCGACCGGCTCGCCGATCGGTTTGCCCGCGAGCAAGAGGAAGCGCCCGCCGTCGTCGCTCGTCGCCGAGAGCGTGTCGCCCGGACCGAGCACCGCGAGCTCGCCGCGCGCGATCTTCGCCTTCGACGGCCCGACGATCGCGGAGCCTTCGAACACGTAGACGAACGCCGCGTGTCCCGCCGGGAGGGCGTGGCGAAACGTCGTCCTCGCGGCGAGCGTCACGTCGAGCATCTGCGCGTCGACCGCGATCCCTTCGACCGGCCCGCGCTGCCCCGCGACCTCGCCCGCGACGACACGAACGCGCGCGTCGCCGACCATCACCTCGGGGATCTTCTCCGGCGCGATGTCTTGGTAACGAGGCTTCGTCATCTTCAGCTTCGCGGGCAAGTTCACCCAAAGCTGAAAACCCCACATG
>JBBQXV010000455.1:0-4871 GCA_038209335.1 Polyangiales bacterium | reverse complement strand
ATGAGCCCGGTCGGGAGCGTCGCGGCGTTGCGCGCCACGAACGGTCCGGCGGCGCGCGTCGATAGTTGATGCGCGCCGCGCGCGGCGAGCTCTTTCCCGGTGCCGCTCTCGCCGACGATGAGCGCGTGCGTGCCGGCCTTCGCGGCGAATGCAATCGCGTCGCGCAGCTCCCACACCGCGGGAGACTCGCCGAGGATGCCGAGGCGATCGGGAGCGCCGAACTCTCCGTACGCCTCGCGCGCGAAGTGCCGCATCTGCGCGATGCGCGGCGCGCGGCGCACGCACAGCATCACGAGCTCGCGTCGAACCTCGACCACGTCGCCCGCCACGACATGCGCAGAATCGACTTCGCGACCGTTCACGCGCAGCGCGCACTGACCGAGGCGCTCGATGTCGATCCCATCGCCGTGCGCGCGCACGACGAGCTGACGGCGCGAGAGCCCCTGCCCATCGAGCGGCGGCGCAGGCTCGAGCACGCCCGGTCGCTGGCGAAAGAAGCGCACGCGCGCCTCGTTGCCCTCGCTCTCGTCGCCACGCCCGAGCACGTGCGCGCTCCCTTCCGGAGGCGCGACGGTGATCTCGCCGACGCGGCTCGGCGACGACGCGCACCACGCGATGACCAGCATCGTCACCGCTTCGTCGCCATTCCCCATCCGCGACGACGGCGCGCCGTCGTTCGGTAAGGTCGTATGCGGGCTCACGCCCGGTCTTTCTTCTTGGTGAGCTCCGGCGGCACGGGGATCTCCAGCGTGTCCGCCAGCTGCGACGACGGAACGATTTCGTCGGGCACCGCCGGAAGCATGCGCTGGGTTCCGGTGGAGACTCTCGCTGCAGCCGCGGGCGGCGTCGAGTTCCGGACGGCCGCGCGGAGCGCGTTCCGCATCGCCGAAGCGGTCGTCCACCGATCGTTCATGTCGAACGCGAGCGCGACATCGATGACGTGCGCGACGTCCTCGGGAAGGTCGGGCAGAACGCGCGTGATGGAGCGCGCCTGTTGTGTCGCCGCGAACACGAGCTGCGCCTGCGCGCCAGCGGCCACGTGGACTTCCTCGCCGGTGAGCAGCGTGAAGACGAGCGCGCCCACCGCCCAGACGTCCGTACGCGCGTCGATCTCCTTGTTCCGTCCGCCTGCTTGCTCCGGCGACATGAACGCGGGCGTGCCGAGTAGGTCTCCCGTGCGCGTTCGCCCCGAGCCATCGAGGACGCGCGCGATCCCGAAGTCCATAAGCTTCACGAGACCGTCCGCGGTGAGAAAGACATTCTCCGGTTTGATGTCGCGATGGACGATGCCCTGCGCGTGCGCCGCGGCGAGCACGTCGAGGATCCCATCCGCCGACGCAGCGACCTCGCCGAGCTGCAGCCGCTTCCCGCGCTTCTCCCAGCGCGCTTCGAGCGTCTCACCTTCGAGCATCTCCATCACGAGGTACGCGCGCCCGCCCGCGTCGACGTCGTCGTCGACGATGCGCACGACGCCCGGATGACTGATCTTGTTCGCGACGTAGCCTTCGCCGAGGAAGCGTCCGCGAATGTCGTCGACGCGCGAGAGCTCGTCGTGGAGGAACTTGAGCGCGTGGCGTCCGCCGTTTCGGTGGGTCGCGGCGTAGACGACGGCCATGCCGCCGATGCCGAGGAGCGCGTCGAGCGTGTACTTGCCATTCACGATCTCGCCGATGCGGGCCTCGGCGCGCGCGCGAATTTTGTCGGAGATCATCGACGCGGTCTCACCGGGGGCATTCTAGCGGGAGCGCGGAGCGGCGTCCGCATCTTGAGCGCACGGTGTGCGCTCGGTGGCGCTCGGCGTCTTGCGCAGCTTGGGAGCGTCGTCGAGGGTGCACGGTCGTCGGTTGGATACTTGCTAGAGTCGCCGGTGAGCTGCTTCACGCTGGCCAGTCTCGACTTCTGCCTGGACGGCGTGCAAGGCTGAGCGCACGGGTTGGGGAGGTACGACGATGTCGCGTGCTTGGTTCGCTTTAGGGACGGCGGTGTTGTTCGGCGTGCTCGTCTCCATGGCGGCATGCGTCGGCAGCGAGCCAGCGGTCGGCGCGACGGACTCCGGCACTTCGGATGGCGCCAGCGACGCGACGAACGACGTCAACGCGTTCGACGGTTCGAGCGGCGACGCGGCACCGGACGCGGGCTCGATGGACGCGAGCGACTCGGGCACCGCCGCCGACGCGGCGGACAGCGGCGACGCCGCGAGATGCAATCCGTCGTCGGCGTTCGGAGCTGCGGTAGCGCTGTCGACGCTGAACACCGGCTCCAACGAGGAGGTCGCCTTTCTCTCGCCGGACGAGCTCACCCTATATTTCAGCTCGACGCGTTCGGGTGGCGTCGGTAACTACGACATCTACGTCGCGACGCGCGCGAACACGATGAGCGGCTTCAGCGGCGTGGGGCTCGTCGCCTCGAACACCGCGGGCGTCGAGCGTGACCCCGGCGTGTCCGGTGACGGGCTCTTCCTCTATGCGTCCACGTACAACGGGACGGACTTCGACATTTCTATCGCCTCGCGCGCGAACACGCTCGCTCCCTTCGGCGCACTGGCCGTCGCGGGCGGCGTCAACGGAACCTCGCACGACGACGATCCGTACCCGCTGCCCGATCACAGCGCCGTGTATTTCGCGTCCAGTCGTGGCGGCACGATGGACCTCTACAGATCGGCGCGCGTTGGCGTCACCCTTCAAGCGCCCACGGCGGTGGTCGGGAGCAACCTCAACACCACCGCAGCCGAATCGGCGCCTACCGTCTCGCTCGACGAGCTGACGCTGTTCTTCTCGTCGGACCGGTCGGGCGGCGTTGGCAACGGCGACATCTGGATGGCGACGCGCGCGAGCACCAGCGTGGGATTCGGCGCGCCGGTGAACCTGTCGAGCGTCAACACGGGCGACAACGACATCCCCAGTTGGATTTCGGCCGACGGGTGCGTGCTCTACATCACACGCTTGATCAGAGCGGACGGGGGCCCGCTTGTTTATGCGCTCTTCTATGCGACGCGCGGGATGTGAACGACCTCACCTCGCGTGATAGTCATCCCCCGATCACCGCCGTCTCGCCCTTGCCAATCGTCCCCCCGTCCGACGTGCGCGCTCGCGTCGCCCCGTCGGCTCGCGCCGCACGGCCAATCTTACCCCGCTTGTCGAAGTCGACCCGCGCAGTATGATGAACGGTATGACTACGGAGAAGATCGCGGTGAGCCTCCCCCGCGAGATATTGCACGGTGCGCGCCGGGCAGTTCGTCGCGGCCGGGCGCCGACGATCAGCGCCTACGTGGCCGCGGCCCTCGAGCAAAAGACGAAGCTCGACGACTTGGAGGATCTCCTCACCGAGATGCTCGACGCCACCGGCGGACCGCTCACGGCCGCGGAACGTCGGGTCGCCGACGCTGCGCTCCTCGGTCCCAACGCCGGTCGCAAGAACAAGAGGCGCGCGAAGTGAGCGGGCTCACGCTGGACGCAGGCGCTCTCATTGCGTTCGAGCGCAACGATCGCAAAGTCGTCGCGATCGTGAAGCGCGCCCTCGATAACGGGCAGAGGCTCGCCGTACCCGCGGGGGTCGTCGGGCAGACGTGGCGTGACGGACGACGTCAGGCGAGGCTCGCGCGCCTCCTCACGCCCCGCGTCGTGGAGGTCGAGCCGCTCGACGACGCCCGCGCGCGCGCAGCCGGCCAGCTCTGCGGCGTCACGCGAACGTCGGACGTCGTCGACGCTTCGGTGGTTCTCTGCGCACGAGCGCGCGGGCACGGGATCCTCACGTCGGATGCCGACGACATCCGTCGCCTCGATCCTCGAGCGCGGATCGTGACCTGCTGAGGCCGACGCCGAGAGCCTAGCGCCGTGCGCACGCCGTGCTTCGCGACGAACCGCGCCATTGGGGGGGGCCGCGGCTGGCTGGATCCCTTCGACTCTCCGGACGCGTCGACCGCGATCACCTTCCAGCGCTGTCGAACTGGAGTGTCGAATCTCGCGTGGTAGGATTTCCCCCTATGGTCGCCGTCTCGCCCTTGCCGATCGCCCCCGCGCCCGACGAGCAGCGCATGCTGCTCCGCAACGTGACGTGGAAGGAGTACGTGCTCATGCGCGATCTCCTCGATGGGCCGGCCTTGCGAATGACGTACTCCAAAGGAGTCCTCGAGCTGACGAGCCCCTCGCCCGCGCACGAGCTCTGGAAGAAGAACATCGCGCGCCTCGTCGAGCTGTTCGCGCACGTGAAGCGGATCGATCTCTACGGCTACGGGTCGACGACGTTCAATAAGGAAGCGCAGGCGCGCGGCGCGGAGCCGGACGAGTGCTACCTCGTCGGGAAGAAGCTCGCGGACTATCCGGAGATCGTCCTCGAGGTCGTGCACACGACGCCGCTCCTCGACAAGCTCGACGTGTACCGAGCGTTCGGCGTCGCCGAGGTTTGGGTCTTTCGCAACGGCGCGTTCACGATTCACGTGCTCGACGCGGCGGGTCAGTACGAGGTGCGCACATCGAGCGCGCTCGTTCCGGGCTTGGATTTTAGCGTCGTCGCACGCTACGCGGTCCGCGACGACACGCCGAAGGCGCTGCACGAGTTCGACGCGGAGATTCGGCGAGCGTAGCGTCGCGCCCGGCGTCGGCGAGTGATCCCGCCGCTCGGAAATTGATCCAAACGCCGCTCGGAAATTGACCCACCCAGCTTCGACGTCGCGGGTACGCCCGCGAGGAGGATGCTGCAGATGGATCAGGTTCACGTGGTCAGGCACAAGGTGCTCGTCGAGGGTCAGGGGATCCGACGAGTGGCGCGCGAGCTCGGCGTGGCGCGCAATACGGTGAAGAAGTACCTGGCGCAGGCGGCGCCGGTGCGCGTCGAGCACGCGCCACGCGGCCGTCCGGTCTACGAGAAGGCCC
>JBBQXV010000454.1:0-4936 GCA_038209335.1 Polyangiales bacterium | reverse complement strand
GTCGACGACGCGACGCATTTCCTCCCCGCGCTCTCGCAGCTCGGACGAGAAGACACGCTCCGCGCGTGGACCAAAGCGCTCCACGACGCCGGCTACAAAGCGCTCGCGTACAACAATCCTTACGTATCGTCGGATCCGGGCAACGCCGAGGCCGACTATGCATTCGGCAAAGCGCACGGCTTCTTCGTCAAGCGCCCCGACGGCGAGCCGTACGTCACGCAGTTCATCTCGGGCAAGCTCGTCAACATCTCGCCCGTCGACTTGACGAACCCCGACGCGGTCGCCTGGTTCCAGTCTCTCCTCAAGCGGACGCTCGACATCGGGTACGACGGCTGGATGCACGACTTCGGCGAGTACACGGCGCGGGACGCCGTGCTCTTCGACGGCTCGCGCGGCGATCAGACGCACAACCGATTTCCGGTCTTGTCGGCAAAGGCCGCGCACGATCTGCTCGAACGCGAGCGACCCGGTGATTACCTCTTCTTCGTGCGATCGGGCGGCGCAGGGACGCAGGCGTACGCGCCCGCGGTGTGGGGCGGCGACGCGGAGGCGACATTCGACGAGACGCTCGGTCTGCCGTCGGCGGTGCGCGGCGGCGTGAACCTGTCGATGACCGGCGTCCCGTATTGGGGGAGCGACGCGACGGGCTTCAAGTGCATCACCGACGCGCCCAACGACAAGGACGTGTTCGTTCGGTGGATCGAGCTCGCGGCGGTGTCGCCGATCATGATGGAGCAGGACGCTTGCTCCAATCCCCTTCAAGGCCAGAAACCGAAGTGGACGATCTGGAGCGACGACGAGACCACGCAGATCTACGCCAAGCACGCGCGCACGCACACGCGCCTGGCGCCGTACTTCTGGGCGCTCGCGCGCGAGGCGAGCCGCACCGGACGCCCGATCACGATGCATCCGTTCTTGCTCTTTCCGCGCGAGGACGAGGCGTGGAAGGTCGACGACGCCTTCTTCCTCGGCGCGTCGCTCTATGCGATGCCGGTGGTGCGACGTGGACAGGCGGCGAAGACTGGTTGGCTCCCGCCGGGGCGCTACGTCGATCTCGACGACTACCGTCTCTACCAAGGCGGCGGCACGGTGACGATCCCCGCACCGCTCGCGAAGCTGCCTCTCCTCATCGTCGAGAACCACCTCGTGCCGATGCTCGATCCGAGCATCGATACGCTCGCGCCAGCGACCGATCCCGCGGTGGTCACGCCCGCCACGGTCGCGGATCGCCTCGACGTGGTCGTCGCGCTCGGCGCGGGTGGCACCGCGACGATGACGCTCGACGACGGCACTCTGCTGACGGCGACGCGCGTGGTCGCGTCAGCTGGGAATCCGGACGCTTTGGCGATGGTCGCATCCGACCAGATAGCCGAATGTGCGTCGTGCTTCGTCGTCGACGGCGTCGGTGACGTTCGACGGATTCGCGCGAACGGCGTGGCCAAGGTTCGCGTCGAGGACGTCGAGCTGAGCGCGTCGGGCGGACCGTCACGGCGCGTTCGCTGGGAAGTGTTGCGGTTCTGAGCGACCGGCGCGCATCACGGAGCACATCCTCTCCCTCATTTGTCATCGCGAATTTTCCCGCGACGATTCATCGGCGGTACGCCTCGATGTGAGGAGGCGATCCCATGATGATGCGAACCGAAGTCTGGCAGAAAGCGGCAGCCCAACTCGGCGCGCTGCCTCCGATGCGCGAGCGGCTCCCGACGATGCCGTGCGATTTGTCCGACTACGCAATCGCGGAGACCGGGCCGGCGAGCTGGTCGGCGATCTACGAGGAGCGACCGCGCGCGCTCGTCCTCGACGATCCGTTCGACGATCTCGAGTAGCGACCCCTATCGAATACGGCCGGCGGCATGATGAAGGCTCGGTTACTTCGCGTTCGCGTCGCGGTGCACGCCCATGACGGCGCGGCCCGACGGATCGGCGTTGCGCGCGAAGCTCTCGTCCCACGCGATCGCGGTCGGCGTGCTGCACGCGATACTCGGCCCGCCCGGTACGCACGCTGCGGCGGCCTCGCCCGGGAAATGAGACTCGAAGATCTCGCGGTAGAAATACGCTTCTTTCGTCACGGGCGTGTTGGACGGGAAGCGGTACCGCGCGTTCGCCATCTGCACCTCGGAGATCTTCGCCTCGGCGTTCGCCTTCAGCGAATCGATCCAGCGATAACCCACGCCGTCGGAGAACTGCTCCTTCTGTCGCCACAGGATCTCGTCGGGCAGGTACCCCTCGAACGCCTTGCGCAGCGGGTACTTCTCCATCTTGCCGGGGCCCGTCATCTTCTCGTTCGGATCGAACGCCATCGCGACGTCCAAGAACTCCCGATCGAGGAATGGCACGCGAATCTCGACGCCCCACGCCGCCGTCGACTTGTTCGCGCGGAGGCAGTCGTACTTGTAGAGCGAGTCGAGCTTGCGCACGGTCTCTTCGTGGAGCTCGCGCGCGTTCGGCGCCTTGTGGAAATAGAGGTAGCCGCCGAAGACTTCGTCCGCGCCTTCGCCGGAGAGGACCATCTTGATCCCCATCGCCTTGATCCGACGCATCATGAGGAACATCGGCGTCGACGCGCGGATGCTCGTCACGTCGTACGTCTCGATGTGGAAGATCACGTCGCTCAGCGCGTCGATCCCTTCTTGCACCGTGAAGAGGAGCTCGTGGTGCACGGTGCCGATCGCCGACGCCACTTTTCTCGCGGCCGCGAGATCCGGCGAGCCTTCGAGGCCGATGCAGAACGAGTGGAGCCGCGGCCACCAAGCGTCGGTCGTGTCGCCGTCCTCGATGCGCTTCGGCGCGAAGCGCTGCGTGATGGCGGCGATGACCGACGAGTCGAGCCCGCCCGAAATGAGCACGCCGTACGGAACGTCGGACATGAGCTGTTGGTGCACCGCGGACTCGAGGCTCGCGCGCAGCGTGTCGAGATCCAGCGGCTTCTTCGAGACGACGTCGAAGTCGCGCCACGCGGGCGTGTAGTAGCGCGCGGGCTTGGCCATTCCCTTCGTGAGGTAATGGCCGGGCGGAAAGTCTTCGATGTGCCGGCAGTACTTGATGAGCGCCTTCATCTCGGACGCGACGTAGAGCGTGCCGTGCTCGTCGCGCCCCGTGTAGAGCGGGATGACGCCGATCGGATCGCGCGCGACGAGAAAGTCGTCCTTCTTCTTGTCGTAGAGCACGAAGCCGAAGATGCCGCTCAGGCGGTTCAAGAAGTCAGCGCCGTGGCGTTCGTACAGGCCGATGATCGGCTCGCAGTCGGACGACGTCTTGAACGGGAACTCCGCGAGCTCCGCGCGGAGCGCCTTGTGGTTGTAGATCTCGCCGTTCACCGCGAGGACGAGGGCGTCGTCGCGGCTCGTCAGCGGTTGAGCGCCGTGCTCCACGTCGACGATCGCGAGCCGCTCGTGCGCGAGGATCGCGCGATCGTCGGAGTAGACGCCGCTCCAGTCGGGGCCGCGATGGCGGAGGAGGCGAGCCATCGCCACCGCGCGCTCGCGAAGTCCTTTGGGGTCACCGTGAATGTCGAGGATGCACGCGATTCCGCACATGGGGTTGCCCCACTAGGTACCACCGGACGAAGGCCTCGGCGATCAATGATCCTATGACGGTACGCGGCTTGCTGTTGAAACCAAGCGCCGATGGTCTCGCGCGTCCTTTCTCTCGTGCTCCTCGCGTTCCTCGCGGCGTCGACCGCGTGCAGTCCGCGTTACGGCATGCCGGCCGGAGCGCCCATGCCCGTCGACGTGTACCGCCTCCCCGGCGAAAAAGAGTTCATTCCCGAGGACACGCACACGATGTGGCGCTTCGTCGCCGCGCTGAGAAAGCGCGGCGAAGCGGATCTGGACTGCCCAAAAGTGACCACCGAGCGCGCGGCGGTATCGCCGCACGTGATGCGCGTGACCGGGTGCGGAAGGCACGGGCTCTATCTACGGTCGACGCGAAGTGTCCCGATGGAGGCGGCGGTCGCGCATCTCGACCCGAGCCTGGTCACGTTCCACGTCGTCGAGCTCGTCGACCTCGCGCGCGCCGAGCCCGACCCGATGGTGCACGGGGTTTACACGCTCGATCTTCTCACGACGAACATCCAAGCCGCGGCGGATCTCGGGTGTCCGCGCGGCGAGGTCGTGCCCGCGACGGAGCGAAGGCGCCCGCGCTCGTGGAACGCGTACGCCGTCGGCTGCGGGCGTCTCGCGCGATACGAGCCGAATACGTACACGTGGCGAGTGAGTCGCCTCGAAACGATCGTCTCCGCGCCGGCGGCCGAGTGGCTCCCGCTCGAGGAGCCCGAGGCGTATTCGAGCAAAGACGCGATCGTCGTGAGCGTCGAGAGCGACGATCCTTGGCAGACGGTGCTCGCCGAGCGAAAGGGCGGCGCGTGGCGGCGCGTCTGCGGCGCGCCGTGCGGAGCGGCCGTCGATCGGGGCGGGATATTCCGGGTCGAATCGTCGCTCGGGGAGTACGCGAGCGCCACGCCGTCGTCACCGTTCACCCTCCCGCGCGACGGGCGAAAGAGCGTGACCGTGACGACGCGCGTGCCGCGCGATCATGCGGTGACGGGGACGATCCTCCTGAGCGGCGGCGCGCCGCTCGTGCTCGTCGGCGCGCTCGTCCTCGCGACGGAGAGCGACAGCACGCGCTCGCCCGCCGAACGGGTCGGGGGTTACGGGAGCATCGGCGTCGGAGTTGCGCTCGCGCTCGTCGGTTTGTGGCTCTCGTTGACGCCGTCGATGCCGGTCTCGGTGAAGTGAGAAAATACCTCGCGACCTAGCCGCGCGATCTCGACGACGCCCCCGACGTGCTCAATTCAGTACGTACGGATTGGTCAGCCAGGCGAACGTCGCGAGATCGATCCTCGCGGTGCCGTACGCATAGGCTTGAATGAACGCGGAGTAGACGATGCCGGTCGTGAGGTAGATCGTTTGGAAGTACGTCATGTTCGCGCCGGAGG
>JBBQXV010000453.1:0-4943 GCA_038209335.1 Polyangiales bacterium | reverse complement strand
GATCCCCGAGTAGCAGTACATCGGCGAGACGCAGGCGTGCCCGCACGATCCGCAGTTCCGGCTGTCGTTCATCACGTTGGTGCACGCGCCGCTGCACGCCATCATCCCGGCGGAGCAACAGACGCCGTTCGCGCAGACCTGCGACGTGCCGCATGTGTTCGAGCAGCTCCCGCAGTGCGCGCTGTTGCTCGAGAGCGAGACGCACGTGTTTCCGCATTTCGTCTGCCCCGATCCGCACGATCCGCCGCACGTCCCGTTGAAACACGCTTTGTCGCTCGGGCACGACGTGCCGCACTCGCCGCAGTTCTCGCTGTCGCTCGACAGGTCGGCGCACGTGCCGTTGCAGTTCTCGCGTCCGGGCTGACAAGCGTCGTGGCAGGCGCCCTCCCAGCAAACTTTGTCGCTCGCGCAGGCGTGGCCGCAGGAGCCGCAGTTGAGCGGGTTGGTGCCGAGGATGACGCACGAATTGCCGCATTTGATGCTGCCATTCGTGCACTCGCCGGTGGTCGTCTGCGGGTGGCCGCCGGTCGTCGTGGGATCGGACGAGCCGACCGCGCACGCGGCGCAAGTGAGAAGCGCCGCGGCGAACACGGGCGTAACCAGGGCGAAGAGGGATCGGGGCAAAGCCAGGCCGAGCATGCCGACATCTACGGCCTTGTCGCCTCGGACCTTCCTCGACGCTTGCAGACGGCGTCGATTGCGTTGATCTTCAGCGGATGCCCGGCCGCACCTTCGCCATCGGCGACATCCACGGCGATCTCGACGCCCTCTTCAAGGTGTTGTCCTGCCTCCCCACGCTGACCACCGACGACACCGTCGTCTTCGTGGGCGATTACCTCGACCGCGGCCCCAAGAGCGCGCAGGTCATCGATTACATCCGCAAGATGCACGAGCACTCGCCGGCCAAGATCGTCGCGCTGCGCGGCAACCACGAGGACGCTTGGCTCCGCGTCTGCTCGGGCGGATGGGACGAGTTCGTGCTTCCGCCGGGCAACGGCTGCCTCGCCGCGATGCGCTCGTTCACCGGCGCGCCGATGCCCGTCGAAGGCGAAGAGCCGACCGCAGCCGAGAAGACGATGATGCTGAGCGGCGGCTTCTTCCCGGACGAGGTCGTCGATTGGATGATGGCGCTCCCGTATTGGTACGAGAACGAGCACGCGATTTTCGTGCACGCCGGTTTGCCGAAAGGGCCGAACGGGTTTCTTCATCCGTCGGAGGTCAAGGCGCCGATCGCGCTCTTGTGGTGCCGCGACGAAGACTTCTTCCGGAACTACAACGGCAAGCTGGTCGTCTTCGGCCACACCGCGACCGAGTACTTGCCGCAAGAGCTCTCGTCGTACACGCCTGAAGATCCGAGCGACATCTGGGCCGGACCGTGCGTCGTCGGCCTCGACACGGGCGCAGGGAAGGGGGGATTTCTCACCGCGCTCGAGCTCCCGGAGATGCGCGTCTACGAGTCGAGGGGCCTCTGATGGCGGGCACGCTCCAGTGCCAGCGCTGCGGCGCGCACGTGCCGGTGCCGCCCGAGCTCCACATCCTCAGTCTTCGCTGTCAGTACTGCGGCCTCGATCAGCCGGTGCCCGACGCGGCGTCGCGGCAGCAAGCGCTGCAACAACAGATGCACAGCGCACAGATCATGGGGCACGTGCAGCAGTCGATGAAGGCCGGCATGAACATGGGCCGGTGGATCATGATCGGGACGATGGTCTTCGTCTTCTTCATCTTCATCATCGTCGGGCTCAGCATCGCGGGGCCGATGCTGTGGGGACGGGACTAGATTCCCGGTAGTGCCGCGTCGACGATTCGTTTCGTCGGATCACGTCGTGCGATCGCGGTCAGCTCTTCCATCTGCGACGCGATGAGCGCGACGCCGATGAGCGCTTCGCCCACGAGGCGCGCTTCTTCGACGAGCGCGTCGACGTCGTCCTTTGCGGCACGATCGACGAGCGAGGCGAGCGACTCCTTCGCCTTCGCGAACGCCGCTTCGGGGGACGCGAGCTTCCCCGACATCACGCGCGCGATCCCCATCGTCGACCGGTAGCTGACGAGCGCCTCGCCGAGCGCCCCCTTCTCTCCGCCTTCTGCGCGCGCCTTCTCCGTCGCGAGCGCGTCCGCGTCGAGCTCGATCCATTTCGCCGCGTCGCGATCGAGCCGACGCACGAAAATGTCTCCGGGCTTCAACGCGAAGTCGAGCGTCGCCGCGCGATCGCCGATCTGCGTCACGACGCGATGTCGCCCCGCGGGCACCGCCGAGAATCCCCGCACGTCCTCCGACGCGAAGCGCGCCCACTCCTCCTTCACGCCGTCGACCGTGCACGCGCCCCACTCGTTGTCGACGAGGAGGACGACCGTGCGCATCATCACGTCGAACGTCGCGCGCGCCGGCGCGTCGTCGTCCTTCGGTTCGTTCTTCGCGGGGAGGGCCTTCGGAGGCGGCGCTTTCTTCTTCAGCGCCTCGGGCGCGGGCTCGGCGGGCTTCTCTTTGCGCCGCAGGAGCGGCAGGAGAAAGAGAATCGCGAGCCCGATGAGGACGAACTTGATCACGCCTCCCGGTGTAACCGGGCAGGCGCTCGCGGGCTAGCGACTAGAGCTTGAGGCTGGCGCTGCCGTTCGCGCGATCGAGGAGCATCTCCGCGGCGATGGCGCGCTGCTCCGGCGTGAGGACCGGCAAGATGTGCTGCACGACGCTGAGCAGCCGCGCGACCTCTTGCTGCGCGTGCGAACGCACAGCGGACATCGGGAGCACCTTGTCGGCGTCGTATTTGTCGCCCTTGAAGGCCTCGAGCATCTTGTGCTCGCGCTCCTTCGCCTGCACGCCGTGCTCGCTGTCGTCCTTGTTCTGATCCTTGAAGAACGACGCGACCTTCTTCCGCTGATCCGGCGTCAGCTTGAGGACGTCGACGAGGCGGCGCATCTCTTCGCGGATGGCGTGCTTGTCGTCCGTGTCGGCGGTCAAACGCGCGTCGATCGCGGTCGCGAGCTGTGCGCGCTGCGTCTTGTCGAGGAGCGCGTGGAGCTTGTCGAGCGCGATGCGGTGCGCCTTCGCCTCCTCCATCGTCGCGAGCATCATCTCGTCGACGCTCTGCTGCATCGCCGCGCGATCGAACTTGCCGGCGCCGATCTGCGCGGCGAGCGTCTCGAGGACGATCTTCTTCGTCTTCTTGACCGCGGCGTGCTTGAGCCCCGCCTCCTTCTTGATCGCGTCGACCATCGTGCGCTGGTCGGCGCGCAAGGTCACGTCGGCGAGCGCCTGACCGAGGAGATCGCCCGCGACCGTATGCGTCGTGCGGCGGTGCATGCGGGCGCGCCCCCCGGGCGCCGGCTGCACGATCTTTCCCGGTTGAGCGGGCGGCGCCGCGAACGCGGGAGCTCCGAAGGCGAGCGCGCCGAGGACGAGAGCTGCCGAGGAAAGCGAGATGCGAAGCGTTCGATTCATGAGTGCCTCTGCCAGTCGGGGGAGTGAGAAAACCAGAATGAAATCTTCGTAAGGATCGGTGTGACTTGTCCAAATTTCGGTTGGAACAAATCGTCCGGCGGGGCGGAGCGTCCCGTTGGCGTGCGCTTTTCGGCGTTCGGTCGCATCGCTAGGGGCTCAATGCATCGTCTGGGCCGATCCTGCTACGCTCTCTCTCGATGATCGACGAACGGCGCGCGCTCACGTTCAGCTACGACGAAGCCACCGACATCGCGAAGGTCACGTTCGAGCACACGCGCGATCACGCGACGTCGAAGACGTTCCCGGCGGCGACGAAGGCGGTGCTCCTCCTCGACGCGGCGGGCTTCCTCGTCGGCGTCGATCTCGGAGACGATCGCGGGACGCGCGCCGTCGTCATGCTCGGCCCGCACGAGAAGGTCGAGGCGCAGACGAAGGCGAGCGTCCTCGTCGCGCGAGTCGGCGCCGCCGACGGCTACGAGGTGCAAATCAGCGGCGCGCGCGCCGCCGTCCGCGCGCACGAGGCGAACCCGTACCTCACGAAAAACTGAGCGGGGCTCGACGCGCATCGCGCGTGGCCCTACCGGCATCAGAAGCCACGTGACGGACGTCCACGACTTCGCAGCCGCGACACGCGTCGAGCGCGCCGCCGAGCTCCTCTTCCACGCGCAAATCCCCGACGGATGGCAGCAGGGGCGCGGCGCCTTTGGCGGGCTCGTGCTCGCTGTGCTCGCTCGCGCGCTCGAAGCGAGCGTCGGCGACGCCACGCGAACGCTGCGATCGATCTCCGGAGAGATCGTCGGCCCGGTTCTCCCAGGGATCGCGACGATCGAGATCGAAGTCGTGCGACGCGGGAGCGGCGTGACGACGCTCTCGGCGAAGCTCCGTCAAGGCGACGAGGTGCTCGCGCGCGCGACCGGCGTGTTCGGTAAGTCGCGCGGCGAGATGCGATCGAGCGTGATGCTCGATGCGCCGTCGCCGCCACCGTTCGCCGACGTCGCGCGCACCTCGATGAAGGGCCCGTTCGGTCCGTCGTTCGCAGAGCACTTCGACATGCGATCGACGGGACCATTGCCGTTCAGCGGCGCGCGGGAAGCCGTCTGCTCGGGCTGGGTGCGCGCGGTGTCGCCGCCGTCCGTGCTCGGAATGCCAGAGATCATCGCCTACGCCGACGCCTGGTGGCCCGCGACGTTCGGCGTCGAGCCCGCGCCGCGACCGATGGCGACGATCTCGTTCACGCTCGAGCCGTGCATCGATCCGTCGACGTTGGTCGCGAGCGAGCCGCTGTACTACCGAGCGCGCGCGCTGTCGGAGCGCGAAGGGTTCGTGATGGAGCTGCGCGAGCTGTGGACGGCGGATGGACGGCTCGTGGCGGTGAACCCGCAGACGTTCGTGGTGATCAAGTAGAGCGCGTCGACCTCGACCTCGACCTCGACCTCGACCTCGACCTCGACCTCGACCTCGACCTCGACCTCGACCTCGACCTCGACCTCGACCTCGACCTCGATGG
>JBBQXV010000452.1:0-4963 GCA_038209335.1 Polyangiales bacterium | reverse complement strand
GGCGGCGCGGAGGAAGCTCTTCGGGACGCCGCGCCCGAAGTAATAGTTGTAACCGAGGTTCGTGCACCCGACCGAGACGCCGGACTCGCAGACGTAGCGCAAGAGAACGAGCGCGTGGTCGACGTCTTTCGGGACGCCTTCGCCCTTGTTGTAGAGGAAGGCGAGCGAGCTGCAGCCTTCGAGCTCGCCGCCGTTGCACGCGCGTTCGAACGCGCGTGCAGCCAGGACCGGCGCTTGAACGACGCCGATGCCGTGGAAGAGTTTTTGTCCGGCGAGGAGGCAGGCGGCGGGCGATCCTTCGTCGCACTTCGCGCGGTAGAGGATCGCGGCTTGCGTCGGATCGCGGACGACGCCGAAGCCGCGCTCGTAGTCCGCGCCGAGCTCGATGCACGCACTCGCCTCGCCGGCGTCGCACGCGCGACGTTGGAGCGCGGCCGACTTGTCCGCGTCGGCTTGCACGCCGTCGCCACGCGCCGTCGCCGCCGCGAGCAACGCGCATCCGCGAGCGCTCCCGGCGTCGCATGATTTTTGGAGGCGCGAGCCGGCGAGCATCGAGTCCCCCGTGCACGACGCGACCGTGCGCGCGCCGAGCTCCGCGCAACCTTCGGCGTCGCCTCCGTCACACGCTTTCTGCAAGAGCGCGATGTCTCCGGAGAGGCGGCCGGCGAGCGTGCAGCCGCGAGGATCCGAAAGCGCGCACGCACGCGCGGAGAGTCCGACCGCGCGTGCGTCGCTCGGCACCGCCCCCTCGCCGCGCGCTATCGACTGCGCGGCCGAGTAGCACGCCGCCGCATTCGAGCGGTCGCACGCGGTGCGGTACAGCTCGGTCGCGCGCGTCGGATCCGTCGGCGCGCCGACCCCGCGGCGTGCACGGTCTCCCAGCGCGAGGCACGCGGAGTCGTCGCCTTTGTCGCACGCGATCTGGAGCGCTGCGCCGATGTCGATCGCTCCAGCCGTCGCGACGCTGCGCTTCGGTCGCTTCGCGCGCGCGCAGGCGTCCGCGTCGCCGCCTTCGCAACCGCGCGCGTTCAGGACGGCGGACGCAACGGGCCATTTCGTGACGCCGCGGCCTTTGTCGTAGAGCTCGGCGAGCGCCGCGCACGCGCGCGTGCTCCGTCCGTTGCACGCCCGAAGAAGGAGCGACGCGCCGCGCGTGGGATCCGACGCGCCGCCGTGTCCACGCTCGATCGCTACGCCGAGCGACGCGCAGCCCTCTTCGTCACCGGCGCGACACGCGTGCTCGAGAAGCGCGAGCGCGCCTGCGAGGTCTTTCTCCGAGCCGCCGGACACCGCCGCCGCGACCGCGACACATGCGGGTGCGTTCCCGAGCGAGCACGCCTTCTTGAGGAGCACGCTGCCGTTCGCCGCGGCGCGCGGAACGCCGTCGCCGTTCGCTTGGCGCTCGCCGGCGCGCGCACAACCTGCGGCGACCGAGTGATCGCACGCCGATGCCCACAGCACCATCGCGCGCGCCACGTCGCGCGACGCACCGACGCCGTACGCGACGCGCTCGCCGGCGGGCACGCACGCGTCGAAGAAGCCAGCTTCGCAGCTCTTCACGAAGAGCTCCGTCGCGCGCGCGTCGTCGCGCGGCGCACCGACTCCGCGAGCATGGGCCGACGCGAGCCCGGCGCACGCGGCCGCGCCCTTCGCGTCGCACGCGCGCGTATACAGCTCGAACGATTTCGCCGTCGATGCGTCGACCCCTTCGCCGCGTTCGCACGCGCGCGCGACGCCTCCGCACTCGCGTGGATCGAGATCGCAAGCACGTTGATGAAGTCGCAACGCCGAGGTCAGATCGTGCGCCGTACCCGCGCCGCGACGGTACGCATCGCCGATCAACGAGCAACCGCGCGCGTCGTCGCCGTCGCACGCGCGGCGGAAGCGGCTCTCCGCCTCGACGAGATCGATCGGGACGCCGCTCCCCGTCGCGAACGAAGCGCCGACCTCGGTACACGCGACCGGATCGCCGCCGTCGCACGCGCGAATGAGCATCTGCGCGGCGCGGGCCGGATCCGCGGGCGCGCCGGTCCCCGTCGCCACGGCGTGCCCGAGCGCGGCGCAGGCGCGCGCGCCGCCGAGCTCGCACCCGCGCGTGAGGAGCGGGATCGCGCGCGCGACGTCGACGGGAACGCCGTTTCCCGCGAGCAGCATTCTCCCGGCGCGGCCGCACGACGACGCCGCGCCACCCGCGCATCCTTTGTCGTAGAGCGCGAGCGCGGCGGCGCGATCGCCAGAGGCGTCGGCCATCTCGAGATCGCCGCGCATCCGGCAGCTGAGCGGATCGCCGCGATCGCATTGCGTCGTGCACACCGCGGCGTCGGTCCCCGAACAGAAGTAGGGTTGCAACGTCGAGAAGCGCGCGCATTTGCCGTCACTCCAAACGAAGCGCGCTGGACATCGATGATCGAGGCCGTCGATCGGCGTGAGACCTCCGCCGAGCCCTTCGAGCTCGAGCCACAACGTCGACGCGCAACGCTCCGGCGGATCGTAGGCGTCGGTCGGCGGCGAGCCGCAGCCGGCAGGATCTCCGGCCGCGAGGAGCGGCACCGGCGGCGCCGATCCGACCGCGCGAAGCTCGGCGCGCACGGCGCCGAGGACGATCCCGCGGACGAAGTGCGTCGCGCCGTCACACGTTCCGCGCAGGCTCGGGCGAGCGGCTCGCGCGCGCGTCGTACGTCGGAATCCGGAGCGCGTCGTCGAGACGACGATCTTCGCGCCGCGCGCGAGCTCTCCGGCGAATTTCTTCGCGAGCACCGTGCCCGTCGACGGCATCGTCGCCGCGAGCTCGTCCGCGTTCTCGAGGCGAATCTCGCGCGACGCGCTCGGCGCGAGGACGAAGCCGTACGCGCCCGGGAGCGAGCAACCACGCACGACGTTCAGCGAATGTCCGTCGTACGCGACGACCGCGATCGCGTCGTGTGTCGCGTCCTCGAGCGCGTCCGCGTTCGCTGCGACAAGATCGATCGCGAGCGGCATCGCGTCGCCGTCGGCCACGGGCGCGTTCACGTCGAACGTCGGGAGCTGCGGCCCGGGCGGTCGGGACTCCGGAGCCGGCGAACAGCTGGCCGCGCAGGTCGCGATGAGCGACAACGCGAGCAGGGCGTAGAATGACCGCACCAGGGCACCGATGCTACACGTGGCCGACAACGCATGGTTGAACATCGACGCAGGCGAGACGGACGGCGAACCCGACGAGCTCTACGCGATCGCGCACGCCGTGAGCGTCGCGTGTGGCGGGCACGCCGGTGACGCCGCATCGATGCGTCGCGTGCTCACGGCGTGCGTTCGACATCGGACGCGCGCCGGCGCGCATCCGTCGTACGTCGATCGCGACGGCTTCGGGCGGAGACCGATGACGATCGAACCGTCGGTCATCGAAGAGATCGTCCACGCGCAGTGCGCGTCGCTTGCGGTCGTCGCGCGCGAGGTCGGAATCGGCGTGACGCACGCGAAGGCGCACGGCGCGCTCTACCATGCGGCGAGCGTGGACGCCGCGGTCGCGCGAGCCGTCGTCGCGGGAGCGGCGCGCGCGCTCGGAGATCGCGCGGTGATCATCGGACCGAGCGGGAGCGCGCTCGCCACGGCGGCGCGTGACGCGGGGCTCACGTTCGCGCGCGAGGGGTTCGCGGACCGCGGCGTGCGTGCGGACGGATCGCTCGTCGCGCGCGGCGATCCCGGCGCGCTCGTCACGGATCCCGCGGTCGCCGCAGACCGCGCGCGCGATCTCGCCACGAGCGACGCCGTCGACACGATCTGCGTGCACGGCGACACGCCGAACGCGGTCGCGATCGCGCGCGCCGTCCGCGCCGCGCTCGACGATCTCTCGGTCGCGAGGACACGCGCGTGACGTTCGTGCCGCTGGGCGACGGCGCGATCCGTATCGAGCTGCCCACGAACGCGGAGCCGCGCGCGATCCTCGGCGCGCTCCGCGGGCTCCCCGGCGTCATCGACGTCGTCGTCACCGAGGGGCACGCCTGCGTCCATTTCGACGAGCCGCCGTCGAGCTTCGACGCCGCGCTCGAGGCCATCGCGGACGCCACCATCCCCGTCGACGAGCCGCGTACGCACGTCGTCCGCGTCCGTTACGACGGCGCCGACCTCGCGGACATCGCCGCGCGCACCGGCCTCACGATCCCGCGGATCGTCGAGCTCCACGCCGGCCGCGAGTATGTCGTCCGCGTCGTCGGTTTTCTCCCCGGCTTCGCGTATCTCGGCACGCTCGACCGCGCGCTCGTCTTGCCGCGCCACGCCTCGCCACGCGCGCGCGTTCCGGCGGGCGCGGTCGCGATCGCCGGCGATCGCACCGGCATCTATCCGCTCGCGTCGCCCGGTGGCTGGCATCTCGTCGGCACCGCCGTCGACGTTCGCTTGTTCGATCCGATGCGCGGCGCGCTCTTCGCACTCGGCGATCGCGTCCGCTTCGAGGTCGCGACATGAGCCTCGCTTACGGCGTCGTCGCGCTGCGCGGCCTCGCGTCGATTCAAGACGGAGGGCGACGCGGACACATGCATGAAGGCGTACCACCCGGCGGCGCGCTCGTGCCGGAGCTCCTCGCGCGCGCGAACGCGGCGCTCGGCAACGCTTGGGACGCACCCGCCATCGAGCTCTTCGGGACGATCGCGCTCGAAGCGCACGGCGCCGTCGGGCGCGTCGCCACGGATGACGGCGTCGCGAGCGTCATCGCATCCGGCGGTCGCTTCGACTCGGCAGGCGCGCGCTACGTCGCGATCGCCGGCGGCGTCCGTTCGCCGCTTCGCCTCGGCGGGCGCGGCGCGCTCGTCGCCGCGGGGATCGGTGCGTGGCTCCGCTTCGGCGACGCGGTCCTCGCGAACGCGATCGAGACCGGCGACACGCGAGCGCTCCCCCCGTTCGACGACGATGCGCCGATCCGCGTCGTCGTCGGCCCCGACCTCGCGCGCTTCGACGACGCATGCGTCGACGCGCTCCTCGGCTCCGAGTT
>JBBQXV010000451.1:0-4977 GCA_038209335.1 Polyangiales bacterium | reverse complement strand
ACACCGTCGTCGCCGAAAAAGACGGTCGCTACCTCGATCTCGACGGCGCCGTCGCCGCGATCCAACGCTTCGCCGATTCGCCCGGCTACATCAACCAACCGCTCACGACCGTCGCCGTCCCCTTCGCGTCGTTCAAGCCGCGCGTCTCGACCGCGTTCCTCTCGGCGATCGACATCACGCAGGTCGTCGGACAATTCGAGACGACGTTCGGTCGCGGCGGCGGCCAATCGAACCGCGCGCGCAACGTCGAGGTCGCGGCCGCGCGCCTCAACGGCGTCGTCCTCTACCCGGGCGACATCCTCTCGTTCAACTCGGTCGTCGGCGCGCGCAGCCTCGAGAACGGCTTCCAAAAAGCGGGCGAGATCTTCAAAGGCGAGATGATCGAAGGCGTCGGCGGCGGCACGTGCCAAGTCGCGTCGACGTTTCACGCGGCCGCGTTCTTCGGCGGCCTCGACATCCTCGAGCGCTTGCCGCACTCGCGCCCGAGCGCTTACATCCCGCTCGGACTCGACGCGACGGTCGTTTATCCCGCGGTCGATCTGAAGATTAAAAATCCGTACGCCTTCCCGATCGTCGTCCACGCCTTCGTCGACGGCGCGAAGATCAAGGTCGAGCTCCTCGGTAAGCAACACCCGGTCGACGTCTCGTACGGCCGCGACGTCCTCGGCACGTTCCCGTTCACGCGGAAGATCGTCGAAGAGGACTGGGTCACCAAGCCGACGATCAAGCAGCGCGGCATCAAGGGGATTCAGATTCGCCGCTCGCGCGTGATCGCGTTTCACGACGGACAGAAGCGCGTCGAGACGTCGACCGATCTCTACCCGCCGACGATCGAGATCTACCGCGTGCCCACCGGATATGATCCGAACGAGCTTCCGCCGGTCGGGGAAGATCCGAACGCCGTGGAGAAAAAGCCGGACGCGCCGCCGGCGCAGCAGCAGGGGTAGAGCTACTTCTCGAGAAGTGGATGCCCCCACCCGTCGCCGCTACGCGGCGCCGACCTCCCCCAAATCGGCGCTTCGCGCCTCAGGGGGAGGTGCTTCTGCCACTTCGAGCCTCCCTCGGTTCTTCTCCCCGCCGCCTGGCCCCCTATCCTCACCCCGACCCCTCTCCTTTCCCCCGACCGTCGGAAGAAAGGAGAGGGGACTCGCGCGTTCACAACCGAGAAGCTGCGTGCAGCTACTTCTTCGCGCGCGTGACCATCGTCGCGAGTCCGCTGAGGAGCTCGATGCGCGCGTCGTCGAAGCGCGACTTCTTCGCGACGAAGCGGTGGAGCACCTCGCCGTCGAAGACTGCGATGATCGTCTCGACGAGGACGGCGAAGTCGTCGCCGAGTAGCGCCGCGAGATCGGGGAGGAGCTGCTGTGCGAGCGCTTCGATGTTCTCGTAGTAGCGATCGCCGATCGGCTGGAGCGCTCTGCGAAGCGTCGGGCTCGTGCGAGCGGCGAGGGCGAGCTCATACCAAGCTTGGTTCCGACGCGCGCGGCACGATTCGCGCACGAGCTTCATCGCGAGAACGAGCGGGTCCTCGCGATCCTTCAGCGTTTCGAACTCGCGGCGGTAGTGGTCGAGCGTTTGGTCAGCGACGTCTTGCGCCGCCGCCACCATCAGCGCCTCGCGCGTCGCGAAGTGCCGAAACAGTCCACCCTGCGACACACCCGCGCGCCCGCAAATCTGCTGCACGCTCGCGCCGGAGTAACCTTCTTCAATGAGCGCCTCGGTCGTCGCATCGAGCAGCTTGCGAATCGTTCCTTCGCGCCGCTCGTCCTGCGTACGCCGTGTCTTCGGCTTCTTGTGCGCCGCCATCTAGCGCGCCTCTCGAAAACAAATCGAGGGGGAGAGGATAGGGGGCCGCGCGCCGACCTTCTCGCCGGCCGGCAAGAACTGCCCGAAGCCCACCTCGCTCCCGAGCGCCGCGTCGAACGCGCCGTCGCGAAACGCGACGCGTCCGTTGACGAGCACCTCGCTCACCGCGCCGTCGCTGCGGTTCACCATGCGCATCAGGCCGTCGAGGCCGTCCATCGGCGCTTCGTGGTACTCGGCGAGCCGATCGTCGAGCGCCGTCGGATCGATCACCACGACGTCCGCGCGATCCTTCTCGCGAAGATGCCCCGCGTCGACATCGAGCCAATCGCCGAGCTCGCCCGTGAGTCGCCACACCGCCGTCTCGATCGGCATCACCGGCCGTCCCGCGCGCTCGGCGTCGCGCACGACCTTGAGCATGCGGAGCGGAAAGCTGTAAAACGCCATGTTCCGGATGTGCGCGCCCGAGTCGGCGAACCCGATCAGCGCGGCCGGATCCTTCATCATGTGCTCGACCTCGGCGGGGCGATGGTTCGCGATCGTCGTTCGCCAGCGAAGCTTTTTCCCGTGCTCGACGACGAGATCCAAGAACGCGTCGACCGGATGAATGGCGCGCGCGTCGGCGACCTCACCGAACGATTTGCCAACGACGGTCGCGTCCGGGCACGCCGTGATGTCCGCGTCGAAGAAGTCGCGATGCCAGACGCGCGGCGACCATTTCTTCTCGTAGTCGCGACGGAAGCGGCGTCGGTACGCTTCGTCCTTCATCAGCTCGTTTCGCGCGACCTCGTCCGCGAGGTGAAGCGCCATCTGCCCGGCGCCGAACTCTTCGAACACGACGAGATCGATCCCATCGGCGTAGACCTCGAACGGAACGGGCAACGTCTGCCAGCGCAAGTCGCCGCGGAACGCGCGGTTGACGAAGTGCGTGAGCTTGCCGATGACGCGATGAAGTCCCGGGCTCGACTTCGCGTCGGCGAGCGTGATGAGCGTCGTCTTGAGCGTCTTCCGGAAGAACCATCCGACCGTCACGAGCATGAAGAGGAGCGCGTTGACCTTCGTCACCAGGCTCGGCGCCGACTGCAGGATGCGCCCGCGGCGACGAAGCACGCGGTTCAATCGCCGGTACTCGCCCCACGTCGCGTACGTCGACGGGAGCTGCGCGGAGCGATGGCGATCGCCGTCGAGCTTGTCCCACGGGTTCGTCATCGTCGACAGACCGAGCGCGCCCGCGTCGAGCGCCTCCTCGAGCCATCGCTCCATCTCTTTCATTTCGGATTCGCTCGGGCGCACCTTCGGATCGACGGCGCGGTCGAGACCGAGGACCTTCACACGCAAATCCGAGTGACCGAGGAACGTCGTGACGTTCGCGCCGAGCGGATGGCTGCGCAAGAAGTCGACGTACTCGCGCGGCGTGCTCCACGTCTTTCGGCTCCGGAGGAGCGGCAGCACCTGCGCGCGCGGCACCGACTCGACGCGCGTGAACAAGTCCGAGCAGTCCTCGGGATCGGAGAGGATGGTGCTGATCGAGCAGCTGCCGACGGTGACGGTCGTGACGCCGTGGCGGACCGATTCGGTGAGCGCGGGGGCGGCGATGAGCTCGGCGTCGTAGTGCGTGTGCACGTCGAGGAAGCCGGGCATGACCCACTTCGCGCGCGCGTCGATGACGTTCGGGCAATCCGTTTCGTCGATGGCTGCTTCGCTCACGCGGACGACGCGGCCGTCCTTGATTCCGAGGTTGCGGAGCGCGCCGGGGGCGCCGGTGCCGTCGAAGTAGAGCCCGTTCTTGATGACGACGTCGTAGCGCATGCCGACTCTCTAACATAGAGAGCGAGTGCTCGCAATCTTATCTGAGACGCTCCCACGAGCCCATTTGCGCCTTCGCGCGTCAATCCCCGAATTTGACCCCGGTCCACCTACATGCGATTTCCTGTTCCTCATGCGCAGGAAGAAGCTTCGGTTCTGCGCGCTCGTCGGGGTCACCGCCGCGGGCGTGCTCGGGATGACGTTTGCCGAGGATTCGCGCGCGCAGCCGAAGCCGGCGACGGCCGGTCACGCGAAGCCGGCCGCGAAGCCCGCGGGCTCGGCCGCGAAGCCCCCCGCGAAGCCTCCGCGCAACGGCGAGCCGGGCGCGCGTCGCGTGATCGCGGGCGGGCCGACGAGCGACGACATCGCGCTCGGCGCCGATACGCCGGAGCTTCGCGCGCTTCGCGACGCGGAGCGCGAGCTCTTTCCGCCGGCGATGCCTGCGGGCGTGACGGGGTCGTGGCCGAGCGAGCTCCCGTCACCGCAGTCCGCGCCGAACGATCGACCGACCGTGCACGCGTCCGGACTTCCGCCCGAGCCGGTGAAGAGCGCGCCTCCGCAGAGCGACGCAGGAAAAGATCTCGCGTGGCTCAAGACGTTGGCGCTTCCGGATCTCCCGGTGCGCTGGGACGCGCGCGTCGTCCGCTACCTCGAGTTCTTCAAAGACGATCCGCGCGGTCGCTCGACGTTCGCGCACTTCTACAAGCGTTCGGGTCGCTACCGGGAGATGGTCCGCCGCACGCTGAAGAAGAAGGGGCTGCCCGAGGATCTCGTCTGGGTCGCGCTCGTCGAGAGCGGATTCGACGCGACGATTCGCTCGCCTGCGGGCGCCGTCGGGCTCTGGCAGTTCATGCCGGAGAGCGGCAAGATTTACGGGCTTCCGCAAGATCGCTGGGTCGACATGCGCATGAGCGTGCACGCGGCGACCGACGCGGCCGCCGAGTTCTTCACCGACTTGCATCGACGCTTCGGGAGCTGGGAGCTCGCGCTCGCCGCGTACAACATGGGGTACGGCGGCGTGCAGGGGGTCGTGAGGCGTTACAACACGAACGACTTCTGGGCGCTCTCGCAGGCCGAGGGCTCGCTCCCATGGGAGACGACGCTCTACGTTCCGAAGATCCTCGCGGTCGCGATCGTCGCGCGCAACCTCGCCGCGTTCGGGTTCGCGGACATTGCGGTCGACGCCGCGGTGGAAGGCGACGAAGTGCACGTCGCGCCGGGGACCGCGCTGTCGGCCGTGGCCGCGGCGGCAGGTTGCACGACGAAGGACGTCGAAGGGTTGAACCCCGAGCTGCGCGCGTCGCGAACGCCGCCGGTGGGCGACGGCGATGCGGCGACGTACACCGTGCGCGTTCCGATGGGGATGGG
>JBBQXV010000450.1:0-5009 GCA_038209335.1 Polyangiales bacterium | reverse complement strand
CGCTGTTCGCGTACCAGGTGTCGGGTGAGTACGCGATGGTGCGCGCGGCGGCCGACGCGGGGCTGCTCGACTTCGAGCGCGCGATGACCGAGCAGCTGGTGTCGATTCGGCGCGCGGGCGCGGACGTGGTCCTGACGTACCACGCGCTTCATGCGGCGGAGCTGCTCGGTGGGTGAACGGCGGGGGATCGCGATCGTCGTGGCCGTCGCGATCGCGGCGGCGAGCGCAGCGACGTTGATGATCGCGCCGGGATGCACGACGCACAAATGCGATCCCGTCGATCAGGTAAACGTGCCCGGCGGAACGGCGCCCGAAAAGAAATTCCCCAACGCCGGCTTCACGCACGATCCGAACATCTGGGAGTCGGGCACGGTCGAAGGTCCGTGGGTTCCGTACCAACATCAACAGACCCTCTTCGTCGAATTTCGAAACGCGGCGCCGCGCCCGGTCGAGCAGATCGACGTCTACATCAGCAACGCCGAGGCGCCGTACGACACGAACGACATCTTCGCGATCGCGACCGGCAACGTCGCCGAGCTCCAGTGGGTCGGCAGCGCGGGGATCAACATTCGCAACAACACCTGCCAAGATTATTTCGCGCGCGTCGTCGTGACGTTCGCAGCGAACGCGGCAGACGCTTCCGCCCCACTCGACGCCGCCGCCGATGCAGCTCAAGATGCCCCCGCCGACGCAGGAACGGAGTGACCGATGGCCCATCCCTGGCACGACATCAAGCTCTCGGAACCGATCGAAGAAGGCTTCCCCGCGTTCATCGAGATCCCCAAGGGATCGAAGGTGAAGTACGAGCTCGACAAGGAGACCGGTCTCCTCAAAGTCGATCGGGTCCTCTTCAGCGCCGTGCACTACCCGGCGAACTACGGCTTCATCCCGCAGACGTACTGCGACGACGGCGACGCGCTCGACGTGCTCGTCCTCGGCCAAGAGAGCGTCGTCCCGATGTGCATCATGAACGCGCGCGCGATCGGAATGATGGAGATGCGCGACGACAAAGGGATGGACGACAAGATCATCGCCGTTCACCTCGACGATCCCGCGGTGCGCGACTACAGCCACATCCGCGAGCTCCCGAAGCATTTCCTCGTCGAGCTGAAGCGCTTCTTCGAGGACTACAAGACGCTCGAAAATAAACGCGTGAAGGTCGACGACTTCGACGGCCCGTTCGAGGCGAACAAAGTCATCCGCGACTCGATGGAAGGCTACAAGAAGCTCCGCGCCGCGCCGAAGACCGAGCGCACGCTTCCGACGACCGAGCGCTCGCTGCCGACGGCGGCGCGATCCGACGAAGACACGTAACGCCAACGAGGCGACGCTCGCGCTACGGCGTCGCCTTCTTCGGGACAGCGCGCGGCGGCAGCGGGAGCGCGGGCTTGTCGCCGTAGCAGACGCGCGCGCACGTTCGATGGCCCGAGTCGCAGAGATCGCACGCCTTGCCGGTGCATGCGTCTTTGCATGTGAGCCAATCTTTTGCGCAGGCGTCCATGCAGACGGCGCCGGGTGCGCGCGCTTGCACGGCGCCGACGTTCTTCGCGGCGGCGTCGGCGGTTGCGCCGGCGTCGACCTCTTGCATCGTCGCGGGGGGCGGCGCGTTGGCGCTGCTCGGCATCGGCGCGCTGATGACGTTCTTGCGGACGCCTCCGCCCGGCGCGGCTTCCATCAGCGCTTCGTCGCTCGGGTTCATCGGCGCGACGGTGAGCGCGTATTGGCGCGCAGCTGCGTACTCGATCCGGTCGCGCGTCTGGCCGTAGGTGTAGTTCTTCATCCAGTCGCGCCAGCAGGCCGCCTTGTCCTTCATCGCCGTCGTCGCGCTCTCGTCGACGGCGTAGCAATGCTCGAAGCGCACGTCGCCTTCGTAGATGATCTGGAAGCTCGGGCCGCAGCTCGCGACGGCAGCGCCGAAGAACGCAGCGAGGATCGCGGTGAGGATCGCAGTCTGCGACGCTTGGCGGGTGCGCACGCCCGCAGTCTATTCCTCAAGGAGCGGAACGTCGATTCGACGACCCGCGCGCGGGGCACGCGCGCTCCGCGGATGCGGCGCGACGTCCCGCGTAGGCGCAGCACGCACACAATTCGGCGCGGAAACACGCGTGGTCCTCGGTTTGCACAACACGACGTATGCGCGCGACGTCCAGCGCGCGGCTTGCCGCGCTCGTCCTCTTTGCCACGCTCTTCACCGCCGCTTGCGAAGCGACGACGTACTCGGCGGCGCCGCCGACCACGCCATCGCTCGTCGCGGGCATCCGCTCCAACTTCAAGGCGCATTGGAACGAGCTCCTCGCGGATCCATCTCCCGCCGCTGCACGCACGCGCGCCGAGGTCATCGCGTGGGCGTTCCGCGAAGATCCGGAGCTGCTGCAGATGCTCGAGACGCGCGAGTCGATCGCGCTTCTCATCGCGCGCGGAACGGCGGACGCGACGAAGGCCACCGAAGCGTTTCCCGACGCGGCCGATGCCTGGATGTCGCTCGCGCACGTTCGCGTCTACGCCGGCGACCGTGCGGCCGCGCTCGCCGCTGCATGCCGCGCGTACAAGCTCGACGCGACGAACATGGACGCTTGGTACATGTGCAAAGGCGAGTCGGGGAAGTCGAGCGCCGGATCGCTCGAAGCGGCGGACAAGGCGGCCGCGAAGACGCTCGTCGAGAACGATCTGCACGTCGCGTTGCGAGCGGCGGCGCGTCGCGTGGCGACGGCGTGCAAACGATCGCCGCGCGATCTCAGCTGGGCCGAGCTCGTCGCGTGCGGCGACGACGACGCGGGGCACGGACGAACCGACAACGCGCGCATTCGCTACCGGGCCGCGGCGTTGACGACGACGAACGACGAGGCGCAGTTCCTCGCGCTCCAACGCATCGAAGAGATCGACGGAAGCTGCCGCGACGTGCTCGATCTGCTCCCGCTGGCACGCTCCGCGGAGTACGAGCGCTGGAAGACGTCGCTGAGCGCGAAGCTGCGCCCGCCGCTGCGATGAGCGCGTGAGCGCGCGCGAACGCGAAGTGGTCAGGCGTTCTTCAGCGCCTCGCGCTTGCTGAGCCCGCTCAGCTCGGCGTCGTGCGCGCGGACGTAGCGCGTGATCTCGCGCGGATCGGTCCAGGCGTATTCGCGGAGCGCCCAGCCGATCGCTTTGCGGAGGAAGAACTCCTTCGACGAGAGCGAAGGCTCGATGCACGAGTACAAGAAATCGAGATCAGTATCTCGCTTGAAACGATTTTGGCAGAGGATCGACGTGCGCCGCTTCCACATGTCGTCGCAGCGGCTCCACGCGAGCATCTTCTTCTTCATCGGCCCGGGGAACGCGCGCAGAAGATCGCCGATCGGGTGGGTCGCGAGCCCGTCGACGTAGTCCCACCACGCGCCGGTCACGATCATCTCTTCGTACATCGGGAGCGCGGTGATCGTTTGAAACGATCGCGCGCGGCGATCGGAGCAGATCGCGATGGCCGCGTAGCGCTCCTCGCGAAAGCGCGCACCGCGCCACACCACGAGCACGACGTCGCGCCACGTCTCGGCGTCGGGGAGCGCGATGCTAGGGAGCACGCGCTTGCACGCGGCGCGAAACGGGACCGCGCCGACGCCGAGGTACGGCATCTTCGACTTCATGTACGCCTGCATCGCGGGGGCGCGCGACGGATCGGCGATCTCGGAAAGCTCGGCGTGGATCCGCGCGAGCGGCGACTTTCCCATCGGCGCGAAGCATACTCTCGTGCGCGCATGCGACAGCTCCTTCGGAAGCGATGGCTCCGCGTCGCGGTCCTCGTCGCGATCGCGCTCGTCACGTGGAACCGCGTCCGCAAGTGGACGATGCCGAAGCCACCGCGACCCGACGCCGCGACGTTCGATCAGGCGAAGCGTGTACGGATCCTGCGCGACACGTGGGGTGTGCCGCACGTCTTCGGCGAGAGCGACGCCGACGCAGCGTTCGGCCTGGCGTACGCGCACGCGGAGGACGATTGGCCGACGATCCAAGCGGTGCTCGCGGCGTCGCGCGGTCGGCTCGGGCTCCTCTTCTTGTCGAAGACGGCGATCGTGAACGACTACTACGCGCGCCTCGTGCGCGTCGACGAAGAGGTCGACGCGGTCTACCCGACGCTCGCCGACGACGTGCGCGCGGTGCTCGAAGGCTACGCGCGCGGGCTGAACCTCTACGCTTACCTGCATCCGGACGAGGCCGACGGACGCCTCGGGCCGTACACCGGACGCGACATCGCCGCGGGGTTCGCGCACAAGATCCCGATCATGGTCGATCTGCCGTCGACGCTCGCCGCGCTCGACGGCAAGAAGCTCCGCGTCGGTGACGTCGTCGCCTCGCGCGCCATTGAGTCGCGCCAGTTTCCCGGATCGAACGCCCACGCCGTGTCGCGCGCGCGATCGACGGACGACATCGCGCGCCTCAACGTCAACTCGCACCAACCGTGGGAGGGGCCGGTCGCTTGGTACGAAGCGCACGTGCACTCGGAGGAAGGTTGGAACATGACGGGCGGCACGTTCCCCGGCGCGCCCGTCATCTTGCACGGTCACAACGATCGCCTCGGGTGGGCGCACACGGTGAACGCGCCGGATCTCGTCGACGCGTACGATCTCGAGCTGAACCCGGGGAACGCGAACGAGTACCGCTTCGAGGGCGATTGGCGCGCGCTCGAAGAGACGACGGCGCGCCTCGAGATCGACACCGGCTTCTTCACGCTCGCGATTCACAAGGCGGTCTACAAGAGCGTGCACGGTCCGGTCATGAAGAGCGACACGGGCGCGCACGCCGTCAGGTGGGCCGGCATGGGACGCGCGGTGCGCGCGGCCGAGCAGTGGTTCCGGATGAACAAGGCGCGCGATCTCGGCGAGTGGAAGCGCGCCATGTCGGTGCAGGCGATCCCGATGTTCAACACCGTGTACGCGGATCGCGATCACGTTTTTTACGTCTACAACGCGCTCGTTCCGCAGCGGACCGAGGGGTACGACTACACGGCGCTCTTGCCGGGTGATCGAGCCGATGCGATC
>JBBQXV010000449.1:0-5071 GCA_038209335.1 Polyangiales bacterium | reverse complement strand
AAGACTGCTACCTCACGCCGTCGACGCAGGCGGATCCCGGCACGCACGTGCCTGTCGGATGGTGCACGCAGAACTCGAAGGGCTCGCTCGACTGCGCGGGCACCGAGTTCCCGAAGTGGTCGGGCACGTGCCGCGGCGCGCAGCCGCCCTACGCGCACGACATCTGCGCGCCGGGCGACTTCAACTGCGACGGCGTCGATCAGAACAGCGATCTCCAAGACTGCATGTGCATGACGGCCGACGTCACCTGCCCGACCGCGCCGATCACCGAAGCGCCGTACCCCAACCCCGCGGCGATTCAGATCATCGACGGTTCGCTCTGGGTGAGCCCCGGCGGACGCGCGCAAACGACGAACTGGACGTGGACCGTCATCGGCGGCGACTGCGACAACGTCCTGCCGCACCCGACGTACTCGATCTACAACAACACCGTGTCGACGACGGCGAACGCGCGCAAAGGGGTGCGCACGCCGGTCAAGTTCGATCCGAACGCGAACCCGGCGCGGTACGTCTCGGTGCCGGCCGAGAAGCTCATCTCGGTGCAAGCGGTGAACTACGGCAACGGCGTCGCGGGCGGTCAGGTCTATCCGGCGTTCGGGCTCAGCGGCGACTACATCGTGCAAGGCGAGTTCGATCTGCAGGGCAAGCACTACGTCTGCACGCAGAAGGTTCAAGTGCGCGCGCCCGGCATCCGCGCCGAGCTGTGCTGGGACACGACCGGCGGGCAGAACGGCGGCGGCAACGACATCGATTTGCACATGGCGCGCCTGCAAGGCGTGTCGGGCTGCGCGAACCGCGGCTGGGAGACGACGTGCACCGGCACGGGCGGCAAGTACCAGGACTGCTGGTACTCGAGCGTGTCGGGCTGCCGTGACTTCGGCGCGCCCGGATGGGGCTACGCCGACTCCGCGCAGTCGTCGTGCATCGGTTGGTCGTCGAAGCGCACGGGCGGCGCCGCGTGCACGAATCCTCGCCTCGACAAGGACAACATCAGCTGCTCGCAAGCGATCGACGATCCGACGGACGGTAGCTTCTGCGGACCCGAGAACATCAACGTCGACAACCCGAACGACGGCGATGCGTTCGTCGTCGGCGTCAATCACTACGGCAATGGGATGGGATCTTCGAACGCGAAGAGCCACGTGAATCTCTACTGCAACGGCAAGCGCGTCATCTCGGTCGGGTACGATCCGGTCGGCGGGACGAACTTCCCGGTGCTCAAGACCGCGGGCAACGACACGACCGGCGACGAGTGGACCGTCGGGACGATCGTGGCGCACGTGACGGGCGGGCAGCTCACGTCGTGCGACGTCGCGACGATCCCGTCGCACAACGCGGACCCGGGACGAGACGGCTCGCTGTCGCTTTGCGTCGACTCGAAGACGAACGCGTCGACGCCGGTGTGGAACTACACGAACCACATGTTCGTCGATCACACGGCGCTGCAGGGAGTACCGAACGGATCGCAGCCGACGTTGCCCGCGCAGTGGTGCAAGCACTGAGGGCGGCGAGACTGCCGACGGTCCGCGCGCCGATCTCTTGATCCTTCGCGCGGATCGTGGCTTCGTGTGCAGCGCATGCACGTGTTCGGACTGACGGGGGGTATCGCGTCCGGCAAGAGCACCGTCGCGACGCGACTTCGAAAGCGCGGCGTGCCGGTGGTCGACGCGGATCTGCTGGCGCGCGAGGTGGTCGCGCCGGGGACCGCGGGGCTGCGCGCGGTGGTGGCGGAGTTCGGCGACGGGATCCTCGGCGCCGATGGCGCGCTCGATCGCAAGGCGCTCGCGGCGATCGTGTTCGCGGATCCGGTGGCGCGACGCCGGCTCAACGCGATCACGCACCCGCTCATCGGCGCGCTCGGGATGGAGCGCGCGGCGGAGCACGGCGTGCGCGGCGAGCCGCTCGTCTGCTACGAAGCCGCGCTCATCGTCGAGAACGGGATGGCCGACGCGTTTCGGCCGCTCGTCGTCGTGGTGGCGCCGGTCGAGGTGCAGATGGCGCGCCTCAGCACGCGTGACGCCGCGTCGCGCGAGGACGCGATCGCGCGCATCCGATCGCAGATGCCGGGGATCGACAAGACGCGCGTCGCCGATTTCGTCATCGAGACGATCGGCACGCTCGAAGAGAACGCGCGACGCACCGACGAGGTCCTCGCGGCGATCTGCGCGCGACTCGGCGTCGATCCGGCGCGCTATCCGGCGTGACGCTGAACGCGAACATCCTGTTGGTCGGCGGGCCCGACGACGCGCTTCTCCGCAAGGTGGGAGCGCGCGCGCTCGCGGCGTCTCGCAGCGCGCGGCCTCGCGTCGCAGCGCTCTACGCGCCGATCGCCGGGCACCCCGACGGCCTCGCGTTCATGCAGCGGTCCGTCGCCGACATGTTCCCGGATGCCGACGTTCGCCGCGTCGTCCTCCCCGGCGAGGACGCGCACGCGACGGCCGACGACGCGCGTCGCGCGATCGACGACGCCGACGTCGTCTTCGTGTCGGGCGGCGATCCTGTGCTCGGCGCAAACCTCGTTCGCGGGTGCGGCGCGGACGGGTGGCTTCGCACCGCGATCACGCGCGGCGCGGCGATCGTCGGGGCGAGCGCGGGATCCATCATCCTCGGCGCGTGGTGGGCGTCGTGGCCGGAGGACGAGAACGACGGCGCGGACGACGAGCACCAAGGCGCGAAGCTCGTCCCGTGCGCCGCGATCGCGCCCCGCCTCGTCCTCGACGCGCACGACGAGGCCGACGATTGGGCCGAGCTCCGCGTGGTCGCGCGCCTCGTGAAACAACGAGGTGACGACGTGCGTTTCGTCGGCATTCCAACCGCGGGCGCAATCGCAGTCGACGGTGACGGGAAGATCGAATCGATAGGAAGGGCTCCGTTCTTCTTGGCGTAAGACGCGCCGCTCGTGAGTGGTACGATGGGCGCGGATGACCAAGCACCGGACGGGGACCTCGTCGTCGTACGGCGGGGCGGAGAGCGAGCCGGCCGCAGGGCCGAGCGGCAGCCCGGAGGGGACGACCAAACCCGGGTTGGTGCTCCTCTATGCGCCGAACCTGGAGCAGTTCCAGGCGGCGTACGTCTTCGACGCGCCCGCGCTCATCATCGGGCGCGACGCGAGCAATCCGGTCTGCGTGCCCGAGCAAGCCGTCAGCCGACAGCACGCGCGGATCTCGTACCGCGGCACGCGCTGGATCCTCACCGATCTCGGGAGCCGCAACGGCACGATGGTCGACGGCACGTTCGTCAATGGCGAGATCGAGCTCGAGCACCTTCACGAGATCCGCGTCGGCGACGCGATCTTCAAGTTCGTCGAAGGGGGCTCCGAGCGGTACGTGCCGTACCGACTCGATGGCGTGACCGCGGGCGGGCGTCGCGCGCGGATCATCCGCGAGCTCGTCGGCGGATGCCAGATGGACACGATCGCCGCCGACCTCGAGCGGATCGCGTCGACCGAGCTCTCCGCCGTGATCCTCGGCGAGACCGGCACCGGCAAAGAGGTCGCCGCGCGCGAGCTGCACCGCGCGTCGGGGCGTCGCGGATCGTTTCAAGCGATCAACTGCGCCGCGATCCCGCACAACCTCCTCGAGAGCGAGCTCTTCGGTTATCGGCGCGGCGCGTTCTCCGGCGCGGATCGCGACAAGCCTGGGCTCATCAAGATGGCCGACGGCGGCACGCTCTTCCTCGACGAGATCGGCGACATGCCGCTCGACGCGCAAGCAAAGCTCCTTCGCGTTTTGCAATCGCGCGAGGTCTTCCCTCTCGGCGCCACCACGCCCGAGCACGTCAACATCCGCGTCGTCTGCGCGACGCACCGCGATCTCTTCACGTACGTCCGCGAGCAGAAGTTCCGCGGCGATCTCTTCGCGCGCTTGAACGAGCACGCGGTGAAGCTCCCACCACTGCGCGAGCGCAAAGAAGACATCTACCAGCTCGCGCGCCTGTTCACGGCGCGCTACGGCAAGCCCAACCTCGGCTTCAGCTTTTCGTTCTTCGTCGCGCTGCTTCATCACGACTGGCCGTTCAACGTGCGCGAGCTCGAGAGCTGCATCAAGCGCGCGGTCGCGCTCGCCGAGCGCGATGTCCTCGACACGCCGCAGCTCCCCGACGCCATCGGCGATCTGATGAAGACGTACGGCGTGCGCCCGCGCGTCGACGGGCCGAGCTTGCTTCCGCCGCCGGTGTCGTCGGGATCGCCCGGATCGCCGGGATCGTCGGGACCGATGCCGGTGTCGTCGAACCGGAGACCGCCGCCCACGGAGGGCGAGCTGCGCGAGCTGTTGTTGCGCTACCGCGGGAACGTCGCGGCGGTGGGACGCGAGCTCGGCAAAGAGCGGATGCAGGTGCATCGCTGGATGAAGCGGTATGCGATTAGCGTCGAGGAGTACCGCGACTGAGCCGAGCGAGTCACCGTCCGTCGGCTTCGCCGTACGCCGCGATCTTGAAGCGGCCCTCGACACGCCGTAAAACGAGCAGGATCGTCTCTCCGAAGAACTTGTCCGGGCCGATGCGCGGGATCTCGACCGGGACGCGCGCGAAGACGTCGCCCGGTTTCATCTCGGCGGGGCGCGCGAGCTCGTCCTGGCCGCCGAGCTCGTCGTACTCGAAGCGCTGAATCTTTTCGGGGCGCACGATCTCCATCCCCGCGAGGCGGCCGTACTCGAGCTGTTGCATGCGACCGCGCCACTGACCGAGGAGAACCGAGCGCGACCCGCGCCCCTCGATGCCGGTCGCGTCGATCGTCAAGAGCGCGTCGAGCGCCGAGAGATCTTCGCGCTCGAACGCGTGCACGAGCGCCATCACGACCTCGCGCACCGCTTCGGAGCCGGGCGGCTCGCGCAGCGCGACGACGCCACCGCGCGCGCTGGCACGAACGGCCGTGGTCGGCATCGCCGCGGGCGGATCGATCATCACGCCGTCGGGTCGCCGCGACGCGTCCGGAAGATCCGCGACCGTCGGCACGACCGGCGGTGTGTCGGTGCACGCGACGAACGCCGCGCACGCGATCGCGGCAAGCGACGCGTGGAACGCGAACGACACGACGAACGCTTCAGAGTTTTTCGATTTGCGGATCTTGGCC
>JBBQXV010000448.1:0-5071 GCA_038209335.1 Polyangiales bacterium | reverse complement strand
TTGACCTAGTTTTTCTCCTCGACCAAAGATGTCGAGGAGAGTCGAAAGGAGACTGAGATGTCGCTGAAGAAGACGTTCGTGACCACGGGCGCTGCCCTCGCCACCCTCGCCACGACGTCGCTCGCCTTTGCGCAAGAGACGATGGCGGAAAAGGGACCGACGAACGCGAACGACGTGAAGTCCTGGGCCGCGATGGCCGCGGGCATCGCGATCGGCGCCGCCGTGCTCGGTGGCACCACCGCCCAGGGCCGCGCGACCGCGACGGCGCTCGACGGCATTGCCCGCAACCCCGGCGCGGCCCCGCGCATTCAGACCCCGATGATTCTCGGCCTCGCGCTCATCGAGTCGCTCGTGCTCCTCAGCTTCGTCATCGCGTTCTTCTTGCAGGGCTTCGCGTCGAAGTAGTCGGTCATTTCTTCTTCGCGGAGCGCACCAAGTCGCGCAGCGCGTGGACGAGCCATACGAAGACCGCGAGCACGAGCATGACGACGCCCGTCGTCTGCTGATCCGGCGCGCGCAGTAGATACGCGCCGCTCCCCACCAACGTCGCCACCACCACACCCGAGAAGAGCCTTCGCCCGAGGCGGTCCGCCGCTGCGGGCAGTCCCGGATCCTCGGTCCTGATCTGCATGCGACCGAGGCGGAGATCCTCGAGGACCTCGCGCGCCTGCATCGGCATGTCGTAGCCGACGCGCGACATCTGCTCGACGCCGCGCCACAGCTCGTTGCCGAGACGCTGCGGCGAGTAGCGCTTCTTCATCAGGTCGAAGAAGTACGGGCTCGCTTCGCCGAAGACGTCGAGGTCGGGGTAGATCTCTTTGCCGATCCCCTCGACGGTCATCAGCGCCTTACCGACGAGCATGAAGTCGGTCGGGATCTCGATGCCGTACTTCATCGCGCCGTTCGCGAGATCGCGGATCATCGCGGAGAGCTCGATCTCCTTGATGGGCTTGCCGAGATATTTTTCGGCGAGGACGGCGACCTCGGCGCGGTACTCGCGCATGTCGACTTTCTTCGTCGGTCGTCCGATTTGGTAGAGCGCGTCGGCGACGCCGTAGCTGTCTTTGCGAACGGCGGCGACCATCAAGTCGACGGTGCGATCGCGGAGCTCGGGGCTCAATCGACCCACCATGCCGACGTCGATGAGGCCGACGATCGGCGCTTCGTTCGTCCCCATGATGATGATGTTGCCCGGGTGCGGATCGGCGTGAAAAAAGCCGTCCTCGAAGATCATCTTGATGATGATCCCGACGGACGATTTTGCGATCGAAGGTCCGCTCGCGCCGTCGGCCACCGCGCGATCGAGCTTCTTGCCGTCGAAGAACTCGAGCGTGAGCACTTGGCGCGAGCTCGCTTGCTTGTACGCCCTGGGGAAGCGCGCGGTCGGGTGCCCGGCGAAGTTTTGGATGAAGCGCTCGGTGTTGTCGGCCTCGCTCATGAAGTTGAGCTCGGTGGTGATCGACTTGTCGAACTGCTGCACGAGGCCGACCGGCGAGTAGACCTTCGTCTCGGGGAGCGCGCGCTCGATCGCGGCGGCCATCATGTGGAGGAGCTCGAGATCGCGGACGACGGTCTGGCCGACGCCGGGGCGCTGCACCTTCACGACGACTTGCTGATGGCCTTCCGGCGTCGCGAGGACGGCGCGATGGACTTGGCCGATCGACGCGGTCGCAAGCGGCTTCGGATCGAAGCTGACGTAGAGCTCTTCGAGCGTCGCGCCCAGGCTCGTCTCGACGACCTCTCGGATCTGCTCGAACGGAACGGGCGGCACGTCGTCTTGGAGCTTCTTCAGCTCGAGGATCAGATCCGACGGAAGAACATCGCCGCGCGTGGACGCGATCTGTCCGAGCTTGATGAACGACGGGCCGAGATCTTGGAGGACGAGGCGCGCGCGCTCGGGAAGCGAGATGCGGCTCTTCTCTTCGTCCCCTTTGACGAGCGCTTCGGTCGGGATCTCGACGAGCGCGTCGGCCGCGGCGGGTGCCTCGTGCGCGTCGTCGTCGGGCGACTTGTCTTTCTTCTTCGTGCGGCCGAAACCAGCGCGCGCGACGATCTCGCCGAAGCCGTGGCGAACGAGGACACTGGAGATTTCGCGCAGGCGTCCGAGATCGCGGACCGCGGAGAGGACGGAGACCATCGCGGCCAGGTTACATCAGCCGGCGCGACGGAGCGGCGCGCGTCTTCAGTCGCGCTTCGACAGCGGGCCGTCGAGCTTCGCGGCGAGGCCGATGAGATCGTAACGCGACGGACGCTCGCCATCGGAGAGCTGTCCGACGGCGAACGACGCCGCCGACGCTTTCGTGCGATCGCCGTCGGCGAGGCGCAGGACGTCGCCGAGCTTCACGAGCGCGTCTTTTTCTTCGGGCATGACGACGCCGTCGATGCGCGCGAGCCACGTCGCCATCGCGTAGACGAAGAGTCGCTCTTCCGGATCGAGCGTCATGGATTTGATCGCGGTGAGCTCGACCTTCTTCTGCGTCGCGGCCTTCACGGTGTCGAGATCGCCGCCGTCGACGCCGCACTCGCGCGCCGCGTGGCAGATCGCGTCCGCTTCGTCTTTCTCGAGCTTGTCGTCCGACCAACCGACCGCCGCGAGCGCCAAAAACACGTCTTTGCCGAGCTTCATCGTCGTCCCCTCCAGGTCACCGCCCGAGCCTACCTCACTCGAACCGCGCTCCCCGGCTCGATCTTCGTCGGGTACGCGGCGACCCATCCCGCGGGCAAGCGCGGCGACGTCCAACCGAAGAGCCAACGCGCGTCGAGCGGCGCGACGTTGACGCAGCCGTGGCTTCGCACTTTTCCGAATCCTTGGTGCCAATACGCTCCATGGATCGCGACGGCCTTGTCGAAGAACTGCACGTACGGGACTTCTTCCATCGAGTAGTGCTTGCCGACGTCGTCGCGCTCGACATTGTCCATGGTCGAGGTCGCGATTTTGACCCAGACGCGGTGAACGCCGACGGGCGTCTCGCTGCCGCTCTTCGGTGCGCCGCGACCCGACGAGACGAGCGTCGCGAAGACGGGGCGCGTTCCTTCGTACGCGACGAGCGTCTGCGATGCGAGGTGCACGTCGATCCAGCGCTCGGTCGTCTCGGCGCCACCGACGTCGGACGGAGGCGCGGAGATCGCAGGGTGCGCGAGATCGCGCGCGAGCATCCACTCCGGCGACTTCGCATCTTCGGCGGAGATTCGCACCATCGCTCCGATCGGCGTCGTCTTCGCTTCGCGCCACCCGACGCGCTCGAGCCGCACGCGAACGCCGCTCGGCTTCCCCATGGTCGGAGCGCCGAAGACGTTGGCGCGCTCGGGGATCACCCACGCGAAATCGATCACGCCGTTCGTGATCGTGTCACCGTGGAAGAGCGATGGTCGCGCGGGAAAGATCTCGCGCATCGAGATCCACTGCCCCTTCGTCGTCTTGCCCCATCGTTCGCCGTGCGACGCACGCTGATCGACGATCGCGACCGCCCATCCCCCTTCGAGCTCGCGATCGGGCGCGGCCTCGCCCGCGTTGTCGAGGCGCGCGTACGCGTTCGCGCCGTCGCGACCCGCGAAAAAATAGGGATACATCAAGCCGTCGGCGCCGCTCGGAAACCCGGGCGCGCTCGGCTCGTCGCCGCTCAACTCGGCGAAGTCCGAGCAGACCCACGCGATCGGACCGACGAGGAGCCATTTGCCCGCGCACCCCGCGCCGCGCTTCGCACCGAAGAGCCGAAGTCGCGCGCCGTGCTGCGTGAGGCCGCGTCGCGCTGCGATCCGCGATGGCCCGTCGAAGACGATCATGTCGCCCTTCTTCGGCGCGACCGACGTCGCCCAACTCGGAAGCGGAACCTCGTCGAGGTCGGTCCACGGAGGCATCGCGACGTCCGCGCGCGCGTCGGCCGCGAATGCCATGGCTACCACGGCAAGAGAGAGAGAGCTCCCGAGCTCCCGGTTCAATCCCTCTCCTTCGCTGCGGCGCGCTTCGGCGAAGCAGGCGCGGCGTCGGTTTGCGGGATGCGCAGCGTGAAGGTCGCGCCCTTGCCGGTCGATTTCACGGTGATGCTTCCGGCGTGCTCTTCCGCGATCTTCTTCACGATGGCGAGGCCGAGGCCGGTGCCGCCCTTCTTGCCGCTCGTGACGAACGACTGGAAGAGTCGATGCTCGATGTCCTTCGGGATGCCGGGCCCCGTGTCCGAGAAGGTCACGACGAGATCGCGCGTCGCCTTGTCGCGCGCGACTTTGATCGTGAACTTGCCTCCGTGGTCGGCCATCGCCTCGGCCGCGTTGCGCGCCAGGTTGTGCACGAGGCGGAGCATCTTCCCTTCGTCGAAGCGCGCGGTGCCGCGCTCGCGAACGTCGACCTCGAGCTCGACGTTGTGCTTCGACAGCTCGGCCTCGAGCGGGCCCTTCGCGTCGGCGAAGAATTTCTGGACGTACACTTTGCGAATGAGGACGCTCTTCTCGCCGCGCGCGAACTCGAGCACCTCGCGCTGCATCGCGCCGATGTGATCGAACTGCTTGAGCACGAGCTCGGCGTACCCGTCGCGCGTCTCTTTGTTCTCGGCCTGCTGCATCAGCTGCACGTACCCGCTGATGACGGTGAGCGGCGTCTTGAGATCGTGGATGACGCCCGACAAAAGACGCCCAATCGTCGTCAGACGCTCTTCGCGTTCGCGTGCGTCGCGCGCGAGCTGCAGTCGAATCGCGGTCGACGCGTTCGCCGCGATCAGCTCGAGGAGGCCGCGGTCTTCGTCGGTGAACCACGCGTCGCGTTTGTTGTAGAGTGCAACTGCCCCCAGCGGCTTCTCGTTCTCGCCTTCGAGCGGCACGACGAGCGCGGTCTCGCAGTCGATCCCGATGCGCGCGTTCAAGTCCGAGCTGCGACGCGGATCGTTGTGCGCGTCGCTCGAGAGCAGCACCTCGTTGTGACGGATCGCCCAGCCGATGAGCCCCTGATCTTCCTTGAACGGGAAGCGCTTCAACTTTCGTGTCTTGCCGTCGAAGAGATAGAGCGCGCCGGTGTTCAGCTCGGGATCGTGCAGCGCGACGCCACCGATGCGCGCCTCGCACGCGCGGATGCCTTCGCTGA
>JBBQXV010000447.1:0-5183 GCA_038209335.1 Polyangiales bacterium | reverse complement strand
CTTCCTGATCGCGAGCGAGTCGGACAGCGCGAACCCGGTCGCCGTCGCCGCCGCGCGCGCGCTCTCGGAGGGAGGCGTCGACGCCCGCGTCGTCGTCACCGGAGCGCGCGGGCCGAACAAGAAGGCCGATCAACTCGCGCGCGCGCTCGCCTCGGAGCCCGACGCACGCGCGACCATCGTCGTTGCCGACAGCGATGTCCTCTTGTCACGCGAAACCGTCGACGCGCTCGTGGCGCCGCTCGCCGCCGATGTCGCCGACGCCGCATGGGCACCGCCCATCGAGATCGACGCACGCACGCTCGCCGATCGCGCGTCGCAGGCGATCCTCGATGCGTCGCTGCACGCTTTCGCGTTGCTCGGCGCGATCGACCCGCGCGGCATGGTCGGCAAATGCTTCGCGATCCGACGCGGCGCCCTCGCCGAGGTCGGAGGCTTCGGCGCGCTCGTCGACTACCTGGGCGAGGACATGGAGCTCGCGAGTCGGCTGCGCCATGCGGGACTTCGCGTTCAGCCGACGGCGATTCCGGCGGCGTCGCTCGCCTCGGGGCGATCGTGGCGCGAGGTCGTCGATCGCTACGCGCGTTGGATCACCGTCATTCGCGCGCAGCGACCGCGTCTGCTCGTCTCATACCCGCTCCTCTTCGCGGCCTCTCCGCTCCAGGTGATCCTCGCCGTCGCGATGATCGTGATCGACGCACGGAGCGGCGTCGCGATGCTGGTGGCCGTGTTCGCGGTCAGGTGGGGCGTCGCCGCGGCCGCGCGCTCCAGCTCGGGCCGCCCGTTGGCCGGCCTGGCGCTGGCGCCGTGGCTCGCGGACGTGACGCTCCTCGCGGCATTCGTTCGCGCAATCTCCGCGCGGACGGTGAGCTGGCGCGGCGCCGCCTTTCGGATCGATCCGAGCGGCGCGATCGTCGAGGTGCAAAAATGAGCTGGTCAGCGCAAGAGCTTGGGCCGCGTGATCCACGCGAGCGCCCTCTGTGCGATCGCGAACAGGACCTCCTTGCGCTGCGAGTGCAGCGATTCGAAGCCATCGTCTTCCGCGTGAGCGATCGCGCGCTCGATGCGATCGAGCTCGCCTGTGACCGCGCCCTCGTGCAGCGCTCGCGCGGCAACGGGATCCCGCACGCGATCGAGCGGCTCGCCGAACGAGATCCAGAGCGTCGGCTTCGGTGTGCTCCCCATCTCGTAGCGGAGCGCGCCGGGGACGACGATGGAGCCCCGCGCCACGCGCGCGATCTCGCCGCTCCCGGGGCGGAAGCCGAGTGGCCGCACGGTGACCGGCACCTCGCGTCCCTGCGCGAAGAGCCACACCAAGCGGTTCTCGCGAGCGAGAAGCTTCGCGGCGTATCGAATCGCGCGCGCACCGTCGGCGGGATCGGCGAGGTCGACGCCGAACGCGCCGACCTTCCCGAAGAACGGGAGGAGCTCGAGGTTCTTCGCGTCCATCATCGCGTAGGCGTCGGCGCGGAGGACGCGCACGCTCACGAAGATTGCGACGAGCGGATCCCACCACGCAGTGTGGTTGGTCACGACGAGCGTCGGCGCCGCTCGCAGCGCCGTACGCACGTGCTCGAGCCCGCGCACGCGCACCGCCTCGAACGCACCCGTGATGCGACGCTCGGCGTCACGCGCGAAGAAACGCGAGAAGAGCTCGCTCTTTCGTGCCGCAATCATTTCGCCCTCGGGAGGTCGTCGTGAACCTGCTCCAAGAACCGTTCGTCGTCTGGCTTCCGACCGCCGTGGTCGTCGCCGTCGCGATGGACCTCTGGGCCGCGCTCCTGCACGGCCGCGTCTGGCACAGGTGGCTGTGGTCGATTCACCGCTCGCACCACGTCGTGCGCCGCGGACGCTTCGAGCCCAACGACGCGCTCAGCGCGCTCCACGCGCCGATCGCGATCGCAGCGATCCTCTACGGATGCGCGGCCGCGCCGGGAGCGCTCCGCGAGATCGTGTTCGGCGTCGGCATCGGGATGACCGCCTTCGGCTTGTCGTACTTCGTCGTCCACGACGGCCTCGTGCACGGGCGGCTTCCGGTGCGCGCGCTGCTTCGCTTGCGTTACTTCCGCGAGGTCGCACGCGCGCACCGTACGCATCACGTCGGCGTCGAAGGCGGCCCTCCGTACGGTCTGTTCTTCGGCCCGATCGAGCTCGCGCGTCATCGGCGACTCACGCGCGCGCGCGCCACATCGATCGCGCCACACCGAGTCCCCACCGCCCCGCCGTCCACGGACCGAGCCCGCGCATGACCTGACCCCAGACGGCGGGATGTCGGCGCGCGGTCGTGCGAAGAAATCCGACGAACTCCGCGGGCGCCATCTCGTCGCGCAGGAGCGCGGCGTACGCATCGTTCCCCATCTCGTGAAGCGTCTTGAACGCGGCGTCGAGCAATAGGTTCAGGTCTTGGCCGGCGAACGCGCGCGACGCCATCATGTGTGCGAGCGCGCCGGTGAGCGTGTGGATGGGCGCGTCGTCGACGACGCAGGTCGCTCCGCTCCGGGCATCGACGACGCGTCGCTCGACCGACTCGGCAGCGCGCGCCAACGAGCGCAGCGTCGCACCGAAGCCGCAGTACGTTAGCGGCGAGTGGCGCGCGGCGGCGTCACCGACGAGGACGACGTGCGGATCGTCGGCCTTCGGCGCGGGCGTGAGCCGCGACCATCCGGGGATGAATCCGAACGTCGGCCGCACGAGGCGCGCGTCGCCGCGCTTGTAGCCGCCGAGCGTGTCGAAGAAGCGCGCGTATAGCTCGGCGAGGCTCACCTTCTCGGTCGCGAGCGCGTAGTAGAAGAGGTACACCGTCGTCTCGCCGCGCCGGCCGGGGAACGCCTCCCAGACGTGTTGGCGCCCGTCCTCGATGCCGTCGACCGTCGCGAGGATCTCGCCGACGCGCGGGTTCATCTCGTCGGGCGCGTCGCCTTCCGCCAGCCCTTCCATCACTCCGCCGACCGTCGGGCACACGAGGTCCGCGCTCGCGAACGGGCTCGCCGCGCCGCGCGCGTCGACGAGCACGCGCGCCGTCAGCAGCAGCTCGCCCGCCGCGCACGTCGCGCGGACGCGCACGCCGTCCGGGCTCGACGCGTGCGACAAGACGGTGTGGCCGTCGAGGAAGACGACGCCTGCGCGCTCGGCTTTCGCGCGCCCCTCGGCGAGGAGCGGCTGCGCGTCGACCGCGTGATCGAGCACGCCGCTCACCGCGTAGTCGCCTCCGCCAGCGAACCGGCACGTCCCGTGGTCGTAGCGCGCGACGATCAGCCGATCGATCGTCTCGCGATCGAAGAGCCCGCAGTCGATGAGCGCTTCGAGCTCGGGCCCGCTGGCGTTCCACTCGCGGTGCGACTGCGCGGCGCGCGCGCGCTCGAGAACGACGACGCGCAGCCCGCGTGCCGCGAGGAGCGGCGCGAGGAGCGACCAGAGCCCGCCGCCGGCGAGCACGACGTCGACATCGACGCGGTCCTCTCGTTTCGGTTGCGCCGGCGGATCGTGCGTCGCCCGCGCGCTGCCCCGGATCGCGTCGAGGTGATCGAGGCGCTCGAGGAGCTCGTCGCCGCCTGCTTCGCGGACGCGCGCACGCGCTCGCGCGACGCCGCTCACGACGACTCCGCGCACGCGGCCACGAGGAACCGCGTGGGCTCGAGCGGCGGCTCGGAGCGAGCCTCGACGCGAATCCGCCGCGCCCATACCGACCGCAGCAAGAGCCACATCTTTCGCAGCAGGGGCACGTACGCGCGCCGCGAGACCGAGTCGAACCCTGCGCGCGCGACGTACCGCCCGATGTCCGAGTAGATGAATCGCGCGGCGAAAATCGCGACCCGGCAGTCGCTCGGGAGGCGCGCGATCCCTTCGTCGGCGCGCCGATAGAGCACGTCCGCCGCCGCGAGGAGCTTCGCGACGACGCTCGCGAGCTCCGGACCGTGCGCCGGTCGCGCGAGCAGCGCCTCGGGCTCGATGCCGGCCTCGCGCATCCACGCGAGCGGGAGATAGATGCGCCCGCGCGCCGCGTCTTCGCCGACGTCGCGCGCGATGTTCGTCAGCTGCATCGCGACGCCGAGATCGCACGCGCGCGCCAGCACCTCCGGATCGCGCGTGCCCATCACGACGGTCATCATCGCGCCGACCGCAGCCGCGACGCGCGCCGCGTATGCGTAGAGTCCGTCCAAGGTTTCGTAGCGAAGGCCGCGTGCGTCCCACGCGAGCCCGTCGAGCAGCGCCTCGGGCAACGCCTTCGGAATTCGATGACGCTCGACGACGATCGATAGTGCGCGATCGACGGGAGAGTCGTCCGGCGTGCCGTCGTACGCGCGGTCGAGGCGCGCGCGCAGCGCGTCGACGGTTGCCTCCGTCGCGTCGGGTCTCGAATCGATCTCGTCGTCCGCGATGCGACAGAACGCATAGAGCGCGGCCGCCGGATCGCGCACGCGCGCCGGGAGGAGGCGCGACGCGACGGCGAACGATTTCGATCCCGCCCGCAAGAGCGCGTTGCATGCGTCGAGGTCGACGCGGGCGATCTCACGCGGCATTGGGCACCAGCCCGTCGAGGACGCGCGCCGACGACAACACACCGGGAACGCCCGCGCCCGGGTGCGTCCCCGCGCCGACGAGGAAGAGACCATCGACCTCTTCGCTCCGGTTGTGCGGCCGGAACCACGCGCTCTGCGTGAGCACCGGCTCGAGCCCGAACGCCGCGCCGCGCTCGCTCAGCAAGTCGTCCCGGAAGTGAATGGGGTTCATCCAACGCGACGTGACGACGTGCTTCGAGAGCCCGGGCATGACCGTCTGCTCGAGGTGGCGCTCGATCGACTTGCGGTACGGCTCGGACTTCTCGTTCCAGTCGACGTCCGCGTCGAGATGCGGCACCGGCGACAAGACATAGAACCCGTCGCATCCCGGCGGCGCGAGCGCTGGATCGGTCGCGGTCGGTCGATGCAAGTACAGGCTGAAGTCTTCGGCGAGCACGCGCCGCTCGAAGATGTCCGTGAGGAGCTCTTTGTAGCGCGGCCCGAGGAGGATCGTGTGGTGCGCGACGTCATCGTATTTGCAGTCGGTGCCGAAGTACCAGACGAATAGGCTCATGGAGTAGCGCGCGGACGCGAGCTTTCGGTCGGTCCACGTTCGGCGATACCGCTCGGGCAAGAGGCGCCGGTAGGTCGACGCGGAGTCGGCGTTCGAGACGACGATGTCGCTCG
>JBBQXV010000446.1:0-5184 GCA_038209335.1 Polyangiales bacterium | reverse complement strand
CGCGGCGGCCATGAGGCCGATCGCGGAGACGCGCGCGGCCATGACGAAGCCGAGGTACCCCTGCAGCGCGAGCGCGAGGACCACGCCGAGCACGTCACGCGCGCGCGGCGATGCGAAGAAGGACGGCGCTCGACCCGCGCGTCGGCGCTTCTCGGAGGCGCGCGCTCCGGCGACGAGCGCCGCGAGGATCGTCGCGACGACGGCGCCCGCGAAGTACGGCAAGACGGCGTCGACGTCGCGGCCGAAGCGGTTCATTCCTGGAGTCGGAGCCGTCGCCGCGACGCGCGCGCGCTTCTCCCATTTCTCCGCGAGATCGGCGCGTCCCTTCGTGCGGAGCCACGCGCCGAAATCGGCGAACACCGCGTCCGCCGCTTCGGCGCGCGGGAGGAGCGCGGCGGCACGGTCGACCATCTCGTCGACGCGCGCGGCGTCCCCCGCTTCGATCGCCCGCGCCATCGCGTGCCGCGGCGGCGGGAGGAGCACCATCTGCACGAGCACCGCGCCGACGCGCTCCGAGCGCACGCCGGATGCACGGAACCCATCGAGCCCGCGCGCGAACGCGCGACGCGCCGCCTCGCGCGCGTCATCCTCTTCGAGAACCGTCGAGACGCGCAGCAGATCGGCGAAGCACGCCGCCGGAAGATCCGCCGCGGCCGCGCGCGCGTGCGCCGCTTCGTCCGCGCGCCCCGCGAGCCCGAGGAAGTAGCCGCGGAACGCAGGAAGAAACGGGTTCGTCGGATCGACCTTCTCTTGCTTCTCGAGCGCCGCGATCGCGTCGTCGCGAAACTGAGCGGACGGCGCAGGACGATTCTCCCAGTCGTAGCTCCCGACGACCCGGCTCGCGTCGCGCAACGCCGACCACAGCTCGGTCACGTGACCCATGAAGTAGCCGCGACCCGGCGGCGCTCCGTCGATCGCCATCTCGATCTCGACGCGATCGTCCGGCGCGTTCGGCGGGTATTGCGACGCGACGCCGAGCGTCACGTGGATCTTGCCGGAGTCGTCCGACGTCGCGAGCGCGTCGATGCGCGCGGGGAGCCGACGACGCGCGAGGATGCGACCGGCCTCGGCGTCGAGCTCGAGGAGATCGGCGCCGACCGCGTAGAACGTGCGCGCGCCGACGGTGACCGGGCCGACCGGGACGAGGAGATCGTTGTTCGCGCCGCCGCGCAGACCCGGATGGTCGATCGTCCACCGCTCGGCGCCGTCGACGCCGCGCCCGACGACCGCGCCCGCGCGCGTCTCGACGCGCACGGAGCCTGCGCGGGCCTGACCCGTGAACGCGAGGACTCCGATGGCGATCAGGAACGACGCGAAGAGGAGGCGCACCTTGCCGAGAGTACAGGAGAAGCGGGCGCGGCGTTTTTCGGGCCCGGCGAGCGTCTCGGCGACGTCCCCACGACGCCACCGAAAGAATTTGCCTAGATGTTGCAAAAACACCGTGCAACAGTCTCTGGACGATGCGGCGTGCCTCTTCGCTCCTCGTCCTCGCGGCGTGCCTCGGGTGCGGCGCGTCGTCGTCGTCCACGAACGCGGTCGACGCAGGCGACATCGACGGCGCGATCGGCGTCGACGCCGCGGACGGCGGCGCGAGCGACGACGGCGCGACGGCACCGCCCGACGACGCGTCGCAGAGTGTTGACGCGACGGGCGACGCAAACGCGGCGGCCGATCTCGATCGCGACGGACTCGCCGACGCGCAAGAGCTCGCGTGGGCCGCCGCGTATTTCCCCTACTACTCGCTTCATCCGAGCGACGGCTGCAAGACCCACGGCGTCCTCTTTCGGATGATGCCGCACCCGCAGCAGCCCACGCGCATCGTCGTCCTCTACGACGTCCTCTACGACAGCGACTGCGGCGCGAACGGTCACGCCGGCGACGACGAAGGGTTCGCGATCGTCTTCGATCCTGCGCGCCCCGCGCCCGGCGGCATCCTCGCCGTGCGCGCGATCTCGCACCAAGACACGCCGTGCGAGCGCGACACGACGTGCGGGCAGTGCAGCGGCATGAGCGCATGCAGCACCGCGATGCGCGCGGGAAAATCGTACCCCGCGGTCTACCCGTCGAAGGACAAGCACGGCACGTACGCCGACACCGCGACCTGCTCGGCGAATTTCATCTGCGACTTCGGCGGATGCGCGCTCTCGGCCGCGCCCGACGCGCCGGCCTTCGTCAACGCGGGCGAACCGGGCCACGCGCTCGTCCACGATCTCACGACCGACGGGTTCATCACGACCGCGAACGGCTGGACGCACACCGAGCTCTCGCACTTCGATCCGTGGAAGGCGGGAAACTTCGGCGGCGCGGGCGACGTATCGAAGGATCTCGTCGACGTGCGCTTCATCGTCGACACGAGCGGCTGTCCGTAGCTACGCCGCTCGTCCGATCCGCGCGAGCCCTTCGCCGACCGGCGCGTCGAGGTGCACGTCGACCTGCGGGAACGCGATGACGATCTTCTTCTCGCGAAACACGCGGAGGATCGCCTCTCGCAGCTGCGATCGATGGGTGCGGTGCTTCCAAGGATCGTGGACCCACACCGACACTTCGTAGAGCAGCGACGAAGCACCGAAGTCGTTCAAGAGCACGACTGGCGGGTATTCGCGATCCGCCTCGGGGTGCTTCGCCGCGATCTCTTCGAGCGTCGCGCGAACGAGCGCGATGTCGGCGTCGTACGCCACGCCGACGCTCACCGCGATGCGCACGAGCGAATCGTGGAGCGTCAGGTTCTTGATCGGCTGCTGCACGAGGACGCTGTTCGGCAGGATGATGTCCTCCTCGAACAGCGTGCGCACGCGCGTCGCGCGAATGCCGAGATCCATGACGCGGCAGAACTGCCCGTCGATCTCGATGATGTCCTCGAGCTTGATCGATCGCTCGACGAGGAGAATGAGCCCCGAGACGAAGTTCACCGCGACGCCCTGGAGCGCGAGACCGATGCCGACCGCGAAGACGGCCGTCGCGGCGACGACCGCGCCGAGATCGATCCCCGCCGTCTCGAGCGCGACGATCGTCGCGACGATGATGATCGCGTAGTAGATGAGGCGCTCGATCGAGCGCATCCGCCGCCCTTCGGCGACGCCGCTTCGTACGAGCGCACGATGCAGCACCGCGCGGACGATGCGCGACAACAGAAACGCGCCGACGATGATCGCCACGACGATTCCAATCGTCGCGATCGAGACCGGGCGACCGCCGATGTCGAAGAGCTTCTTTTGGAGCAGATCGGTAAGAGGGACGCTCACGTCCTGCGATCGTCGCAGAGCGCGACCCGTCAGCTCAACTTCTCCGCGGGAGCCTATGCTCTCGACATGCAAGCACGCATCCTCGAAAACGGCGCGATTCGCGCCACGTCCGACGTGGAGCAGGTCCGTGCGGCGCTCGCCGCGGAGCTACCGATGTGGGTCGAGCTCGAGCACCGCACGCCGGAAACCGAGGCGCTGCTCACCGACGTCTTCCACGTCCACGCGCTGACGATCGAGGACATCTGGGGCGACTGCGCGTCGCCGAAGATCGACGACTTCGACGAGTACCTCTACGTGCTCGTTCACGGCATTCGCGGCGCGACGACCTCGGCCGATCTCGATCTGGTCGAGCTCGACATCGTCATCGGCCAGACGTTCGTCGTCACGCACGACTCGACGGCGTGGGTCGCGAAGGATCTCCAGACCGAGCTCGATCGCTCACCGCGCATCCTTCAGAAGGGCGTCGCTTGGCTCGTGCACGCGCTCCTCGATCGCGCCGTCGATCGGTACTTGCCGGTCATCGACGAGCTCGACACCGCGATCGAGGCGCTCGAGAACGACGTCCTCGAAAAGGCCGGCACACCGAAGGGGCGCGTGGTCTTGCAGAGAATCCTCGCGTTCAAACGCTCGCTCCAAAAGCTGCGACGCATGGCGATCCATCAGCGCGAGATCCTGCTTCGCCTCTCGCGCGGCGAGTTCGAGGAGATCCCGCGCGAGGCGCTCCCGTTCTTTCGCGACGTGTACGATCACTTCCTTCGCATCGGCGATCTCGTCGACGGCTATCGCGATCTCGTGACGAGCTCGCTCGACGCCTACTTGAGCGTTCAGGCCAATCGCATGAACGAGATCATGAAGACGCTGACGTTGATGTCGACGGTGATGCTCCCGCTCACGTTCATCGCGGGCGTCTACGGGATGAACTTCAAGACGATGCCGGAGCTCGAGTGGACGTACGGATACCCGTACGCGCTCGCGTTGATGGCGACCGTCGGCGTGACGATCCTGCTGTGGTTTCGAAGGAAGAAGTGGATCGGCGAGCGAGCGTGAGCGCCGAATGCGCGGCTCAGGGCGCGCGCGTGACCGATGCCTCGACGCCGGCGACCGCGGTCGCGAGCGCATCGAGATCCGCGGCACTGGCGTCGGCGGCGAGCGCGATCTTCGCGTAGCACGCCTGCTGCTTCGTCCCTGCCGCGTCCTTCATCGACACGAGCTGCACACCGAGATCGTGCGCCGCCGTGACCGCGCCCGCAAGGTTGGCCTTCACGGTCACGAACGTCGACAGCGCCGGAAGATCCATCGACAGCGCGCGCACGACGTCGAGCTGCGCCTGCGTCAGCCCGCCCATCATCGGCGGCACGGAGACGAGGACCTGGGGCGGCGTGCACGCGGCGCGCGCTTTCGCGCTGACGGTGCAATAGGCGGCGCAATCGGTCGCGCCCTTGCACGCGGTCGTGCACGTCTTGCTCGCGGAGGCATCCGGCGTACAGACGAGCATCGCAGGCTGATCGGCGAGCGTGATGGGACGGCTATTTTTCACGGCCGCGCTGGCGTCGATCCCTTTCGCGGCCAGCGTGCACCACGCCACGGCGGCGTCCTTCCCCTGCTTTCCCGCCGCCGCAGGATCGTTCGCGTCGATGCCGACGTGGACCGCGATGTCTTTGCACGCTTCCGCGAGCTTCTTGCTCTGGTCGGCGACGATCACGGTGAGATCGTTCGCGGCGAGCGCGTACTCGACGAGCGGTGTGGACTCCGGATCGGCGAGGACTCCGACGCCCGCGTACGCGCCGGCGACGAACTCGTCGCACGTGGCGGGCGCGGTGCTCGACGAGCTCTTCGACGAGCACGCCGCGAGCGCGAGGAGGACGACGAACGAGGAACGGACGGCGAGGCGCGACTTCGACATGCCGCCCCATACCGCAGCGCGGGCCGCCGGAGAAGCGCC
>JBBQXV010000445.1:0-5286 GCA_038209335.1 Polyangiales bacterium | reverse complement strand
GAGCCGCCGTCGAGCCGTCCGAAGTCGGTCGCGCGCGCCACGTTCGGGTGCTCGATCTTCCCCGCGGCGATCGCCTCGCGCTCGAAGCGCGCGACGACCTCGGGGAGGTTCGACCACGCGGCGAGCAACACCTTGAGCGCGACACGCTTTCGCATGTGCACGTGCTCGGCGAGGTAGACGACGCCCATGCCCCCTTCGCCGAGCACCGACTCGACACGGTAACGATCGGCGACGATCGCTCCGGCGGAGAGGCGTGTCTCGGTCAGTGCAGGCTCGCCCATCGATCCAACATCGTACTCCCAATCCGCAGATCGTTCCTCTCATGAGCGCGTCCTTAGGCTCATGCGCAAGATCCTATTTCCGGCATTGCCCCTCCTTTTCGCCCTATGTGTGCCGCTCGGCGGCTGCGGCGCCGCACAGACCACCTACGTCCGATCCGACGCGACCACGCTCGGCCGCGTCGTCGTGTACCGCAACGGGGTCGCGTATTTCGAGCGGACCGCGATCGTCGACGACGACACGTTGAAACTCTCGGTGCCGGCGGACAAGGTCGACGATTTTCTCAAGTCGCTGACGATCACCGACGTGCGCACCGGGCAGCCGGCGCCGGTCGCGTACCCGACCGACGCGCCGCGCTCGGCCACCGGCCTCATCGAGATGAAAATCACGCTGAGCGGTCCGCGCCCGCACCACTTGCGGCTGTCGTATGTGACCGAGGCTCCGTCGTGGAAGCCGAGCTACCGCATCGTGCTCGGCGCAGGCGGGAAGGTCGACGTCGAAGCGTGGGCCGTCGTCGACAACACGTCGGGCGAGGATTGGAAGAACGTGAAGCTCGGCGTGGGATCGAGCTCGGCGATGTCGTTTCGCTTCGATTTGCACGCCGTGCGCTTCGTGCAGAGGGAACAGCTGAAGTCGAACGACATGTTCGCGCAGGCGCCGCCGATGGGCGGAGCGACGTACGGCGGTCCGCCGCCGCCGCCAGGGACGCAGGTCGTGACCGAGCTCACGGATGATTCGATCGCGGCGAACGAGGCCACGGTGGGCGACGCCGATCAGAAGGCGCCGGTGACCAAGGGCGTTGGCGGCGGACCCACGGGACGCGGGCACGTCGGCGCGTCTGCCAGCGCGACGGCGGCTCCGACGACCGCGGCACCTGCGAAGCCGATGGATCCGGGCGCGAACCACGGCCAAGGGCAGCAGGCCGGCGGAAAGAAAGACGACGTGCGCGGCGTCGCGCGACGCCTGCAAGTCGGCGGCAACCAAGTCGTCGTCGAAGGCTACGCGCAGCCGGGCGAAGCCGATGGGTACGCGGCGTCGCTCCAGCGCGCGAATCGCGTGCGCGAGCAGCTCGTGCGAAACGGGCTCGATCCGAACCGCGTCGTCGCGCTCGGCCGCGGCGTCGAAGCGGGACACACCGGCGGCGTGCGAATCGTCGAAGCGCCTCCCGGACCCGCGGGCACGCCGGGCACCGCTCCGAAGACGGACGCACCCGCGGCGGATCCGATCGGCACATCGCATTTCGAATCGGGTCAATCGATGAGCGTCCCGCGCGGAAGCTCCGCGATGGTGTCGATCCTCCATTCGAAGACCGACGGCGAGGTCGTCTACCTCTACGATCCCGAGAGCGCGCGCGGCAGCACGCAGTTTCCGTTTCGCGCCGTGCGCATCAAGAACCCGACCGACTCGGCGCTCGAAAGCGGACCGGTCACGGTCTTCGGCGAGGGGCGCTTCATCGGCGAAGGACTGTGCGAGCCGATCCCGGCGCGCTCGACGGCGTTCGTGCCGTTCGCGCTCGACCGGCAGATCGTCGTCGAAGCGGGCGCGGGCGAGCACGACGACATCTCGCGGATCATCACGGTGCAGCGCGGCGTCTTCGAGACCGAGGTGCAGCACACGCGGAAGCAGACGCTCGTCTTGCACAATCGACTCGCGGAGAAGGCGACCGTCTACCTGCGCCACACCGTCGCGCCGGGCTACACGCTGACGAAGTCGCCGCCGATCGCCGAGAAGATCAGCGGCGCGCATCTCTTCAAGGTGGAGCTCCCTGCGGGAGGCAAGCAAGAGGTCATCGTCGAAGAGGCGACGCCGCTCTTCAAGACCGCCGACATTCGATCGCCGGGCGGCATGGAGATGGTGCGCGTGTATCTGTCGGAGGCGGCTGCGCACGGTCCGCTCAAGGCGAAGGTCGCGGAGCTCATCAAGCTGCAGCAGGACATCGGCAACCTCGAGCAGCGCATCACGACGATGCGCGAGCAGATGGGCGAGTACCGGATGCGCATGGACGAGCTCCACATTCAGATCGTCACGCTTCGCGCGGTGAAGAGCGCGGGTCCACTGATGCAGAGCCTCGAGAAGAAGATGACCGAGGTGAGCGATCGTCTGTCGAAGTCGACGATCGATCTCGTGGGTTTCCAAGAGAAGCTGATGATCGCGCGCGTGAACTTCCAAGACGGTGTCGCGGATCTCTCGCTCGAGCCGAAAGAGAAGGGGACTGCGGTCACGTCCAAGTAGAAATTCTGGTAGTGACGCGGTGTGCGTCGGGTCGCGTTCGTCCTCGTCATCACCGTGTCGCTCGGCTTCGTCGCGATCACGTCTCGCGCGCGCGCGATCGATCCGTTCGAGATCCAAGTCTACGATGGGACCGCGAGCGATCCCGGCGAGGCGGGGCTCGAGGTTCACTTGAACCGCGTCGCCGACGGCGATCGCCTCGGCGCGCCGCCCGAGCTCGCTACGCACCATCAGACGCACATGACGCTCGAGCCGTCGTTCGGGCTGACGCGCACGTGGGAGGTCGGCGGATATTTCCAAACCGCGCTCCGCGCCGACGGCACCTTCGACTACGCGGGCGTCAAGCTTCGCTCGAAGCACGTGGTGCCCCCCGACTGGCATCCGCACGTGCGCCTCGGCGTGAACCTCGAGGTCGCGCTCATCCCACAGTCGTACGAGAAGGATCGCTGGAGCGTCGAGGTGCGTCCGATCGTCGCGTGGGACTCGTCGCGATGGCTCTTCGCCCTGAATCCGATCGTCGGTCAGCCGCTGGCCGGCGAAGGTTTCCGCGAAGGGCCGACGTTCGAGCCGGCGGCGAAGATCGTCCGCCGCATCGACAAGCAGATCGGATTCGGCTTCGAGTACTTCGCCGACTTCGGTCCGATCGCATCTCCACTGGCGTGGAGGGATCAACGGCACTACCTCTACGAGGTGATCGATTTGCTGGCGATCGATCGGTTCGAGCTGAACGCCGGCGTAGGGGAGGGGCTCACGCCCGCGAGCAACGGAGTCGTCTTCAAGATCATCGTCGGGTACGGCTGGGATCTGACGAGCCCCCGACCCCTTCTCCCACGTCACTGAACCAACCTTCGAGAACGAAACATGGCCCTCAAAGTCGGCGATCGCGCCCCCGAGTTTTCTCTCCCTGCGTCCAACGGCAAGACCGTCTCGCTCGCCGACTTCCTCGGCAAGAAGACGGTCGTCCTCTATTTCTACCCGAAGGACGAGACGCCGGGCTGCACCGCCGAAGCGTGCGATTTTCGCGACAACCACGGGAGCTTCCTCAAGGCGGGCGCCGAAGTGCTCGGCGTCAGCGCCGACTCGGTCCGCTCGCACGAGAAGTTCGCGGAGCACCACTCGCTTCCGTTCACTTTGCTCAGCGACGAAGCGGGAGTCGCGCGCAAGGCGTACGACGTGAAGCCGATGCTCGGCATTCTTCCGGGCCGCGTCACGTTCGTGATCGATCGCGCCGGCATCATCCAATACGTCTTCGACTCCAAGATTCGCATGAGCGCGCACGTCACCAACGCGCTCGAGATCGTCAAGCGTCTGGAGGCGTGACCCCCGACGGCGGGACCGGCGTGGCTTCGCGCAGGCGGGTCACCGTGGCGTGAAACGAGAACGCGAGCGTGACGGCGTTCTCGGTCACGACGACCTTTCCGCGCGCGACGTCGATCTCGAACGTGTCGATCGGCGCGATGGCGGCGGGGAGCTTGAAGACATGGCTGAGCGTCGTCGGGTAGCCCCACGAGAGCTCGACGTGCTTCGCCGCGAGCTCTTCGTTCACCTTGGCCGTGATCTTGTCGTCGATCATCGTCGGTACGCCCGCGATGTCGGCGTGCTCGATCTCCACCTTGAAGACGAGCGCGTCGCCGGTCGTGCGTTGCACCATCTCGGGACGCAAGACGATCGTGAGCGAGTTGAGCGTCACCGGCACGACAATGCCGAGCACGGGCCAGTGAAGCTTGGCCTTGCAGACGAGGCGGAGCCCGACGCCCGGGACGAGCGTGATGTCGGTCGGATCGCTCACGGCGAGCTCGCCGCGTTCGGACAGCTTGAGCTCGAGCGGCATGAACTGGATGGCCAGCGTCGTCAGATCTTCCTTCGACAAAATTGTCTCGATCCACATCGCCACACTCCGTTCGTGTTTGAGACGTGTGTGCGAGAATCATACCGCGATCTTTACGCACCCACTGCTTGACGCGCGACACCGCGGCAGTCGACCCTCCTCTGCGTGACGCTCCTCCGCAGCGTTGTCATCGTGCTCTTCATGCTCTTCGTCCGCGCGGCGTGGGCGCAGGACGAGCCACCGGAACCGCCGAGCACCGCGCCGAGCATCGCCGCGGCACAAACGCCGCCTGCGCCGATCGATTCGCACCCTTCGACCGCGCCCAGCAGCTCACATGGGGCGCCTGTGTCGAGCGCCCCGGCGGTCGTGCGCGTTCACGAGCGCGAGGTCTTCTCGATCCGACTCCCGCGCGCAGGACAGTCCGCGGCCGATCGCGCGCGTGCGGCGAGCCGTGCGCTCGAGACGGTGATGGAGCAGCTCGAGGCGGGCGTCGAGGCCGAAGCCCGCGTCGAGGAAGAGGGGGCGATCGCGGTCGTCTTCGTCGGCAAGACGCCGATCGTCACCGTCGACGAAGAGGACGCGGCGGCCGAGGGGATCACGCTCCGCATTCACGGCGCGACGATCGCGACGCGCGTGCAAGAGGTCGTGCGGGTCGAGAAGAAACGGAGCGCGATCGCGACGACGGTCTTCTCGTTTTCACTGCTCGTGTTCTCTGCGCTGATGGCGTTTCTTCTCCTTCGCCGGCTCGGGGACTTCGACGACAAGCTCCGCGCGTGGCTCGTATCTCATCGCGACAAGCTCCCCGCGCTTCGCCTCGGGAAGATCGAGGTCGTGTCGTCGGCGGCCGTGCGCGGCGCCATCGGCATCGCAGCGCGCGTCGGCTATCGGCTCGCGCAGCTGGCGGTCCCGTACTTCTGGCTCCTGATCGCGTTCTCTCTCTTCGATTCGAC
>JBBQXV010000444.1:0-5291 GCA_038209335.1 Polyangiales bacterium | reverse complement strand
GCGCTCATTGCCGTCGGTGTCGTTGCGGTCCTCGCGATCGGCGGTGGCGGCGCGTTCTTCGCGCTTCGCGGCGGCGGATCGTCGAGCGGCGCCGCGAGCGCATCGTCGATCGCGAGCGCACCCGCATCGGCGAGCGCCGCGCCGTCTGCATCCGCGAAGGCCGGCTGCCCCGCCGACATGATCGCCATCCCGGGCGGACAGTTCTTCATGGGCTCGGCAGACGCGGACAACGAGAAGCCGCAACACCAAGTCACGCTCGCTCCTTTCTGCATCGATAAATTCGAGGTCACGACCGAGCAATACAAGTCGTGCAGCGACTCGGGCGGCTGCAGCCGCGCGTCCCTCGTCAACGACTTGAAGACGACGACGATGACGGAGAAAGAGCACGGCGCGTACGATCCGCTCTGCAACTTTCGCGAGCCCGAGGCGCGCGCGAAGCACCCGATCAACTGCGTCGGGTGGGAGCAGGCGGTCAAGTTTTGCAAGGGCCAAGGCAAGCGTCTGCCGACGGAGGCCGAGTGGGAGTTCTCGGCGCGCGGACCCGACGGAAGAAAATATCCGTGGGGCGACGAAGAGCCGACGTCGACGCTGCTCAACGCGTGCGACAAGCGCTGCCAAGAGTGGGCGAAGAAATCGGGCGTCACCCTTCAACAGATGTTCACGGCGGACGACGGGTGGGCGGCGACGGCGCCGGTCGGATCGTTCCCCAAGGGCGCGTCGCGCTACGGCGTCGACGACGTGGTCGGCAACGTCTGGGAGTGGGTCGCCGACTACTTCGGGCCGTACACGAAGGACGAGCAGACGGATCCCAAGGGACCGGACACGGCCGAGTTCCGTGTCATTCGCGGCGGCGCGTGGAACGGCGGCTTCTCGTCGTGGGTGCGTCCGACGTTCCGATGGCGCGACGATCCCGCGACGCGCAGCCACGGCGTCGGCTTCCGCTGCGCGAAGTAGTCTCTACGGATCGAACGTCGCGAGGAACACGTCGCTCTCACCGGCGCTCGTCTGCGCACCGGCGCCGAAGTCGACCGACGCGCGGAAGTAACCCGCGACGATGACGCGACCGAACCCGTCGACGGCGATCGACGCGGCCTCGTCGTCTTCTTTCGCACCGAAGTGCTTACTGAAGAGATTCTTCCCGAGGGGATCGAGCTTGAGCACGAACGCGTCGCGCTGGCCTTCGCTCGCGAACGGCGTCGTGCCGATCTGGACCGAGCCTTCGAAGAATCCCGCGAGCACGACGTTGCCCGCCGAGTCGGTCGCGACGGACAGCGCCTGATCCTCGCCGGTTCCGCCGTACGTCTTGGTCCACATGTGCGTGAGCGATCCGGTGCGCTTGGTGACGAAGACGTCGCCGTTGCCCGCGGACTTCGTCGGGCCGGCGCCGAAATCCGCGGTCGCGCCGAAGGTCCCCGTGAGGAGCACGTTGTCCTGCACGTCGACCGCGACGCCGCGCGCGAGATCGCTCTCGACGCCGCCGAATCGCGATGCGTACAGCGTCGTGCCGGCGCTCCCGATCTTCGCGACGAAGACGTCGAACGCGCCGATGCTCGGGAGCGGTCCGGTGCCGAAGTCGGCCGACTCGGTGAAGCCGCCGGCGATGAGGATGTTCCCGGCGGAGTCGAGCGCGAGCCCTTGCATCAAGTCGACGCCGGTGCCGCCGAGCGCGCGCGCGAAGAGGACGGCGCCTTGCGGATCGAATTTCACGACGAAGCAGTCGTAGGTGCCGGCCGCGTCGGGGAGGACGGTCGTGCCGAACGTGATCGACGACTGGTACGTGCCGGCGAGGATGATGTTGCCACCCGCGTCGACGCGCACGAGCGTCGACGTGCCGATCGCCGCGCCGCCGAACGCCGAGCTGCCGAGATGATTGCCGAACGCGTCGAGCGTGCCGAGAAAGATGCCGGCGCCGCCGGTCGCGTTGAGCGTCGGCCCGCCGAGGCTGATCGCCGCCGACGACGTGCCGGTGAACCAGACGCGTTCGCTCGCGTCGATCGTCAGGCCGCTCACCATGTCGATGCCGGCGCCGCCGAAGTGACGCACCCACGCGGCCTCGCCGGAGGGGGTGAACTTCGCGACGAAGATGTCGAGCATGCCTGCGCTCGTCATCGGAACGCCCGCGACCTCGGCGGTGCCGTCGAAGGTGCCGGCGACGTAGACGTTGCCATGCGCGTCCGCCGCGACGTTGTGCGCGAAATCGCCGAGCGCGCCTCCGACGCGGTCGCTCCATCGCGTGGTTCCGGTGGAAGCGCCTCCGCCGCGAGCGGCACCGGTGCGTGCGATCGCGTTGGGCACGGCTCCGGGTTGGGCCGCGCCGCCACCGCTGCCGCCGCTCCCGCCGGGGAGCCCAGCGCCCGGATCGTCGCCGCTCCCACAGCCGATGCCGAGCGCACCCGCGAGCACGACGATCGTCGAAAACGCGAATCCAACCCTGGTTCGTCCGTCTCGCCCGGCTTCGTGCACCATCGCAGCCTCCATCCGTAAGAGGATGTGAGCAAGACCCGTTCCGTATCCGTTCTGGGCGCTTTTTTCCGTCGAGACTGGGTTCGGCGAGGCACTGTCGGCACGCTGTCATCCATTCGCGATGGATCGACGGTCCATCAGGAGCTTGACCACACCGATCCGTTTCGCGACGCTTCGATCGAGTGTCCGACGATCTCACGTCCTTCCCGGTGGCCGACGACGGAACGTTTCGCGCGATGCGAGCGATCGTCGGAGAGCTCGCGCGTGGTGTCGTCGGGCGCGAAGACGTCGTGCGCGCGGTGCAAGCGGCCGCGGCGGCGGGGAAGGGGAGGATCGTTCTCGTCGTCGGCGAGGCGGGCTCCGGAAAGACCGCGGCGCTCGCGGCGCTCGCGGCGCGCGATCCGGTTCCTGCGGCGGTTCACATCGTCGGACCGGAGCTCGGGTGCGACGATCCGCGTCTCGTCGCGCGCGCTCTCGCCGCGCAGCTCGGCGTGTCGCCGGTGCCCGAGGAGCACGGTGAAGCGATCGCCGCGTTCCAAGGCGCGCTCCGCGCGATCGGTGAAGCGGGCAAGCGCGCGATCATCGTGCTCGATGGAATCGATCGACTGCGCGGCGCGGAAGACGGCGCGGCGTCGGAGCTGTTGCCGGGCGTCGTGCCTCCCGGTGTTCTGCTCGTCTTGTCGTCGCGACCCGGCACGATCGCCGACGCGATCGGGAAGATGCCCGGCGTAGGGAAGCTCGCGCTCGCGCCGCTGAAGGACGACGCGCGGCTCGCGCTGGCGCGCGCGATCGCGCCGAATCGATCCGACGATGCGCTCGCGATCGTCGCCAGCGCGAGCAACGGCAACCCGCTCTTCTTGCGTGCGATTTTGCTCGCGTCGGATGGGCAGTCCAACGACGCGCTCGCGGCGACGCCGGAGATCGCGTTCGGCCGTGTGCTCAATCGCCTCGCGCGCGGCAAAGCGGTCGAGGTCCCGCGCGCGCTCGGCCTACTCGCGGCGTCGCGCTCCGGGCTCACGCGCGACGATCTCGGCGTCCTCCTCGCGTCGGCGCCGTCGGCCGTCGAAGAGCTCTTGCGTGACGCATCGCCGTGGCTTCGCGAGCGTGACGGGCGTGTGACGATCGCGGACGCGCGTGTTCGCGAGTGGCTGCTCGCCGACGTGATCGGTCCCGTCGGGCAACCGGCGCTCCACGCGGCGATCGCGGATCGCCTCGCGGCGGGCGCGGCGTCGTCGCGCGCGGACGCGCTCTTGGATCTGAGCGCGCATCTCGAGGCGGCATCGCGCGCAGCGGAAATCCCGGGACTGCTCGAGAGCGGACGCTTTCCGCGAATCAAGGCCGCGGCGGCGAAGCCGGAATCGGTGCGCGACGATCTCGTGCGAGCGGCGCGCGCGTCCGGCGATGACGTCGTGAAGGCCGCGCGGTTCGGGCTCGCGGCGGCGCTCATCGGCGGCGACGCGGGGGCGGCGCGGCTCGTCCGCGTGAAGACGCTCGCAGCGGCGGCGCACGTGCTGCCAAAGAAGGATGCCTGGGAGCTCGCCGAGCGCGCGACGCACGAGGCGTTCACCGAGACCGATCCCGCGCGGCGCGACGTGCTCGTCGTCGCGGCGGTGACGGCGCTCCGTGTGATCGACGTGGGCGAAGCGCGTCGCGTTGCGAGCGGCCAACCGCGCGGCGCGGCGCGTGTCCGAGCGCTCGTCGCGGCGGGCGAGCTCGTCGGCGCGCTCGCAGAGGCCGAGGACGCGTCCGAGGCCGAGCGCGAAGAGGCGCTCGCGGCGGTGCTCGAGCCGATGGCGACGACGGACGCCGAGGAGACGATGAAGCTCCTCACGCGTTTGCACGACGCCGCACATCGCGATCGCGTGCTCGTCGCGCTCGTCTCGGCGACGAAAGGAATCTTCCTCGCGGGGAAAATCCACGACGCGGTGAAACGCGCGACCGCGCTCGCGCAGATCGGCGAATGGGACGAAGCGGAGCTCGCCGCGGCCGAGTGCGACGCGGGGGCGCTTCGCGCGGCGGCGCACGAGCGGATCGCGATCGCCGCGCGCGCGGCGAGAGAAGACGTTCGCGCGGTCGCGCACGAAGCGCACGCGAAGAAAGCGCGCGACGCGATCGCGACGCCGGCTGGGCGCGCCGCGTCGCTCCTCGAAGCGGCGTCGATCGCGATCGACGCTCCGACCGATGGCACCGACGCACCGCACTCTCGGCGCGCGCTCGACGGACAGCCTGCACGCGCGCGCTCGCTCGTCGACGAGGCGATCGCGCTCGATGCGATGCATGCGCCGACACGCGCCGCGCTCGTGCTCCGTGCGCGCACGGTCATCCTGCGACCGACGGGACCGGAGCTGCACGACGTCATCGTTGCGCTCGCCCCGCTCGGATCCGTGCTCGCCGATCTCTATCCCGACGTCGTCGGCGCGCTCGCGTTGGCGTTCGGTGCGCGGTACCCCGAGGCGGCGCGTGCGGCGGTCGACGGCGTCGACTGGGCGGATCGATTCGTCGCCACCCTTCGCGCGCCCTCGACGTCGCAGACGGTCAAGCCGCCTGCGCTCGCGCCGACGATCGCGCGCGCCGTCGCGAAGCTGCCATGGACCGCGTCGCCGCCGGCCGACAGCGAGCTCGTCGCGATCGAGCAGCGCTTGCGTGACGACGCGGCTTCGCCGCAAGACGTGGATCGCTTCGTCGACGCGCGCCTCACATCGGGCGATCGGACCGCGGCCGTCGGCGCGCTTCTCCAATGGGCGTCGCGTCTGCGCGCGCGCGGCGATCGCGTCGACGCCGCCGCGGCCGAGGAACGCGCGCGCGCGATCGATCCGGCCGATCCGCGT
>JBBQXV010000443.1:0-5328 GCA_038209335.1 Polyangiales bacterium | reverse complement strand
CCATCGGCGAAGACGTCGCCGAAGCGCAGCTCCAAGTGCGCCTCGACGCGCCGAACGACGCGCTCGTCGTCGAGCTGCAAATGAAAGGGCAAGTCGCGGAGCAGCACACGGTCGGCGTGCGCGCCGAGCTCTCGGCGGACGGGCAGATCGTCTTCGTCTCCGGCGTCGGAGAGATCGCCGACCGCGCGACCGTCACCGGCGGCGCGGTCGTCGTCGACGCCGAGCCACACCCGCTCGGGATCGTCTCGTCGCACGGCGCGCTCACCGTCGTCACGATCATCGACGACGCATTCGAGCCGACCGACGTGATGCGCGTCGCCGCCATAAGCCCGCAGCAGGCGTTCCCCGCCGAGTCCACGCTCACGACCGATCTCCGCTTCACCCTCGGCGGCAACGGCATGTCGGTGTGGAAATCGATCTACGCGCTCACCGGACAACAGACGGTTCGCATTCACGGCTCGGTCGCCGGCACGACCGACCGCGCGCACGTCTTCGGGCGCGACGCCGAAGGGACGCCGCAGCTCCGCGCCACCGCCGGCAAGGACAACAAGTTCGAGCTCGACGTCCCCGCAACGCTCGTCGAGTGGTACGCCGCGATCGACGCCGCGCGCGCGAGCGCACTCGCGTCGTTCGTCCCCGGCACGAACAAGGATCTCGTCCTCGACGTGTCGCCGGGCGGCGAGCTCCACGTCACCATCATCGATCCCGATACGAAGAAGCCGCTCACCGCGCGCCTCCTCGTCCGCGGGATCGACGGCTCGGTCGATCCGAGCTTCGGCCCCGACTACCGCGCGTCGGGCGCCGGCCCGCTGATCGACGCGCACCAAGGCACGGTGCACACGCCGCTTCCGTCTGGGAAATACCGGGTCGCCGCGACCAAGGGGATCGAGTGGAGCATCGACTCGAAGATCGTCGAGATCACCGCGGGGCGCGTCGCCGAGATCCAGCTCGCGCCGCGTCACGTGGTGCCGACGCCCGGAATGATCGCGTGCGATCTGCACGTACATTCGCGACCGAGCTTCGACTCGCCGGTGTCGGTCGAGGATCGCGTGCTGTCGCTCGTCTCGGCGGGGATCGATTTCGCCGTGCCGACCGAGCACAACGTCGTCGGCGATTACTCGAGCGCGATCGACACGCTCGATCTCTCGCACCAGCTTCTCTCGGTGACCGGCGTCGAGGTGACGACGTTCAGCCGCGGCATCGGACACTTCGGCGTCTTCCCGTATCCGACGACGCAAAAGGTTCCGCCGTTTCGCGGCGTGCCGCCGGGGATGGTCTTCGACAAATCGCGCGAGGGGGATTTTCGGAAAGAGCGCGTCGTCCAAGTGCACCACCCGCGACTGCCGAAGGGGATCGGCTACTTCAACATCATCGGCCTGCAGTCGAAGGGACCGAAGCCATTCATCCGCGGTCGCATGGACTTCGACACGATCGAGATCTTCAACGGCTACGACCTCGAGACGCTCCCGCGCGTCGACGAGGTGCTCCGCGACTATTACGCGCTCCTCAACGCCGGCTATCACCACGCGGCGACCGGCTCGAGCGACGCGCATCGCATCCAGTTTCACTGGGCGGGGTATCCGCGGACGATGGCGTTCGTCGACGGCGCGCCGGACAAGGGCGTCGAAGGGGTGAGCCAGTCCGCGATCGTCGCCGCGATCAAGAAGGGGCACTCCACGATCACCAGCGGTCCGATCATCGAGCTCGAGCTCGGCGGAGCGCACCCAGGCGACGATCATCCGACGCAAGACGATCCCGTGCGCGGTCACGTCCGCGTGCGCGCCGCACCGTGGATCGACGTGAGCTCCGTTCAGATCGTCGTCGGCGGGCGCGTCCTGCAGACGTTCGCGGTGCCGCCGCGCCCGACGGAGATCGGCCCGGTGCTCGGCACGACCGAAGAGATCGGCGCGAAGACGATCCGCTTCGATCAAGACATCGTCGTGCCGATCGGCCCCGACAACGGCTGGGTGATGATCCTCGTGCGCGGCGATCGCAAGATGGACGACGTCCTCCCGTTCATGCCGGTCTCGCCGTTCGGTTTCACGAACCCGATCTGGATCGTTCGGCGGTTCGTCCCGCCGCCGTCGACGAACCCGGCGCCGCCGATTCCGTCGAAGGCTCCTGCGCCTCCGGCACCGCCCTGAACGCACACTCGATCACCCGAGTGTGTGGCAGTCATGCGTGAAACGCGCACGAACGCCTCACAACCAGCCCCGAGTCGCTGCGTTTCAATGGGTTCTCGCGTGGCACGGCCCACGCAATGCGGCGCTCTTGCCATCGATGCCTTCAAGCGTCCAACAAGACCCGAGCGCTCGCGACGACGGCGAGCGCCAATCGCTCGTCGAGCGCGTCGCTGGCGATGACGGTTCGCGCGTCGCGCTGAAGGGTCGCCTCACGTTCGCCGAAGCGAGCGCGATCTGGGCGGACGTTCGGCGCCGCGTCGCCGGCGCCACGAAGGGCGAACGCATCGATTTCGACATGAGCGGCGTCGACGCCGTCGACGGCGGGACGATGGCGCTGCTCGTCCACTTGCGCGGCGATCTCGCGGCGCGCGGCGTCGTCACCGAGTTCGTCGGCGCGCACGACAACGTGAAGGAGATGATCCATCTCTACCGCGGCGACGTCGCCCCGGCGAAACGGAAGAAGCGCACGCACGAGAGCGCGCTCGCGCAGATCGGCACCGCGACGATCCACTTCTTCGCTGAGCTGAAGCAGATGCTCGGCTTCCTCGGCGACGTCGTCCTCGCGGCGTTCGGCCTCCTGCGCGAGCCGAAGACCGGCAACTGGAAGGAGCTCTGGCCGACGATGGAACGCGCCGGCGCGAACGCGGTGCCGATCGTCATCCTGATCAACTTCCTCGTCGGCTTCGTCATGGCGTTCCAAGCAGCGATGCAGCTGAAGCAGTTCGGTGCCAACATCTACGTCGCCGATCTCGTCGGCCTCTCGATCACGCGCGAGCTCGGTCCGCTCATGACGGCGATCATCTTGTGCGGCCGGAGCGGCGCGGCGTTCGCCGCCGAGCTCGGATCGATGAAGGTCTCCGAGGAGATCGACGCGCTCCGCACGATGGGGTTCGGCCCCGTCCGCTACCTCGTGTTGCCGCGCACCCTCGCGCTCATGCTCGTCTTGCCGGTGCTCACGATGATCGGCGATCTCGTCGGGCTCGTGGGCGGCATGGTCGTCGGGATGACGTCGCTCGATCTCACCCTGTCCGCGTATCTGAGCGAGACGCGGAAGGCGCTCCACAGTTGGGACGTGCTCTCCGGCGTGCTCAAGAGCGTCGTCTTCGCGATCGCGATCGCGCTCATCTCTTGCCAGCAGGGATTCGCGACGACGGGCGGAGCCGAGGGTGTCGGTCGCCGCACGACAGCGTCGGTCGTCTCGATCTTGTTCTCGCTCATCATCATCGACGCGGCGTTCACCATGTTCTTCCACTTCTTCGGCCTATGAACGAGACCACCCGAAAACCCTTGATCGAAGTGACCGGCCTCAGCATGGGGTGGGGCGACGTCACGCTCCAAGAGAACGCGAGCTTCCGCGTCGATCGCGGCGACGTCTTCGCGATCTTGGGAGGCAGCGGCTGCGGGAAGTCGACGATGCTGCGCTACTTGGTCGGTCTCGACCCGCCGCTGAAGGGGGAGATCTCGATCTTGGGAAAGGGCCCGCCGAACCTCGACGCGCACCGGCCGCCGTACGGCGTGATGTTTCAGTCGGGCGCGCTCTTCGGATCGATGACCGTCGGCGAGAACATCGCACTTCAGCTCGACGAGTGGACCGATCTCCCGCACGAGGCAGTGAACGCCGTCGTCAAAGCCAAGCTCCGCCTCGTCGGTCTCGAAGCCGCGGAGGACAAGTTCCCCAGCGAGATCAGCGGCGGCATGAAGAAGCGCGCCGCGATCGCACGCGCGATGGCGCTCGAGCCGGAGCTCATCTTTCTCGACGAGCCGTCGGCCGGTCTCGATCCCGTCAGCGCGGCGGAGCTCGACGATCTGATCCTCACGCTCAACCGCGTGCTCGGTCTGACCGTCGTCATCGTGACGCACGAGCTCGCGAGCATCTTCAAGATCGCGAGCCGCTGCATCATGCTCGACAAGGCTTCGAAGTCGATCATCGCCGACGGCGATCCTCGCAAGCTGCGCGACGAGAGCAAGGACCCGCGCGTCCACGATTTCTTCAACCGCGTTCCGAGGAGCGAGTGATGTCGACACCCACCAATCATTGGAAGCTCGGGCTCTTCGTCGTGACGGGATTCGTCCTCTTGCTCGTGGCGATCGTCGTGCTCGGCGCGCGGAGCCTGAAGAAGGAGGTCGTCTCGTACAAGACGTACTTCGACGAGTCGGTTCAGGGGCTCGAGGCCGGATCGCCGGTGAAGTTTCGCGGCGTGACGATCGGGTACGTGTCGGCGATCGACATCGCGGACGACCACCGCCTCGTCGAGGTGACGAGCGATCTCGCGGTGAAGGATCTGCGCGAGCTCGGTCTGTCGACCGGCAAAGGGCTCGCGACCCACCTCGAGATCCCGTCCGGCCTGCGGATGCAGCTCGCGTCGCAGGGGATCACGGGCGTGAAGTTCATGCAGATCGATTTCTTCGACGAGAAGGACAACCCGCCGCCAAAGCTCCCGTTCGCGACGCCGAAGAACTACATCCCGGCCGCCGTGAGCACGATGAAGAACCTCGAGGACGCGATCGTCCACGCGGTGAACCGCGTGCCGGAGGTCGCCGATCAGCTCCTCGTGATCATGACGCGCGTCGACGGTCTGTTGGTGAGCATCGAGGGGCAGAAGCTCCCCGAGCAGGCCGGCGCGACGCTCTCGCACGTCAACAAGGTGCTCACGACGCTGCAGACGACGGTCGCGGGGCTCGACACGCAGAAGCTGTCGACGCAAGCGCAGGCGACGCTCGCGAATCTGAACGGGACGGTGTCGCGCATGAACGCCATGCTCGAGAAGATCGATGGCGACAAAGGGCTGCTCGCGAACGCGAACCGCGCTTCGACGGAGATCGGCAACGTGGCGTCGGGCGCGTCGGGCGTCGGGCGTGAGCTCGAGCGGACGCTCCGCGACATCCAGCAGCTGACCGCGGCGCTGCAGCGCGTGGCCGAGGCGCTCGATCGGGATCCGGACATGTTCGTGAAGGGAAGAGGGAAGAAAAAATGAAGACGCGCATCGTTGCGATCGCGATCGTCCTGCTGACGGGCGCCGGGTGCGCGCTCACGTCGAAGGCCGACTCGAACGTCTTTCGATACTTCACGCCGGAAGGGCTCGAGGCCGCGCCGTCGCCCGACGCGCCCGCCAAGGTCGGCGCGCCCGCCGCGTCGAACATCCAG
>JBBQXV010000442.1:0-5330 GCA_038209335.1 Polyangiales bacterium | reverse complement strand
GATTCGGATCGCACGAACGCACCTCCGACGAACATCTTGTACGCCTTGGTCACGCGCACGCGGACCGGAGGACGCGCTTGGGTCTTCGCGCGCGCCATCACTCGACCTCCAAGTACGCGCCGAGCCCTTGTCGTCCGCCCTCGCGCCCGAAGCCGCTCTCTTTGTAGCCACCGAACGGCGAGCTGGGATCGAACTTGTTGTACGTGTTGCCCCAGATGACTCCCGCTTTGAGCTTCTGCGAAAGCCAAAATATCTTTGCGCCCTTGTCCGTCCAGATTCCGGCCGACAGGCCATACATCGTATTGTTCGCCTTCTCGACCGCTTCGTCGGGAGTGCGAAACGTGAGAATCGAGAGCACCGGACCGAAGATCTCTTCGCGCGCGATGCGCGACGATTGGCTGACTCCGGTGAAGAACGTCGGCGCGAAGAAGAATCCCTTGCTCGGGAGCTTGCACGGCGCGGTGTAGCGCTCGGCCCCTTCGGCCACGCCCGCGGCGACGAGCTCGGTGATCCTGTCGAGCTGCATCTTGGAGTTGATGGCGCCGACGTCGGTGTTCTTGTCGAGCGGATCGCCGACGCGGAGCGTGGCGACGCGATCGCGGAGCTTGTGCACGACGAGATCGTGGACGCTCTCTTCGACGAGGAGCCGCGAGCCCGCGCAGCAGACGTGGCCTTGGTTGAAATAGATGCCGCTGACGATCCCCTCGACGGCCTGATCGATCGACGCATCCGCGAAGATGATGTTCGCCGCTTTGCCGCCGAGCTCGAGGGTGAGCCGCTTCTTCGATCCCGCGATCGCGCGTTGGATCTTCTTGCCGACGTCGGTGCTCCCTGTGAACGCGACCTTGTTCACGTCGGGATGCCCGGCGAGCGCGGCGCCGGTCGCGCCTGCACCCGTGATGATGTTCACGACGCCGGGCGGCAGCTCGCACTCCTGGAGAATCTGCGCGAGGAGGAGCGCGGTGAGCGGCGTAGTCTCGGCGGGCTTTAGCACCACGGTGTTGCCGCACGCGAGGGCGGGCGCGATCTTCCACGCCGCCATGAGCAGCGGGACGTTCCACGGAATGATCTGCCCCGCGACGCCGAGCGGTCGCACGCGCCGACCGTGAAAGGCGTAGTCGAGCTTGTCGGCCCAACCTGCGTGATAAAAGAAATGCGCGGCCGCGAGCGGGACGTCGACGTCGCGCGACTCTTTGATCGGTTTGCCGCCATCCATCGACTCGACGATCGCGAGCTCGCGCGCCTTCTCTTGAATCGCGCGCGAAATACGAAAGATGTATTTTGCACGCTCCGCGCCGCGCATCTTCGACCAATACTTGTCGAACGCATGCCGCGCCGCACGCACCGCGTCGTCGACGTCGCGCGCGTCCGCGTCGGCGACCTCGGCGAGCTTCTGCTCCGTGCTCGGGCTGTACGTCGCGAAGTACTTTCCGCTCTTCGGCGCGCGCCACGTGCCTCCGATGAAGAGCTCGTAGCGCCGCGCGATCTTCACGTGATCGCTCGCCTCGGGCGCGGGCGCGTAATCCCACGCGCGACCGAAATCGAGCGCGGGCGTGGTGCGTGTCACGATGGACGTCTTTGACGCCTTCATGGACGGCGTCGCCTTCGTCAGCTCTCGGCTCATGGTCTCCGTCAATCTTTCGAGAAGTCTTCCGACGCCTGGTACGCGCCGGTGCGCTCTTTTTCGAGCTGCATGAGGACGTCGTTGAGCAGCGCGCTCGCGCCGAAGCGGAAGAGATCCGGAGTCAGCCACGCATCGCCGAGCGTCTCTTTGACGATGACGAGATAGTGCAGTGCCTGCTTCGCCGTGCGCACTCCGCCGGCTGGCTTCATTCCGATTTTGCGGCCGGTCGCATAGTAGTGATCGGCAATCGCCTGGAGCATGACGAGGGTGACCGCGGGAGTCGCGGCGGGGACGACCTTGCCCGTCGACGTCTTGATGAAGTCGCCGCCGGCCGCGATGGCGATCTCGCTCGCCTTGCGTACGACGTCGTACGAGCCGAGCTCGCCGGTCTCGAGGATCACCTTGAGGTGCGCCGCGCCGCACGCCTCTTTCGTTGCGGCGATCTCGTCGAACACTTTGGCGTAGTCGCCCGAGAGCATCGCGCCGCGATCGATGACCATGTCGATCTCGTCGGCGCCGAGCTCGACCGCGCGGCGGACGTCGTCGAGCTTGACCGGCAACGGCGATTGTCCGCTGGGAAACGCGGTCGCCACGCTCGCGACCTTGACCGTCGAGCCGGCGAGCGCGCGCTTCGCGACCGGAACGAGGTTGGGATAGACGCATATCGCCGCGCACGGGCCGATGGTCGGATCGGTGTCGAGAGGCGTCATCGCCTTCCTGCAGAGTGCACGCACTTTGCCGGCGGTGTCTTTTCCCTCGAGCGTCGTGAGATCCATCATCGCGACGGCGAGGCGGAGGCCCTGGACCTTCGCCGACTTCTTGATCGATCGCTTCGCGAGCGCGGCGACACGCTCCTCGATGCTGACCTGATCGACCGGCGGCGGCGGCGGATAAAAAAGCGGATACGGCGCGGGCCGCGCGCTCGCACCGAAGCGCGAGAGCGCTGGTGCGCCGCCGTTGTCGTTGGGCGTGGATCGCTCTGTCACGGCGCGCAAGCTAGCACCATCCGGCGCGCGCTTCACCGCCACTTGATGCTGCATCCGACGGCTTGCGTCTCGGTCACCGGCGGCTCGCGACCATTGAGAAGGGCGTCGATCGCGGCGCGAAGATCGTGCGAGCGAACGGAGCTCGCATCGCGATGGTTGTCGTCGATGCGCCCTTTGTAACGGAGCTTCCTCGCGCGATCGAACACGAACGACTCGGGCGTGAACCGCGCGCCGAACGCCCTCAACACGTCTTGGGTGTCGTCGCGCAGATACGGGAAGTCGAAGCCGCGTTCGCGCGCGCGCAAGATCATCTGCGGCATTCCGTCTTCGGGGTGGCGCGTCACGTCGTTGGCGTTGATCGCCACGATGCGCACGCCCTTGCCTCGGTACTCGCGCGACAATCGAACGATGCGCTCTTCGTACGCGACGACGTACGGACAGTGGTTGCACGACGCGATGACGACGAGCACGTCGCCGCCGTCGAGCGACGCCAGCGCGTGGTTCTTGCCGTCGGTGCCGGGGAGATCGAAGTCGGGGCACGCACTGCCGATCGAGAGCGACATGCGAGCAGGCTACACCGAGCTTGGCTCGTCAGCGCTTCTTGCGCAGGCTCTCGGCGCTCACGAAGTCGCGCGACGCGAAGAGCGCGCAATCGCAGTAACCCTGACGCGCGATGTCGGCGTGGTGGGGCGTGCACGGACAGACCATCTCGCGGCCCCGCGCTTTCGACTCTTCGACCGGAGCGCACGGGCAGTACATCTTGCCGTGCTCGTCGAGGTTTTGCGCGAGGCCGACGATGACGTTCTCGACGACGTCGGCCTCCGGATACAGGGCATACGCGCCCTTCGCGACATAGGTCGCGACGAATTTCCGAACCTTCGCGAGCGCCTCGCCCTCCGCCCTACCGTCTTTGTCGGATGGCGGCATGGGTCGCGCTCGCAACAGCGAGGTCGGTTCAGGTCTTCTCGCGCGGCGGCGCCGCGTCGAGCTTCGCGCGCTTGCGACGGCGACGCGCGGCCTCGGCCTGCTTCTTCCGGCGCTTGACGCTCGGCTTCATGTAGTGGCGGCGCATCTTCAGCTCGCGAAGCACGCCCTCCGAGGCGAGCTTGCGCTTGAGCATCTTGATGGCGCGCTCGATCCCGCGGTCGCTGACCACGACCTCGAGCGGCTTGCACTGAATCGCATCACTGGGCATCCGAAGTAGTCTCCAATTGGCGCGGAACGAGACCGATGGCAATCGCCAAGCGGGCCGCGGTGTTTAACACGAGAAGCGCGCCTGCGCCAAGCCCGTTGATTTACGCGGTGGCGGAGGCGGTTGCCGACTTCGCCCCGCGCTTCCCCTTCGCCTTCTTCGGCGCCTTGCTACGGGTCGCCTTGCGCGCGGCTTTCGCCGGCTTGGCCGACGCCTTCGCGGCCGGCTTGGACGCCTTTGCGGCGGCGACGCCACGCGCAAAGTACGTCGTCGCGCGCTTCTCGCCCGTCTTCGTGATGCGGCGCGACGCGAGCGCCTCGGCCAGCGGACGCGGAAGCTCCTTCGACTCGAGGTGGAGCGCGTCGCGAATCTGCTCGGCGCGGAGCCCCGACTGCCGCGACTCGAGCAACGAGACGATGCGACCAACGAGCGCGGTGATGTCACCGGCCGAACGACGCTCGAGACGACGACCCTTGCGCTTGCCCGCGCGTGCGACGCTCGCGCTCGGCGCAGAGGCCGGCGCCGCCTTCGCAATCTTCGCTGCCGCGCGCGGCGCGTTTCGTCGCGATGCACCGCCGTCGCTGCCGCTCGCGGCCAGGATCTCGTCGAGGGACATCTGGCGGATGGCGTCGAGGATGCTCGAAGCGAACGAAGCGGCGAGATCGGTGATGGTGTTGCGGAGCGAAGTCGTCATAGCGGCAAAATCTCCTTTTGGCGGCGGGAGCAAACACCTCCCATGCCGCGGCGGTCAAGTGGATATGAAGTGCCTAGTCGCGAAATCCTGAATAGGAATCTCGTACCGAAGGAGGGACTCGAACCCTCACGCCCTTTCGGACGGCGGATTTTGAATCCGCTGCGTCTGCCATTCCGCCACTTCGGCTTGCGGGAGCCAGCGTCTCGCTGTGTTTGACGTGCTTCGCTGCGCCCATCGCGAACTCAGGTAGCACAGTCACCCGCGGGAGGGGCTCGCCAACTTCGAGCGCTCGGGCGCGAGCGTCGGATCCACGCGCAGGGCGATCGCGCCGATCCCCGCGACGACATCGGGCTCCCGTGCCTCCATCGAGGATCGGAATGGGAGCCCACCGTGCCGCCGTTGCTCGACCATGGGCAACGCTCACTGCTTGGCTCGCGTTGTTCGCCATCGTGGGAGGTTGCGTCGGACGGCCGATGCTCGTGATCGCGAATTGGACGCTTCGTGTGCCATCGAGCGAGCAGCCGATCCCGCTCGAGCTTCCCGCACGGATCGACGACCGGTTACCGCGCGAGCCGAGCGTCTATCACCTTCGTGCCCAGGTCATCCTTCCCGAACAAATGCGCGGTCGCGCCGTCGCCCTCTCGATTCCGATGCTCAGGGCGCTCACGACGGTCCGCGTGAATGAACGAGACGTCGCGTCCAGCAAAGAACCGCTCGTCTCCGTCTATCGCGCCGCGGGACCGCACCGTTGGCACATTCCCGCCGAGCTGACCGTTGCGGACGAGTTGACGATCGAGCTCATTGTGCGGCACGAGTGGCAACAGAGCGCGTGGC
>JBBQXV010000441.1:0-5337 GCA_038209335.1 Polyangiales bacterium | reverse complement strand
AGGTTTGCCGGACGCGGCGAGACGTCGCTCATGTCGCAGAACGCGGCGGCCGAGAACGGACCAGCGATTCGGAAGCGAAATTCGTTCGAGAGCTCCCAGAGCGTGAAGCCTCCGATCGGAATCGAGCAGACGGGATCCGTGCTGACCGCGCCGGTCGACGATGGAGCGCAGCTCAGTGCGACCTGTTGAACCGCCGTCGACGGATTGAGAAACGGGACGACGCCGTGAGGCGACACTCCGCGAATCGGGAAGCCGCGGTTGGAGCTCGGTCCGCCGGAAAATAGACCGCGAAAGAGCGTCGTCTGGATGTCGCGCACGCGATCTTCGCGGTTCGCCGGCGTCACGGGATCGCTCAAGTGATTCTGGATGACGTCGCCGTAGCTCGACGGAAACAAGAAGCCGAGCGCGCCGCGCGTCGCGAACGTGACCTTGCGCCCGATCGGAACGTACGTGCGGACCTCGGGCTGCACCTTCACGTCGACGACGCTCCCGCCGAGCCCCGCGACCTGGATGGTGTTGCCGAGAAAAATGCCCTTGTGTGGATGGATGCGGTTGTCGCGAAAGTCGAGCTGCAAGAGGAGCTCGGGGTACGCGATGATGAGCGTCTTCAGCGCCGAATCGAGCTCGCCTTTGTAGACGAACGGATTCTCGACCTGGACGTTGTAGCTGATGCTTCCGAAGAGCTTCCACAGCGCGCGGTCGAGGCCGATTGCGCCGCGGAGCTCGTGGTAGCCGACGACTGGATCTTCGGGCAGCGGCTTCGTCTGCACGAGGAGGGGAAACATGTTGAGCTCGGGGCGAACGAACAAGCTCGTGCGCGACTCGAGGAAGCCGGGCTGCCGCAGCTGGAGACGAAGCCGCGCTTCGGGGAGGAGCGTGTCGGGAGCGACGAGGTTGTTGATGCGCGTCGGATAGAGGACGACGCCCGGCTTGAAGTCGACGGAGAAGTTGCGAAGCCCGCCGAGAAAATTGTGATCCTCCCAGCCGATGAGCAAGTGAAGGTCGGTCTTGATTTGATCGAGCTCGACGCCGCCGCCGAGACGCAGCTGGCGGAGCGCCGTCGGCGTCACCTTCACGGTCAGCGGCACGATGTGCGACGCGGGCGGCGGATCCGGGAGCTCCGGGAGCATCTCGACCGCACTGAAGACTTCGAGATCGAAGAGCGCCTGCGTCGACGCTTCGAGCGCGGCGGTCGAATACGGATCTCCTTCGTGGATCGCGATCGCGCGCAGCAGCGGCTCCTCCGGAATCTCTGGTTTCCTCGGTCCCTCGCCGTCGGAATCGAGGCCGACGATGGTCACCTTCCCGAAGACCGCGGGTTCGCCGGGTCGGAACACGAAGGAGGTGTTCACGACGTGATTGACCACGTCGACGAAGGCGTCGGGCTTCACGGTCGCGTACGCGTAGCCGCGGTCGGTTAGCGCGCGACGCGCAGCGATCTCCGCGGCCTTGAAGTTGTCTTCGTCGAAGACGGCCCCCTTGACGAGCTTCCCGGACACCGCTTTTCGAACCGCCGTCGTCACGTCGGCCGGGAGTCCTTCGAGCCCTTCGAGCTTCACGTCGTCGACGACGACGGGCAGGCCTTCGTCGATCACGATCTCCACGCGAACGTGCTTCGTGCCGGTGCGGATCACGCGCCCCGCGCGCGCGTGCGCCTCGAAGAATCCACGCGCGCGGCAGAAGCGCTCCGCACGCGCGAGATCGCGCTGGAGCGCGGAGCGGTTGTAGACCTCGTAGTCGTAGACGACGCCGCGGAAGAGCCCGAGGAGCTTAGGGCTCGGCGCGGTCGCGAGCTTCTGCGCGAGATCCGAGTCGTCGATCTTCGACACGCCGCGAATCGTCAGATCGTCGATCGCGGAGTGGCCATCCGGGATCGACGCGCACCCTGACAGAAAGGCGAGCGCGAGCACGAGGCATGGCCCCGGCCGGAGGCTCCGCCATCGCACGAGCATGTCCGTCCTTTAGCAACGAACGAACCACACGGCCCATGGAACGTGTGGCGCCCGCGCTCGCCGGCATCAATGGTGCTAAACGCTCGGGAAGAATGATGGGGCGGGGCTACATTGCATGGGTTGCGGGCCTACTCGTGGTCGCGTGCGCGAGTCCGCTTCTTCCTCGTCCCGCCTACGTACAGCAGCCGGCTACGGCACTCGTCGTGATCCCGTTTCCGCCGCCTCCCGCCCGCGTCGAGATCGTACCGCCGCAGCCGGTCGCCGACGCGGTTTGGATCGACGGCGAGTGGGCGTGGCGACGACGTCGTTGGGGATGGAAGCTCGGACGGTGGCTCGTGCCGCCGCCGGGCGGTCGCTTCTCGCCTTGGACCGCGGTGAGGAACGACGTTGGCACGCTCTACTTCGCTTCGGGTGTGTGGCGCGACGCGCACGGCGACGAGATGCCCGAGCCCAAGGCGCTCGCGGTCGGCGACGCGACCGGCGGCGCCGTGGTCGATGCGGAGGGCGAGATCGAGACGACCGGACCCAACGCTGCGCCGGACCGAAGCGCGCGCCCCAAAACGCCGCCGCCGGACGGTGGTCGAGGCGCGGACAGCGGATCGTGAGCGACGGCCTCGTCTTCATCGCGGTGGTGGGCGCGTTCGCGATCGCCGTGACCGCCCACGTCGCGATCGTGTTCGGTCTCGCGATGCGCCGTCCGAGATGGCGCGCCGTGGTCGCGCTCCTCGTTCCGCCGTTCGCTCCGTATTGGGCGGTGCGCGAGCAGATGCGCTTCCGCGCCGCGATGTGGGTCGTCGGCGTCGTCGGCTACGCCGCGGCGCGCCTGCTCGGCCGTGGCTGAGTCGACTGAGGCGCAACGGTCGTCATGAGGCGTTCAGCGACGTGGCGATTCGTCTCGACGCGCGCCCGCGGCTCGCGGCGACATGATGCGACACGACGTCGTTGGTCACGCCCGTGGTGCTCCCATCCGTCGCCACATGCGCGCGGCAGTGTTCGAGGTAAGCCCCCTCGTGCAACGCCACCAGATCGACGACGGCAGCCCAAAGCCACGCGGGCGCCGTCGATCCATTCGCGCTCTCCTTGCGCATCGTCGCGAGCCACCTCGCGCATTGCGCGGGCGCGAGCTGGCGCGCGTGCGCGATGCCGACGACACTCCCCATGTACGCCGCCATTTGGAGCGCGTCGGGCGCGGTCATCGTATCGAGCTCGAACTTCAGGTCTTGCGGCAACAGCTCGCGAACGGACACGGGTCTTCCAAGGACGGTCGCCGCAATGATCCGTGCGCCGAGGTACGGCGATAGCTTTCGCGCGCCCTCGACGACGCGCTGACCATCGTGCTTCGGGAGCGACACGCCGCGTGCGCGTGGCGCCAGAGGCACGTGCGCCTCCTTGATGTCGACGATGGCGAGCGTGCGGCCCTTCTTTCCGCCCCCGACTTGCACGTGCGCCGCGCACCGCCAGAGACCGAGCGAGCTGCAGCCTTTCACCCAGTAAGCCGCGTCGAGTAGCTCGACGCGATCGCGATCGCCGCGACTCGTGAGGCTGGTCACGAGGCGTCGGAATTTTTCGGTCGCAGCCAGCTCTTCGACGCCGCGACGCTCGTCGTCGGTGAGCGGCCAGAAGCGTGTACCGATCGGGATGACGCCGCGCTCTTTCACGCCGACGCGTTCGTTCAGGAGCTGCTTGCGCGAGCGATGGCCCGCGACGCGGAGCAGCTTCGTCACTTGCTCCGGCGCAGGTCCGATGACGAACGTGCGTCGAGCCGCGCTCGCTTCGAGCACCCGCTCGTATCCGCGCGCCACCTGCTCGACCGCACCGAGCGTCGTCGCGCCCGGCAGCCCCGACGCGCGGATCGCCATCGCCATCGAGAGCGCGAGGCGGACGATGTCGTGCGCCGGCGAGCCGATGACGGTCTGATCGAGATCGCGTAGTCCGAGCTCGATCGCGCCGTCCGTGCGGGCGAGCGGCCCGAAGTTCCCGAGGTGACAATCGCCGCCGATCCAAATGGCGGGCGCCTGCGGGAGCGACTCGCCGCGACTGCTGAGGAGCCAATCGTAGAAACGGTGGGTCGAGCCGCGTACGTACACATGCGCGCTCGACGTCATTTTCGCCTCACGTCGCGCTTCGAGCAGCGGCGCGCGCTCGTCGGGAGAAACGGGAACTCGAGATCGTGGCATTGCGGTCCTCCAATAAGCACGATCCGGGCGAAGCGATCGCGGCGGCTCGCACATTGCACCCGACGACCCGGAAATGCGAACCCTCGTCGTGCCCGCCGTCGTGGCTACATGGATCGTCGCTCTGCCTGGCGTTGCCAGCGCCTACACCATCAGCAACACGCTCGGCAGCGCGTGCCACGAGACGATCACGTCGCAAGCGCTTCGCGCAGCGAGGCTCGAGCTCGCGACCGCCGCGCCGCTACCGACGACATCGGACGAGCAAGCGCTCGTCGACGACGTCCAGTTCACCCCCGACGCCGACATGAGGGACTTGGGCGGCACGACGCTCCTCATCGGAGTGCGCGACAACGATCTCAAAGGGCGCGGGTCGAGCGATCTCAGCCAGCTCGCGGAGGTCCACGGCAACCCGAACGCCCAGCACGAGCACTGCCTTCGCGGACCGAATCAGAAGGAGCCGGGCGGGTCGGATGCCGCAGTCGCCGCGTGCCGCGCGTTCATTCGCGCGCGCGCCATCGAAGCGATCGACGGCCTCGATGCCGCAGGGAAGCCCGACCTCACGAAACGCACGACGTTGGCGGTGCACCTCTCAATTCGCGGCGGCGTCGACGCGCCCTTGCCCACTTACTACGTGCGAATCGGCCAGGCGATGCACGCGGTTCAAGACAGCTTCACGCACACCTTCCGAACAGCCGACGAGCTGAAGATCACGGTCGTCCTCGATTGGCTCGACGCCATCGACGGAACGGTCGACGAAGCCGTCGACGGCCCCGCGCACGCGACGTTGCTCGATCACTGCGACGACGCGGACGATCTTCGAAAGCGACGGCGCGAGCTCGCGACCGAAGCATCAGCGGCGCTTTTGCGCGCGACGCTGGATCCCAAACTAACGCGCGACCAGAAGGTGGCCTCGGTGGACGCAATGCTCGACAAGTATCTCGCTTACTCGCCCGGCTGCACGTACCAAAACCACTGGTGCGACGCGCCCGAAAATGCGTACAAGAATCCGGCGAGCTGTGGATGCAACGTTGGCAACACCGACGCGAGCCTCGGAGCGGTCGGATGCGGGCTCGCCTTCGCGCTGACCGCGGTCGCGCGGCGCACGCGACGACGGAAGAAGGCCGCCGTCGCAGCGGCGACGCTCGCGGCGTCGATCGCGATTCTCTTCGCGCCGTCGGACGCGCGCGCGGCCAACGAAGCTCCCGCTCCCG
>JBBQXV010000440.1:0-5387 GCA_038209335.1 Polyangiales bacterium | reverse complement strand
CAGTCGTGGGCGCTCTTCGCGTCGTCGACTCCGGGCGAGAAATCGCCGCTCGGGATCGAGATCGATCCGACGCTCGCGTGGGGGAGCCGCGACGGCTTCGGCGCCGCGCTCGAATACGCCGTGCTTTTCCCGCTCGCCGGTCTCGACAATCCGACGCAGCATCTACTGGCCAAACCCGCGCAGCTCGCGCGCGTGCGGCTCATGTACAGGTTTTAGGCGATGAAGCGCATGTCCCATTCTTGCTTCGCGGCGGCGGCGATCGTCTCGCTCGTCGCGGCGTGCGTCGCCGACAACAAGACGCATCCGGATCACGCGGCGTACGACGCGGGCGCCCCGGCGCCGCTAGACTGCTTGCCGAACCTCGACGGCACGATCGACTCGCACGAGGTGAAGGCGGTCCTCGGCGTTCCGGTTAAGTATCTCGTGTCGCCCTCGGGCAAGGATCGTCCGGTCGATGTCGTCGGCGCGGTCGACGGCGCGGGGCATCGCTTGTGGAAGATGGATGTCGATCTCGCGGACGATCAGTCGATCACCGTCTCGGCGTCGGCGCTCGTCGGTAAGTGGTACGCGGCGTCGTTTCCGGGCGGTCAGTTCGTGGCGCCGTTCGATGCAGCGGCGCGACTCGAAGCGGTCTACGCGCAGGACGATACGGCGCTCTTTCTCCTCGGCCTCGCGTCGAAGGATCCGAGCCCGACGGAAGGGAAGACGCTCCTCGTCTATACGACGCCGATCGCCGTGTTTCGTTTTCCACTCACGCCGGGGAAGAGCTGGGTGTCGACGTCGGTGGTCTCGAACGCGACCGTGCGCGGGCTTCCGTATGCGGGGACCGATACGTACGAGGTAGTCGACGATGCGACGGGCGAGCTCGATCTCGTCGATCTGAAGTTCACGCAAGCGCATCGCGTGCGCACCAAGGTGACGACCGCGCCGTCGGCGGGCGCCAACGTCGTCACGCAGCAAGTGTCGTTCGTCTTCGAATGCTTCGGCGAGATCGCGCGCGCGACGAGCAAGCAAGGCGAGCCGAACGCCGATTTCACGACGGCGGCCGAGGTTCGCCGTTTCGGTCTTTGAGGAACGAAGGAGGCAGCGCGATGTTCGGTTGGGACGACTGGAAGAAGGGCTTCTACGCTTGGGAAGACGCGACGGCGAAGTACACCGCCGAGTGGCTCAAGAGCCCGCTCGTGCTCGGACCGTCGGCGACCGTGCTCACGATGTTGCTCAAGGCGAAGGCCGCGGGCGACCACGTGAAGGAGCAGTGGTGGTCGCAAATGGGATTGCCCACGAAGCGAGACCAAGAGCGGACGCTGCATCTCCTCAATCAGATGCAGAGTCGAATCATCGATCTGGAAGAGAAGCTCGAGGACGCGCAAAAGGCGCGCGCCGCGAAGTAGGGAGTCGGGGGTATTGCCATGGACATCACGCCTTATCTCGAATTGCGGATCGCGCCGCGCGCTGTGTTCGATCATCTCGCGGAGCGCCGCACGCGCGCGCGCTTCATGTTGCCCACGACGAACGGCGATTGGAGCGCCGTGACGTGGGGCGCGTTCGCGCAGCAGATTCGCGAGGCGTCGCTCTTCCTTGCCGCTGTCGGGCTCGAGTCGGGCGAGCGCGCAGCGATCTTCGCGCCGAACCGCGTCGAGTGGATCTCGGCGGCGCTTGCGATTCAAGCGACGGGTGGCGTCATGGTGCCGATCTACGGATCGAGCACGGCGGAGCAAGCGGCGTACGTCGTCGAGCACAGCGACGCGCACGTCGTCTTCGTCGATACGCCGGCGTTGCTCGCGAAGATGTTCGAGTCGTGGGAAAAATACGCGGCGGTGGAGCGGATCGTTTTGCTCGACGACGCACTCGATGCGTCGAAGGTTCTCGCGAAGCTCCGCGACGCCGGCGCGAAGGTGCCCGCGTACGCCGACGTCGAACGTCGCGTCGTCGCGTGGAGTGCGGCGCTCGCGATGGGGCGCGCGCGCGACGCGGAAGATCCGACCGCGTTCTTCAACACGATGAACGCCGTGTCGCTCGATCAGCCCGGGATGATGCTCTACACGAGCGGCACGTCGGGGAATCCGAAAGGCGTGCCGCTCACGCATCGCAACGTCGCGATCAACGGGCTCGACTGGCTCAAGAACAACGCGTCGCTTCTCGGTGACAACGACGTCGATCTCCTGTGGCTCCCGATGAGCCACATCTTCGGATTCGGCGAGGCGTGCCTCGGCAACACGCTCGGCTTCACGACGTACCTCTGCGATCCGCGCGTCGTCGTCGCCGAGCTCCCGAAAGTGCGTCCGTCGATCTTCATGAGCGTGCCGTCGCTTTGGGAAAAGCTCGCGATGGGCGCGGCGAACGAGACGACGACGGAAGCGCGGAGCGCAAAGCTCGCGGAGCTGACGGGCGGCAAGCTGCGCTTCTGTCTCTCGGGCGGAGCGGGGCTGAAGCGCGAAGTGAAGGATCTCTTCTGGGAGTGCGGGCTCCTGATCATCGAAGGATACGGACTGACCGAGACGTCGCCGACGTTGACGCTCAATCGACCGGACGCGTTTCGTTTCGACTCGGTCGGCAAGCCGCTCCCGTCGGTCGAGCTTCGCCTCGCGGAGGACGGTGAGATCCTCGCGCGCGGTCCGACCGTGTTCGGCGGTTACCACAAGGACCCGGCCGCGACGCGCGAGGCGTTCACCGAAGATGGTTGGTTCAAAACGGGCGACGTCGGGCGCTTCACCGACGATGGATTTTTGCAGATCATCGATCGTAAGAAGGACATCCTCGTGACCGCCGGTGGAAAGAACGTTCCGCCGGCGAACATCGAGCAACGCTTTGCCGACGATCCGTTCATCGCGCACCTCGTCGTGTATGGCGACGGGCAGAAATACCTCGTCGCGGGCGTCTGGCCGAACGCCGAGGCGGTCGACGCGCACCTCGAGGCTTCCGGCGTCGAGCGCGACGCGCGCGGCGAAGCGCTGCGTGCGCTTCTTCAGCAACGCGTCGACAAGGTCAACGCGAAGCTCGCAAACTACGAGACGATCAAGAAGTTCGTCGTCATGGACCGCGCGCTCACCGTCGACGGCGGTCTCCTCACGCCGACGCTGAAGGTGAAGCGCAAGAAGGTCTACGAGGCATTCCGCGATCAGCTCGAGGCGCTCTATCGATGATCAAGAGCTTGGCCAATCTCGCGGCGCGGCTCGCGCGCGGTCGTCCGCCGGTCGGCACGACGCCGCATGACGTCGTGCACGCCGAGAACAAGTGGCGGCTCCTGCGTTACCGCGCGCGCCCTGAAGGGATCGCTTTCAAGACGCCGGTCGTCCTCGTGCCGTCGCTCATCAATCGGCACTACGTGCTCGATCTGTTGCCGGGGAAGAGCTTCGTACAGTGGATGGTCGCGCGCGGGCACGATGTCTACATCGTCGATTGGGGAACACCGGGGGACGAAGATCGCCTCGTGACGTTCGACGACATTTGCGATCGCGCGATCGGTCGCGCCGTGCGCGTCGCGGCACGAATGAGCGGCGTCGAGCGCGTTCACTTGCTCGGCTATTGCCTCGGCGGAACGCTCACGGCGATCCACGCCGCCGCGCGTCCCGAGCGCATCGCGTCGCTCACGACGCTGGCCGCGCCGATTCGCTTCAAGGACGGCGGGCTTCTTTCGAAGTGGACGACCGTGCCGGAGTTCGACGTAGACGCGCTCGTCGACGGGTTCGGCAATGTGCCTTGGCAGTTGATGCAGTCGGCATTTCATTTGTTGCGCCCGACGCTCGGTCTCGCGAAGGCGGTCGGCGTGATCGATCGCGCGTGGGACGACGAGTTCCTCGACGGGTTCCTCGCGCTCGAGACATGGGGCAACGACAACGTGTCGTTTCCGGGCGAGTTTTATCGGCGGTACATCACCGAGCTCTATCGCGGCGATCGTCTCGTCGAGGGGACGTTCGCGCTGTCGGGATCTCCCGTGAGGCTCGAATCGATCGCGTGTCCGACGTACGTCGTCACGTTCGAGAACGACGACATCGTCCCGTGGCAGAGCGCGAAGGAGCTCTTCGACCGCGCGGGCGCGACCGACAAAGAATGGCTGCATCTGAAGGGCGGGCACGTCGGCGCGGTCGTGTCGCGCTCCGCGATGAAGGGGCTCTGGCCCAAGCTGTCCGAGTTTTGGGCAGCGCGCGACGGTGCGCCTAAGGCACGACGTTCGTCGTCGGCGGGTCGGGCTCGAGCTTGACGTCACTCCCAGCGGACGCGCGCGACGCGCGACCTCGTCGGGATCCTCTTGGCTAGCGCACGCGAGAGCGCGCGCCGGTCGCGTCCTCTGCCGGAACGCGCAACGCCCGCGACTTCCACAGCACACCGCCGTAGTAGACGAGGTAGTAGAACGCCATCACGAAGAAGATGCCGAGCGTCAGCGCGCTCCGCTGCGCGAACGGCGACGCGCCCGGCTCCGGCTGCATCGCCGCGGGGTCCACGTAGAACGTGAACATCCTCGCGACGAGGCGACCGAGGAAGAGGGCGGTCACGGCGAGCCCGATCCAGCCATTGGGCGTGTAGAACTTCCCCTCCGCCGTCACCTCGAAGCGCGTGTGGACGAGGCCGAACGCCGCGAGAGCGCCGCCGCAGATCGCGCCGACGGCGGCAGCGCCGAGGCCGGCCAGCGTCGGCGTCGACGCGGCGAACAACGTGCAGACGACCGCGAGGAGCACCATGCGAAAGGCCATCCTCTTCGGTCCCAACGCCTGCCGCCCGAACGTGCGCTTGTAGCGGCGGTAGAGCGCGAAGCCGACGAGCGGGACGAAGATGATCGTCGGGAGCCAGCGCGCGACGTCGGGAGACACGGGCACGACGGTAAGCGTTCCGAGCGCCGTCGTCAGCTCGCGCCCCCGCGCGCGCGATCGCGACGCGCCCCCTGAGCGCCTGAGCTAGGATGTCGACCGTTCGGAAGAGTGTGCTACGTGGACGCCGGACGTCTCGGGGGGGCCGAAGACACCGTGTTCGAAATCAAGATCGACCAGACGCACGCCATCATCGACTTCGTCCTCGCGGGCGTCGTCCAGCTGCCGGAGATGCAGTCGTTCGTGCGCGAGCTGCGCGAGGCGACGCTGACGCTCGCCGGACGCGAGATCAAAATCAAAGCGGACGTGCGCGCGCTCAAGCCCGCGTCGTCCGAGGTCGCCGACATGATCCGCGAGGTGCAGGAGTTCGGCCTGCGCACGGGGGTCAAGCGCGTCGCGGAGATCGTCGAGAGCGACATCGTCGCGCTGCAGCTCAATCGCGTCGCGCGCGAGAGCGGCACGGACAAAATCTTGCGACGCTTTTGGGAAGACGAGTCGGCGCGCGAATGGCTGATTGTCGGCGATGCGGGCGTGCCTCCGTCATCGGGTCGCCCGCGGCCATCGTCAAGACCGCCCAAGGAG
>JBBQXV010000439.1:0-5427 GCA_038209335.1 Polyangiales bacterium | reverse complement strand
AACCTTTCGCTACGCGTGACACGAAGCCTGCGCGGACAGAGGCCGCACGTCCTACAAGAGTAACGAGCAGGATAGCCTTCGGACAAGCATCGGCCCCTGATTTTTTCATGTCGGCGACATGTCGGATACGTGCTTCGGGCGCTCCGCTCCTACACTCGGCGGCTTGCATGGGCTTGGACGAACGGCGAGCGCTTTCGACCTACGGCCGACCTGTCGTCACAACAGTCGACGCTGCCTGTCGACGGCGCCGCAACAAGCGTTACTGTGGTTTCGGCATGCCGCAGGGCGACAAGTCTCCTCCGCAGTCTCCTCGCGACCCGCGCCTCGACGGCGACATCGAAGTCGAGGAGCGCCAAAAAACCGAGATTCCCAAGCGGTACAAGGTCATCTTTCACAACGACGACTACACGACCATGGAGTTCGTCGTCGAAGTGCTCCGCCGTTTTTTTCACAAGAACGAGACCGAGTCCGTCCACATCATGCTTACGGTTCACAGGAAAGGGAGCGCCGTTGCGGGCATCTACCCGCGCGACGTTGCCGAGACCAAAGTGGCCGAGGTGATGGGGCACGCGCGCGAGACCGGCATGCCGCTTTTACTGACGTCCGAGCCCGAGTGAGAATCCACTAGCGATGCGCATCAGCCCCGAGGTCGAGATCGCGCTGCAGGTCGCGACGAACGACGCCACACGCCGACGCCACGAGTACATGACCGTCGAGCATTTGCTCTACGCGCTCTTGCTCGACGACACGACGGCCGACATCGTTCGTCACTCCGGCGGCGACGCCAAGATGCTCAAGCGTCAGCTCGAGCGCTTCTTCGAAGACCAGATGGAGCAGCTGCCCGAGGACGCGCACGTCACGGCGACGCCGTCGCTCGGCGTGCAGCGCGCGATTCGGCGCGCCGTCAATCACGTGAAGTCGTCGGGCAAGGAAGAGGTCACGGGCGGCAACGTCCTCGTCGCGATCTTCGCCGAGCGCGACTCGTTCGCGGTGAGCGCGCTCGAGCGCATGGGAGTGAACCGTCTCGACGTGGTCGCGTACTTGTCGCACGGCGTGTCGAAGGACGACGACGGCGAGTCGGGAGCGTCGGGTGCGGCAGGGCCGCGCACCGGCGACGCCGACGCGGAGGCCGAAGGCGGACGCACGGAGAAGGACCCGCTCAAGGCGTACACGCTCAACCTCAATGAAGAGGCGAAAGAGAAGCGCATCGATCCGCTCGTCGGCCGCGCGAACGAGATCCAGCGCATCATTCAGATCCTCGCGCGTCGAAAGAAGAACAACCCGCTCCTCATCGGCGACTCCGGCGTCGGCAAGACCGCGCTGGCCGAGGGGCTCGCGCTCCGCATTCAGCGCGGGCAAGTGCCGACGTCGATGCGAAAGTCGACGGTGTACTCGCTCGACATGGGATCGCTCCTCGCGGGGACGCGCTACCGCGGCGACTTCGAAGAGCGGATCAAGGCGGTGCTCAAGGCGCTGCAAAAAGTCGACGGCGCGATCCTCTTCATCGACGAGATCCACACCATCGTCGGCGCGGGCGCGACCAGCGGCGGCAGCATGGATGCTTCGAATCTCCTGAAGCCGGCGCTCGCGTCGGGGCGATTGCGCTGCGTCGGGTCGACGACGTTTCAAGAGTATCGCCAGCACTTCGAGAAAGACCGCGCGCTCGCGCGTCGTTTTCAAAAGGTCGAGGTCAACGAGCCGAGCATCGAAGACGCGGTCGAGATCCTCCAAGGGCTTCGCACGCAGTACGAAGAATTCCACGGCGTGAAGTTCACCGACGAGGCGATCCGCGCCGCCGTCGAGCTCTCCGCGCGGTATCTCCACGATCGCAAGTTGCCGGACAAGGCGATCGATCTGCTCGACGAAGCGGGCGCGGCTGCAAAGCTCGCCGCGGAGCCGGAGGACGCGCCGGTGGTCGACGCGAACGCGCCGGCCGATGCGAGCGCCGTCGAAAAGCCGGCGGTGATCGTCGACGTCCCCGCGGTCGAGCGCGTGCTTGCGCGCATGGCGCAGATCCCGCCGCGCGAAGTCACGACGAGCGACAAGTCGCGCCTGAAGGATCTCGAAGCGGATCTGCGCGCCGGCGTGTTCGGGCAAGACGCCGCGATCGTTCAGCTCGCGAGCGCGATTCGTTTGGCGCGCGCGGGGCTGCGCAGTCCCGAGAAGCCGATCGGGTCGTTCCTCTTCACCGGTCCCACCGGCGTTGGAAAAACGGAGGTCGCGAAGCAGCTCGCGAAGGTGCTCGGCATCTCGTTCGTGCGCTTCGACATGAGCGAGTACATGGAGCGCCACACCGTCTCGCGTCTCATCGGCGCGCCGCCCGGCTACGTCGGCTTCGATCAGGGAGGATTGCTCACCGAGGCGATCGCGAAGACGCCGCACGCGGTGCTGCTCCTCGACGAGATCGAGAAGGCGCATCCCGATGTCTTCAACGTGCTTTTGCAGATCATGGATCACGGCAAGCTGACCGATAACAACGGGAAGGCGTCCGATTTTCGCCACGTCATCTTGCTGATGACCAGCAACATCGGCGCGCGCGATCTCGCGCGGCGCTCGGTCGGCTTCGGCGACGCGTTCGGCAAGGACCGCGAGAACACGAACGTCGATCGCGAGTACAAGCAGCTCTTCAGTCCGGAGTTCCGCAACCGACTCGACGCGAAGATTTCGTTCAATCACTTGTCGCCCGAGATCATGGGGAACATCGTCGACAAGTTCATGAAGGAGATCGGCCAGCAGCTCGCCGAGAAGAAGGTCACGATCGAGACGACCGCGGCCGCGCGAAAGTACCTCGGCGAAAAGGGCTACGAGCCCGAGTACGGCGCGCGTCCACTCGCGCGCGTCATCCAAGACGAGGTGAAGCGCCCGCTCAGCGATCACCTCCTCTTCGGTGAGCTCGAGCACGGCGGCCACGTCGCCGTCGACGAAAAAGACGGCAAGCTCACGTTCAAGTTCTCGCTCGCGAACTGAGCGGCCCCCTCGTCGACACCGACTCCGTTGATGCGCGCGCGGCGGCTTGCTAAGGAGCGCGCATGTCCAATCCGCTCGTCGCGATCATCATGGGGAGCAAGAACGATCTGGAGACGCTCGCGCCCGCGCGCGAGGTGCTGAAGGAATTCGGCATCGCGCACGAAGTGAAGGTGCTCTCGGCGCATCGCACGCCCGACGCGCTCTTCGCGTACATCGAGCAGGCCGAGGCAAACGGGCTCGAGGTGTTCATCGGCGCGGCGGGCGGCGCGGCGCACCTGCCGGGCGTCATCGCGTCGAAGACGACGCTCCCGGTGCTCGGCGTGCCCATCCCGTCGACGTCGCTCCTAGGGCTGGATGCGCTCCTCGCGATCGTGCAGATGCCGCAGGGAATTCCCGTCGCAACGTTCGCGGTCGGAAAGCCGGGCGCGGGAAACGCGGCGCTCTTTGCCATCGCGGTGATGGCGGCGAAGCGGCCCGAGCTCGCGCAGAAGCTCAAGGCATGGCGCAAGGCGAAGGCCGAAAAGCTGCTTGCGGAGACGATCGACTGAACATCGGTTCCGTAGTACGTTTCCAGTGTGCTGCTGAAGCCGATCGCGAATCCGCCGAATCCGTTCGCGAGCACCGAGGTCGAGTACCTCGACGGCGACGCGCCGGACGCGCGGCTCGAGGTGTACGAGGACCACTCGCGCAGCATCCTGTCGAAGAACGACAGTCCGGATCTCGGGTTCGACTACAGCGTGAACCCGTACCGTGGATGTTTTCATGCGTGCGCGTACTGCTACGCGCGCCCGTCGCACGAGTATTTGGGCATGGGCGCGGGGACGGATTTCGATCGCAAGATCGTCGTGAAGCCCGAAGCGCCGGCGCTGCTTCGCGAGGCGTTCGACAAGAAATCGTGGAAGGGCGATCTCGTCGTCTTCAGCGGAGTGACCGATTGCTACCAGCCGCTCGAGGCGTCGTACCGGCTCACGCGCGGGTGCCTCGAGGTATGTGCAGAATACAAGAACCCGGTCAGCATCATCACGAAGAGCCCACTCGTAGAGCGCGACATCGACGTGCTCACGACGCTCACGGAGATCGCCGACGTGGCGGTGACGATCAGCGTGCCGTTTTGGGACGTCGCGAAGGCGCGCGCGATCGAGCCGTACGTCGCGACGCCCGAGCGGCGCGTGCACACGATCGAGAAGCTCGCGCGCGCGGGGATCCGCGTCGGCGTCAACGTCGCGCCGATCATTCCGGGGCTCAACGACGAGGAGATCGCGAAGATCTTGGAAGCGGCGGCCGCGGCGGGCGCGACGTACGCGGGGATCGTTTTGCTGCGATTGCCCGGCTCCGTGAAAGACGTGTTCGAGTCGCGCGTGCGTGCGGCGTTGCCGCTCCGCGCGGACAAGATCTTGCGGCGCGTGCGCGACACGCGCGGCGGCAAGATGAACGACTCGCGCTTCGGCGTACGCGGGCACGGCGAAGGGGTGTACGCCGAGGCGATTCACGCGCTCTTCAAGTCGACGGCGAAGCGGCTCGGGCTGGTCGCGAACGAGATGGGGCAAGGGTGGCGCACGCCGCGCGATACGTTCGAGCGACCGGCGAAGAAGGGATCGCAGCTCGGGTTGTTCTAGCCACGTCGCCGCTCGAGAGCCCACGTCGCGAGCGCGACGACCGCGGCGCCGAGCGCGTAGCAAATCACGTCGTGCCACGCGAACGACGTCCCGAGGAACAATCGCACCCAACGGTGGTCCTGGTAGAGGGCCAACGGAATGCCGGTGAGCTGAAAGAGCTCGACCGCGAACGAGAACGCAAACGCGGCGGCGCCGAGGACGATCGGGCGCGCGCGCGGCATCGCGATCGCGAGGACCAAGTACGCGGCAACGGTGTAGAGCACGTCGCCGACGCTCTTGTCCCAGACGGACCATCCGACGTGCACCGCGCGCGACGCGAGACCGAAGACGATCGTGAGCGCGAGCATCACGACGAAGCGCACGCGCGGTGACGTCACGACGTCGCGCTCTCTTCGGCAGGACGCAGGAGCGACTCGACGATTCCGAAGGCGAGCGGCATGCGCCGGTTGCGCTCGAGGCCGGTCATCGCGGCGTCTTATCACGACGCACCCGCGGTGCTGTCGGGTCGGCGCTACTGTCAAATGCCCGACGCGCCGGAGCCCCTCCGCTGACCGCGCCGCTCGACCCCTCCGCGGCATCCAATCCTTCGCCATCCATGATCCCCCTCTCCGTCCTCGATCTCTCCCCCATCATCGCCGGGGGCGACGCCGCGCTCGCGCTCCGCAGCACGATCGATCTCGCGCGCCACGCCGAGCACTTGGGCTTCCGCCGCTATTGGCTGGCCGAGCACCACAACATGCCCGGCATCGCGAGCGCGGCGACGGCGATCGTCATCGGTCAAGTCGCCGCGGCCACGGCGACGATCCGCGTCGGAGCCGGCGGCATCATGCTGCCGAACCCCGCG
>JBBQXV010000438.1:0-5429 GCA_038209335.1 Polyangiales bacterium | reverse complement strand
TAGTAGTAGGCGGGCGGCGCCTCGGGACGCGCATACACGACCGGCGGCGGCGGCTGGTAGATGACGACCGGAGGCGGCGGCGCGGGCTGATAGACGACCGGCGGCGGCGCTTGCCCCTGACCTTGCGGCGGAAGCTGCTGCAACGGAGGCGCGGCCTGTCCGGGAACAGGCTGACCCGGAGGTGCTGCCGGTTGCTGCTGAGGCGCGTCCGCACAAAACCAGCTCCCAGGCGGGCACGGCTGCTGCGCCGGCGCTTGTTGCGCCGAGGCGATGGCCGGGACTGCGAGCCCCACGGCGACCGCCGAGAGGGAGACGATATGGCGCAAGGACGCTCGCGATCGCTGCTTCATTTCCGCTTCCTTCTTTCCGATGTCGCGCACGTGCCTGGTCCTGGTGCAACCGAGGTGCCATGGATCTTGAGGCGCCTCGCCGTGGAAATCAACGTGCGCCGTAGCGCGTGTCATCGTGCGTTCACGACGGGCAGTGTAAAAGCGCCCTACCGACGCGGGACCCTTCGCCCTGTAGTACGGTCCGGCCGATGCCGATCGTCCGCTTGAAACCCGGCCACGTCCAGCCTGTTTGGGCGGGACACCCCTGGGTGTATGCGCAGGCGATCGAGCGGGTCGAAGGGGGGGCGACGGCGGGCGACGAAGTGAGCGTCGTCGATCCGCGCGGCAATCTCATCGGTCGAGGCTTCTATTCGCCCGAGTCGGCCATCCCGGTTCGCATCCTCGTGCGTGACGCGACGACACACATCGACGGCGCGCTCTTTCGCGCGCGTGTCGATCGTGCGCTCGCGTCGCGCGTCGCGCTCGGTTTGCCGGACGCGCAGACGAACGGGTACCGACTCATCCATGCCGACGGCGACGCGATCCCCGGGCTCATCGTCGATCGCTTCGACGATGTGCTCGTCGCGCAGTTTCTCACCATCGGCACGAAGCAACGCGAAGGGCTCATCCTCGAAGCGCTGGAGGCAGCGCTCCGTCCGCGCGCGATCGTCGACCGAACGCCCGGCACGGCCGCGAAGGCCGAGAAGTTCGATGCGGCGCGCGGCGTCGTGCGTGGCGAGTCGATCGACGCGCTGGCGTTTCAAGAGCGGGGGCTCGCGTACCGCATCCCGATGGATCTCGGACAGAAGACGGGCTTCTACTTCGATCAACGCGGACTGCGCGCGCGCGTCGAGCAGATCGCGCGTGGGATGCGCGTGCTCGACACGTACTCGTACGTCGGCGCGTTCGCGCTCGCGGCGGCGCGTGGGGGCGCGACCGAGGTTCACGCCGTCGACGAGAACGCGCTCGCGCTCGAAGTCGCCGCCGAGCACGCGCGAGCGAACGGCGTTCACGCGCGGATCTCGTTCGCGCGGCAGGACGCGCGACAGGCGCTTCAAGAGGCGGCGAAGAGCGGCGGGTACGATCTCGTCGTCGTCGATCCTCCTCGCCTCGCGCCGACGCGCGGCGCACGCGAGCAGGCGCTCCTCGCGTACGCGCGCCTCGCCGAGGCGGGTTGCCGCGCGACGAAGCTCGGCGGTCTGCTCGTCTTCTGCTCGTGCTCGGCGGCGGTCGATCTCACCGCGCTCACCCGCGCGCTCGCGATCGGCGCGCAGCGAGCGAACGTGCAAGCGATCATCCTCGAGCGGCATTTCCAGGGGGCGGATCACCCGGTGCCGGCGGCGTTCGGCGAAGGGCTCTACTTGAAGGCGCTCGTCGCGCGGATGGATCCGCGGTGAAGCCGCTCGCGTCGATAGAAGGCGACGCGGACGCGCGCGAACTCGTGCGCGCGCTCCGCGGCGTTCTCTTCGATCTCGACGACACGCTCTTGTCGCATGGAGAGCTGACGCGCGCGGCGTACGCGGCGCTCTGGGACATGCGCGACGCAGGATTGCGCCTCGTCGCAGTGACCGGACGGCCGAGCGGATGGGGCGAGGTGATCGCGCGGCAGTGGCCGATCGACGGCGCGGTGACGGAGAACGGCGCGGTGCACATCGTGCGCGAAGGACGCGGCGTCGCGCGGCGCGAACGATGCGACGAGACCGAGCGACGCGCGCGACGGATTCGCCTCGCGCAGATCGTCGAACGCGTCCGCGAGGTCGTGCCCGAGGCGCGCTTGGCCGACGACGTCGACGCGCGCCGGTCCGACGTGACGTGGGACATCGGCGAGCGCGTGCGCCTCCCGGACGATCGCGTCGCGCTCATCCACGCCGAAGCGAGGCTCGCCGGCGCGCGCACCGTGCAGTCGAGCGTGCATCTTCACGCGACGTTCGACGCCGACGACAAGGCGTCCGGCGCGATCGAATTTCTCCGCGCGCAATTCGGCGAAGACGCGGGCTCGGCGGTCGCCGGCTATGCGTTCGCAGGTGACAGCGCGAACGACGCGGCGTGCTTCGCGGCGTTCCGCGCCACCTTCGGCGTCGCCAACGTTCGCGATCACATCGCGCGAATGAGCGTGCCGCCCCGATGGGTCGCGAAGCGCGCGATGGGCGACGGCTTCGCGGAGATCGCGCGAGCCGTCATGCGCGCGCGCGATCCCGGTTGAATCGCGCGCAGCGCTATTTCGCGCAGACCGCGTCTTTGCGTTTCGTCGCGCTCTTCAACTTCGCGTCGGCCTTCGTCTTGGCCTTCTTCGCCGCGTCGAAGTCCTTCTTCTTCTCGCCGCAGCCTTTGTCCTTCGACTTCTTGCACTCTGCAATCTCTTCGGCGAGAAGGTCCGCCTCGCGCGCAGCGGCCTTCGCCGCTTGCTCCGCCGTCGCGAACTCGTGCTTCGCCGTTGCGCACTCCTGCGTGCACGCCTTTTTGGTCATGCGCTGCGCGCTCTTGAACGCGTTGTCCGCCTCGGCCTTCGCGGCGCGCGCTTCTTCGAGGGCGTCCTTCTGTTTCTTGCACTCGCCGCCGCCCTTCTTTTGGCAGCGATCGAGCGCCTCTTCGCGCGCTTCGTAGGTGCGCGCGGCTTTGTCGAGCGCCCTTTGCGCCTTGTCGAGCTCCTTCTTCACGGAGATGCACGCGCTCGGCGGATCCTTCTCCTTGCCCAACGCGGAGGCCTCGGGCGCGGTCATCGCCATCGCCGCGATCGCCGCTGCCATCCCCGCCACCCAAGTGATACGCGCACCGATTCGAGCCATCATTGTTGCTTCCCCTCGTCCGGAGCCGCGGACTTTGACCCCGACCGGGCGATCGATCAAGCTCCGACGCGAAAAGTCCCCTTACGGAGAGAAACGATGTCCAAGGATCTGCTCGATCTCGCGAAGCGCCGTCTCTACGCCAACTACAAGCCGTCGGCCGTCGTGTTCGCGCGCGGCAAGGGATGCGAGATGTTCGACACGGGCGGGCGCCGCTACCTCGATCTCTGCGCGGGCGTCGCGGTCTCTGCGGTCGGACACGCGCATCCGCGCCTCGTGAAGGCGATCGCGGAGCAAGCCGCGACGATCATGCACGTCTCGAATTACTTCTACAACGAGCCGAACGTTCGCCTCGCCGACGAGCTCTGCATGCGCAGCGGCTACGACCGTGCGTTCTTTTGCAACTCGGGTACCGAGGCCAACGAAGCAACGCTCAAGCTCGCGCGGCACTGGCACTTCGGCAACGGCAACGCGGGACGCGTGCGGATCATCGCGTTCCACAACGCGTTCCACGGGCGATCGCTCGGTGCGCTCTCGATGACGGGGACGCCGAAGTACCGCGAGGGATTCGGCGATCTCGGCGCGGTGACGCACGTCGCGTACGGCGATCTCGACGCGGTGAAGGCGGCCATGGGTCCCGACGTCGCGGCGATCAACGTCGAGCCGCTGCAAGGCGAAGGCGGCGTGCTGCCGGCGCCCGCAGGATTTCTCGCGGGGTTGCGCGCGCTCTGCGACGCGAGCGAAGCGCTGCTCCTCATCGACGAAGTGCAGACGGGCGTCGGGCGACTCGGGAAATTCCTCGCGTCCGACGGTGTGCGCGCGGACGCGGTGGCGCTCGCGAAGGGGCTCGGCGGCGGATTTCCGATCGGCGCCATGTTGACGACGGAGAAGGTCGCGGGCGCACTCCCGCCGGGGACGCACGGCTCGACGTTCGGCGGCAATCCGCTCGCGTGCGCGGCGTCGCTCGCGGTGCTCGCGATCCTGGATGACGAGAAGCTGATCGATGGCGCGCGCACGAAGGGCGACGCGCTGACCGCAATGCTTCGTGAGCTAGCTAACGATTTTCCGTCGGTGTGCGAAGGCGCGCGCGGGCAGGGGCTCTTGCAAGGCCTCCTCTTGAAGACGGGGTTCGTCGCGCGCGATATCTTGCCGAAGCTCACCGACGCCGGCGTGCTCCTCACAGCGGCGGGCGAGCGCGTGATTCGATTCTCGCCTCCGTTGGTGGTGACGACAGCCGAGCTCGAAGAGGGCGTAAGGGTGCTTCGTGGCGTGATCGCCGAGCTCGCGAGTGCTGCGACGGGGCCGACGAAGGCCTCGACGGCGGCTGCCCACATCTGAGAATCCGTTCAGCCTGACCTGGCCGCGGCTTGACAGAGCCGTCGCCTAGGGGTCATTCACGGACTTCCCCCAATGGCCAACGTGACCTCCACGCCGCCGTCCTCGGCAGCTCCGGCTTCGTCCGCGATCTGTCCGGGATGTGGAAAAGCTGTGGACCCGCTCCGCGCGGGGCACGTCGCGATCCTCGAGGGGGCGTTCGCGTATTTCTGCAATGCGGAGTGCAAGCAGTCGCGCTTTCGCGGGCCTGCATCGACGCTCTCGCCCGACGAGATCGAGACCGCAGCGCCGCCCGATGTCGTGATCCTCGGAGCGCCGCAGAGCACGCCGACACCGTCGTCGGCGAAGTCGTCGAAGAAGAACGGGGCCAACGGCAACGGCGTTCACGCGAACGGCAACGGCGTGCACGCGAACGGCAACGGCGTGCACGCGAAGACGCCATCGGTGCGCGCGCCGCAGATCGCATATGTCGACATCGATGCGCCGGTCTCGAGCGGCACGCGCGAATCGACCTCACCGCCGCGCGAGTCGACGTCGCCGCGCACGCTCCGCTCTCCCGCAGAAATCGAAGCGGCGCGCGCGCCGGAGCCTGCGCCTGTCGTCGACGTCGAGACGTCGCCGCGCTCGGCTCCGCGTGCACGAGGCGTCGACGCGCGCACGCGCGGAGCCATCGTTCAAGGTGCGTACTACGCGGGCATCGCGGCGGGCGCGCTCGTGCCTGCGGTCGGTCTCATCGACAGCCTCGCCGCGACGGCGCGCCTCCCGCTCGTCGGTCTCGCGGCGACCGCGCTCCTCGTTCGAAACGCGCTTGCCGAGCGCGATCCCGCCGAGCCGCACCCGATCGTCTCGCTCGCCGCTGCGCTCGGCGCTGCATCCGCCGCGTATTGGGCCGCGTACCGCCACGACTCGCGCGCCGCCGGGATCGCGATCCACGCGGGAGTCGCCGCTGCTTCGCTCCTCGCGATCGACATGCTGATCGATC
>JBBQXV010000437.1:0-5450 GCA_038209335.1 Polyangiales bacterium | reverse complement strand
GGACGCCGCGTTCCCACGCTTCGACGCTTCGAGCGGACCGCCGGTCCCTCCGCTCGCCGACGGTCCGGTGTCCACGAGCGGCGGCTGCGCCGTCGCGCGACGGCGAGGCGGCGCGTTCGACGCCACGGTCGCGCTCGCGCTCGCCGTGCTCGTTCGATCGCGCTCGCGCTCGCGCCGCTCTCGCACGCGGGGCGAGAAATGCTAGCTTCTCGCACCGATGACGTCCTCCTTCCGCGACGACGACGACGACCACTTCCACGACGAGTGCGGAGTCTTCGGCATCTACGGCCACCCCGAGGCGTCGAACCTCACGTACCTCGGGCTCCACGCGCTCCAGCACCGCGGACAAGAGTCGGCCGGCATCGTGACCAGCGACGGTCAGCAGCTCTTCGCGCACCGCGCGATGGGGCTCGTGCAAGACGCGTTTCGCCAAGAGCAGCTCGCGAAGCTCCCGGGTCGCATCGCGATCGGCCACGTGCGCTACTCCACCGCCGGCGCGTCGAACCTCAAGAACGCGCAGCCGATCGCCGTCGACTACGCGCGCGGCTCGCTCGCCGTCTGCCACAACGGCAACCTCACGAACGCCGAAGAGCTCCGCGCCGAGCTCGAAGCGCGCGGCTCGATCTTCCAAAGCGACTCCGACACCGAGGTCCTCGTTCATCTCGTCGCGCTCAGCACGCAAGTGTCGATCGAAGATCGCATCGCCGAGGCGCTCGCGCGCGTTAAGGGCGCCTACTCGCTCCTCTTCCTCACCGAAGACACCATCGTCGCCGTCCGCGATCCGATGGGCATCCGCCCGCTCTGCCTCGGCCTCCTTCCGGGATCCAAAGAAGCGCACGTCATCGCGAGCGAGCCGACGGCGTTCGATCTCATCGGCGCGGAGTACGTCCGTGACATCGAGGCGGGCGAGATGGTCGTCCTCGACGCCGCCGGCATCCGATCGCTCCGCCCGCTCGAACCCGCGCCGCGTCGATCGTGCGTGTTCGAATACGTGTACTTTGCACGCCCAGATTCGCAGATCGGCGGCGCCAGCGTCTACGAGGTCCGAAAGGCGCTCGGCACGACGCTCGCGAAAGAGCACCCGGTCGACGCCGACGTGGTCATCCCCGTTCCCGACTCGGGCGTCCCGTCGGCGATCGGTTACGCCGCCGAGCGTCGCATCCCGTTCGAGATGGGGCTCATCCGATCGCACTACGTCGGACGCACCTTCATCGAGCCGCAGCAGTCGATCCGTCACTTCGGCGTTCGCCTCAAGCTCAACCCGGTCGAGCCGGTGCTCAAGGGCAAGCGCGTCGTCGTCATCGACGACTCGATCGTTCGCGGCACGACGTCGCGCAAGATCGTCAAGATGGTGCGCGACGCCGGCGCGCGCGAAGTGCACCTGCGCATCGCGAGCCCGCCGACGCAGTGGCCTTGCTACTACGGCATCGACACGCCGACGCGCCGCGAGCTCATCGCGTCGAGTCACTCGACCGACGAGATCGCGCGCTACGTGACGGCCGACACGCTCGGCTACATCTCGCTCGAAGGAATGCTCGCGGCGGTCGGCAAGGCGACGGGGACCACGCCGGACGCCTTTTGCCACGCGTGTTTTTCGGGGCAGTACGCCATCCCGTTCACGCCGTCGTCGCGCCGCCAGATGCGCCTCGTCGGCGTGTAGGTCGCAGCTATTTCCCGGCAGCGCTGCACAACGCCAGCAGCGCCGTCGCCATCACGCGCTCCGCCTCCGCGCGCGACCGTCCGAGATCGCGGCGCAGCGCGTCCCACGCGCGACCGCCGGTGACGAGATCAATCGCGTCGAGCAAGCTCGCGCGCGCGCGCGCGTCCGTGATCTCCCCAAGCTCGCGCGCGAAGACCCGCTCGGTCTCGCGCCGTCGATCGCGTGCCGGACCTCGGAGCGCCGCGGTGAGCGCCGCCGATGTCGTCTCGCGCAACGTCGCCGATCGCCGCAACGCGGAGCTCGCTTCGAGCTCGCGTGCGCGCGCTTCGACGAACCGCGCGACGCGTTCGTTCGTCGTTCCACGCGCGGTCGGCGCAGGTCCCGCGTCGACGGCCATGCGCTCGGCGTGACGCGCCGACGCTGCGAGAAAGAGGCTCTCGCGCGACTCGAAGTGCTGACGAATCGAGCGGAGCGCGACGTCCGCGCGCGTCGCGACTTCGAGCGCCGTCGGCTGCGGGCTCCCTTCTTCGATCAGATCCAACAGCGCATCGAGGATCGCGGCGCGCGTCCGGTGAGCGCGCGCGGTGCGGCCGTCGACACGAGGAGCGCCCGTGACGGCGCGCGGCGGATTCGCAGGGCCAGCCGAACGAGCCAACCGCTCAGCTCTCGAGATCGTCGTAGACGCGGAGCGATCGCAAGAGCCCACTGTCGCCGCGCTCGTAAACCGCGAGCGCCGCTTGCGGAGGAACGTCCTTGCCGTGGATCTTCACGAGTGTGTACTCGAGGGCGCACGTGCGCCCGTCGTCCGCGGCGCCCCCCTTCAGCACCTCGACGCCGGCGCTCGAAGCTCCGTCGGCGACGAGCTTCTTGTAGAACCCCTCGAGCCCGGCCCCTTTCGCGTGCTCGACGCCGCGCGCTTCGCGGAGTGTCCCGCCCGGCTCGAACCCCGCGACCAGCGCCGTGACGTCGGCCTTGCGGAGGGCGTCGATGTGCGCCGTCACTGCGTCGGGAAGCGCGACCTCGCTGTCCTCTTGAACGAGCGGCGAGCGCGCGGCAAACGTCCCCTTGATCGGCTGCGTCGAATAGTAGACGCGAAGCTCGACCTCGCGCGAACGCCGCCGCTCCGCGACGACCGCGACCGGCAAGTCGACCGTCTTGTCGTCGAACGTCAGCGTCAGCGATCCCTCGGTGACGTCGCGATCGATCCCGGTCGTGAAGTAGAGGCGCGTGTACTTCGCTTTGTGCGTCTCCAGCCACGTCGACACTTCGTCGATGTAGCGATCGAGCGCCGGCACTCCGCTCGCGCGACCGAAGATCGGATCGTCGACGGTCGCGCGGCTTCCGAGGCGCAGCGCGAGCGCGGTGAGCGACTTCTGGTCGTCATCGAGGAGCGCGGGCAGATACACGTCCGAGAGCCACCCGCGAAGGCTCGTCGGTGGGCCACGGTCGGGCTCTTCTTCGAACACGCTCCAAGGATAAGGAGTCGACAGTCGCCAGTCGACAGTTAACACTAACGGCGCGGTTTCCCCGCTCGTCCGCGTCGGCCGCCGCTCGCCATGACCTTCTTCGACCACCTCCCCGACGGCGTCTCGGTCTACGAGGTCTCGCTGCGCGACGGCCTGCAGAACGAGAAGGCGACGGTGCGCCTCCGCGACAAGCTTCGGCTCATCGACGCGCTCGTCGCCGCCGGGCTGCGCCGCATCGAGATCACCAGCTTCGTCTCGCCGAAATGGATCCCGCAGCTCGCTGACGCCGACGAGGTCGTCGAGCACGCGCTGCTCACGTCTCGCCCGCCCGGCGTCCGCTTCAGTGCGCTCTGCCCGAACGCGCGCGGCCTCGAGCGAGCGAAGGCGGCGAAGATCGAAGAGATCGCCGTATTTCTCAGCGCGAGCGAGACGCACAACAAGAAGAACATCAATAAGTCGATCGAAGAGACGTTCGCCGCGTTCGAAGAGACGATCGCCCCTGCGCGCGCCGCCGGGATGCGCGTTCGCGGATACGTGTCGACGGTGTGGGGCTGCCCGTACGAAGGCGACGTCGATCCGAAGCGCGCGCTCGCGATCGCGAAGAAGCTCGTCGACATGGGCTGCTACCAAATCTCGCTCGGCGACACGATCGGCGCCGGAACGCCGCGGCAGACGAAGACGATCTTGGAGCTGATGCTCGCCGAGATCCCCAAAGAAAAAATCGCGCTCCACATGCACGACACGCGCGGCACCGCGCTCGCGAACATCGTGGTCGGCCTCGAGATGGGCATTCGCGATTTCGACGCAGCCGTCGGCGGCATGGGCGGATGTCCTTACGCGCCGGGCGCTGCGGGGAACGTCGCGACGGAGGATCTCGTCTACATGCTGCACGGCATGGGCATCGCGACCGGCATCGATTTGGAGCGGCTCGTCGAAGCGGGCAAAGCGGCAGAGAGCGTCGTCGGACGATCGCTGCCGAGCAAGGTCCTCCAAGCTGGCATCCGCAGCTTGCGTGCGTGACCGCGCGATTTGTTTCGTGACGGTGTCGCGCGATGTCGTGAATCGCGTTGCAGATCTGAAACAGGTTTCACGCGAGATTTGCGCTTCTGCATCCAAGCGTGCCGAAGGCGATGTCCAAGTACTTGAAAAGACGCGAACGCGGGACTGGCACGTGGATCGCAGTACATCCAACCGGCACCGCGTAGGACGGCCCTCCCCCCCCGGGTCCCTATGTGGTGCCGTTTTCTTTTAACCTCTCGCAACCTGTCGCAAAGTGTCGTTGTCGTCAGACGTCCCTGCAGGGTAGGACTCCCGCAAGTGGATTTCGTGCGACGGAACCGCATCGCGATGGTGGTTGCCCTGCTGAGCGCGCTCGCGGGATGCCAGCGCACGCCTGAAGAGCCCGCGTCGTCGACGACGGTGACCGTGCCTTCGCCGCCGCGCTCGTCGGCGCCGGTCGTGGTGACCTCGATCGCGTCCGCATCGTCGCCTTCGCCTTCCGCGACCGCGCCGTTCGCAGGACGCTGCGTCCTCGTGACGCCGAAGGATCCGCCGCCGCCGGTCCCCGCCGGTGCCGCGCCGGGCTGCCCGCGCGATCCCGCGACGACGTTGCCCAAGCTCCCGGTCGTGTCGATCGGTTTTCCCGACGCCAACGGCACCGCGGTGCTCGCGGAGCTCGTGTCGTCCGAGCACGACGTCGAACGTGGTCTCATGTACCGCCAAAAGATGGCGGACGATCACGGGATGCTCTTCCGAATGGATCGACGCGAGCACACGTTCTGGATGAGGAACACGTGCCTCCCACTCGACATGCTGTTCGTCGACGACGACGGCCTCGTGGTCGGGATCGTCGAGAACGTCCCGACGCTCAACGAGCAGCACCGCACCGTCGGCTGCCCGTCGTCGTGGGTGCTCGAGACGAACGCGGGGTGGGCGCGACGTCACGGCGTCAAGGCGGGGCAGCGCATGGCGATCCCCGCCGAGGCGCGGTCTCTGTGACGGTCGCGCGCGTCGTCGTCCTCGCGCTCCCTTGCGCCGCGCTCGCGTCGTGCACCTGCGCGCCTGCGCCAAGCGACGGTGGCGGCATCGGGCAGGATCTCGCGCCGACCGCGGTGTCGATTCCATCCGCGGCCCCTGCGCCGAGCGGGAGCGTTCCGTGGCTCGCACCGATGCCGACCGCCGGGAGCTTCACGTACGACGCCGGTGCGCAGAGCGACGCGGGGAACATTTGGGCTCCACGCGGCGACGCGGCCGCGCCTGCGCCGTCGACCGGCACGATCGTGAAGAACGGCGGAAGCGATCCGCTCGACGGCCGCTTCTCGTTC
>JBBQXV010000436.1:0-5457 GCA_038209335.1 Polyangiales bacterium | reverse complement strand
AGATCTTCATCGCCCCGAGCGCGAGCCTACGCGACCTTCGGAAGCTTCACGAGACCTACCAGGACACGAGCGAAGTCACACGGGGCACGGACCACCGAGCAGACCGAAGAAGCGCACGACCCACACCAGCGTCTCACCGATGGTCGCCCAGACGGCGACGTAGAGGAACGCGCGTCCGAGTCGCTCTTCGTCGACGCGACGCGCGTTGCCTTCGTGGAACACGAGGACGAGCGCGCGCCACACCAGGAGCGCGAGCGCGCAGATCACGATCGGCGCGAGCGGATTGAATCGAAACGCCGTCGCGAAATCGAGCGTGAGGAGCGCTCGCGCCGCGCGCGTGCTGCCGCATGCGGGGCACGGGACATGGAATGCCATCGCGAGCGGACACTTAACGAAGCCCGACGCCATCACCGCGGAGAACGCGAGGATCCCCGCCGCGTACCCGACGGCGCGAAGCGGATAGCGACGCGGGTGACTGTTTCCGTTCAGCACGAAGCCATTCCTGTGCGATGCTCGCGCGCATCATGATGGACGGCTCGACCGAGGCAAGCATTCGCAACGCAGCAGGTTACGGTCCGCCGGGTGGCGGTCCTCCGGGTGGTGGTCCTCCGGGGTGGGGTCCTCCTCCGGGTGGCGGCGCGCCGCCGGGCTATGGTCCACCGGGCGGCGGTCCGCCTCCGGGTGGTGGTCCTCCGCAGGGTGGTGGCGGCAACTACGGCGCGCCTCCGCCTCCGCAAGGCTTCGGTCCTCCGGGCGGCGGCTTCCCTCCTCCGGGCGGTCCCATGATGCCGGGCGCCGGTGGCGACGTGAACACGACGTTGCCACTCGTCATCAGCATCGTCAGCTTCTTCTGCTGCGGGCTCGGGTTCATCGGCGGCATCGTCGGGCTCATCTTCTCGCTACAAGCGAAGACCGCGCTCGGTCAGGGGCAGATCGAAGACGCGCGCAGCAAGGCGAAGATCGCGCTGCTCGTCTCGTCGATCTGCGGCGGCCTCCAGCTGCTCCTCTGGATCGGCTACTGGCTCATGGTCTTCGTGTTCGCTGCTGCGGGATCGTCGTAGCGCCGGTACCCGGATCCGCGTCCGGTCAGCGCGTCACGGCGCGCCGAGCGCGCACGTCAGCGGTTGGCGAATCTCGATCCCCGGGATGATGCCGACACGCCCTGCGCTCGCGGCGCCGGCGAACCTCGCGACCACCCAGTTCTCGACCGGGCCTTCCCACGGCATCGGCTGCCAGCGACGTCCGCCGGGACCGATGCCGCCGCCGGGCGCGCCGGTCGTCGTCATCTGAATGTCCTCGGCGCGGAGCTCGACGGCTTCGAGGCAGACGCGCGTCGCGCTCCATCGCACGCGCGCCACCATCGGCGTGTCGTCCATCGCGGTCGTGTCCGCGCCGCTCAGACGGATCCACGCGATCTGCGTTTGAATCGTCGCGCGCCAACCGCCCGTGTCGCTCTTGCACGCGGCGTCCTCGGCGGGCGTCAGGGTCGACCACGGCGCGAGCGCCGTCACCGTCGCGCCCGGCGCGAGCAACAGCGCGGGATCGAACGCCGACGAGGGCTCGCCGCCCGACGGCGTGCGCAGCACGGCGAGCTCGCCCTTCGGTCCAATCGCGAGCGCGTCGTTGTTCGCCGGGTACGACTGTGCGGTCGGCGGCGCGGGCACTTCGAACACGGCGACCAAGCCGCTCGCCGTCACGCGCGCGACGCGCCCTTTGCCGTTCTGATCGACCTCGAGCACGGCGAAGTCATCGGCGCCGAGCGCGACGCCGCTGACGAGCTTGGAGTCGGCGAGGCGATTGCTCGCGAGCGTGAGCCGCGTGCGCGCCGTGCCGGACGCGCGCCACGCGCCCATCATGCCGGTGTCGCAGGTGAAGAAGAGATCGTTCGGCGTCGTCGGATCGAGCGACGTCATCGGCACGACGAAGCTCACCGTCGTCGGATCGGCCTTGAGGAACTCCGGAATCGACGTGCTCCCCGCCGCGCGGAGCGCCGTCATCACGTCGCTGACCGCGACGGTCGACTTTCGCACCGTGCCCCCGACGTCGAACGGGGCGACGAACATCGCTTGGCGGCGGAGCCCTTGGAGATCTTTCGCCGGTGCCTGCACGATGAGCTTGTCGTTCTCGTCCGTCGTCGTCGTGTGACCGAACACCATCGCGCGCGACGCCGACTCTTCGCTCGCGGCTTCTCCGTCGCGAATCGGGTTGGGCACGAGGCGGTGGTGCAATGCGCGGACGTATTGGTTATCGCCCTTCTCGTCGGGGACGGCGAGGCGGTTCATGCCGAGGCCGAGATCCTCGGGGCTTCGCTCGGAGTGCGGGATCGATTGTTTCTTCGGCTCGGCGCTCGGTTTGCAAACGAGCTGCGGGACCGACTCGCGACGAAGCTGCGGCGCGCCTGGCGCAGTCCCCGGCGGATCGAACGGAACGGGCGCGGACGCCGGCCACCCGAGCCGGTACCACGTGCCGAGATCGCAGCCGACGGCGGAGCACGCGCGCACGTCGACGGCCGACTGCACGCGCGGCGTGATCGGCGCCTGCACCTCGACCCAGGTGACGCCTCGATCGAGCGTCTGCCACACGCGACCGTCGCGCGCGCGCGCGAGCGCGAACGGACCCGCGGTCGCGACGCGATCGAACGAGAACGCGGACGGCGTGACCGCGCCGTCGAGCGAGATCTCGAACGCGCCCGCGTTCGCGCCGACGCCCCAGCCGCGCACTGTCCCGGCCGACGTCGCCGACCAGTTGCGATCGGCGACGCGCGCCGCGTCGGTCCCCGCGCGATGCGAGAGGACGCTCTGCTGAATCGCGCCGCGCTGCGCGCCTTGCATCACGTCGGTCGGCCACGGGCGCACCTCGCCGGTGCGGGCGTCGACGAAACCCCAGCTCACGCCGCCGACGATCCCGATCGCGCTTCCGTCGGCGCGCGGAACCCAACGAACGACGTCGACGGGCGGACCGCCACCGCCATCGGCGAGGGCCGTCTCGAGATCGAACTCCTGCCATCCGCCCGTCGCGGCGCGAACGCAGACAATCGACTTCGACGGCTTGGTGCGCGCGCACGGTCCGCCGAACGCGATCCCGCCGTCGTCGCTGACATAGAACTGTCCTTGCGTGCCGAACGTCTGCTCGATGACGGGAACTTTGTCGCCGACGGTGTGCGACGCGACGAACGCGAGACCGTTCGGGCGCGTGCACGTGAGCACGACGTCGTCGCTCGTGCGCGTCGCTTCGCACGTCGCGTCGGGTGGAAGGCGACCTGCGGCGACCGAGACGATCTCACCGCTGACGATGTTGACCCGCACGACGTCGCCGTCGGTCGCGACGAGCGCGGTCTGATCGTCGATGGGCGCGCCGAGTCGCATGGCGCGACGGATGGGCGGCTCTTCGGTGCGCCAGCGCGGATCCTTCGGACGCAGCGGCTCGGGCGGTTTGACCGTCGGCGCTTTGTCGAACGACGCGAGCTGCCCGCCCGCTTCGACCTTCACCGCCTGCCCGTTCTGCAAGACGATCCACAGCGACTCGTCGTCGACCTGGAGGTGCTCGGCGCGCGCGCGAAGCTGCGCGGTCACGTCGTTCCACGTCGCGCCGCCGTCGGACGACACGAGCGCGCGTCCCATCTCGGCGAGCGCTGCGGCGCGGCCGTCGTCGAGCGCCGCGATGTCGACGAGCCCGGCGGGCGCGACCGGCAGCCTCTTGCCCGACGGAATCTCGACGATCCAACGCTCGCCGCCGTCGCCGCGGAGCATCACGCTCTTCGGGCCGAACGACATCTCGGAGATGTCGGACGGCGTCGCGATGAGCGGCTTGAGCGTGCCGTCGAACGCGTCGCTCAGAAAAATCGCGTTGCGCGTTCGGAAGAGGAAGCCGCCGCCGAGGCGTTTCGGAAGCCGGTGCGCCGCGATCAGCGGCTGCTCGGCGATGTCCTTCGCCGTGCGGAGCGACGGCCCTTGCGCGACCATCCGCAACCCATCGAGGATGACGCCGCGCACGCGATCGCGCGCGGCGGGCGGTGCCGAACCGGGCGCACCGGCGCCAGCCGCGGGACCGAGCGAGAGCGCGAAGAACGATCCGGATCGGACCGGCGGATCGGCGAGGACGTACTGCGGCGGTGGCGCGGGCGGCTCGGTGCTCGTCGCAGTCGAGGTCGGGCGGGAGACGACAGGCGGCGGTCGTTGGTCAGTATTGCCGCAGGCGACGGGCGAGAGCGCCAGCACGACCACGGAGACCGAGGCGGTCCCCGCGAAGAGAAGCGCGAGCGTCGCGCGAGTGCGAGCCATGATGGTCATAGTACGCTCGACGAAGCGTATTGATTTGGAAAGCGCGGCGAGAAATTGGTTCCCGTCGTCGTGCTCATCGCGTTCATTGCGCCCTGCCGCGACTATTTCACGCGTCGCACCCAAGGACCGCGAGGTACGCCGCGCGGACGTCGTGCGTCACCGCGACGTAACGCGCGAGGAGCGCCTCGCTCGCGCCGCCGCGCGGCCCGTCGCGCATGCCCATGCGGCGCGCGAGGAGCGCGAGCCCCGGCGCCCCCTCTTCGATCAGCTGCGTGCTCGCTCCGTGAAGGACTCGAAGCCGTTGCTCGAGGCGACGCAGGAAGCGGTACCCCTCGCGAAGCGGCGCGGCGAGCGGCGCGTCGAGGTAGCCGCACGATTCGAGCGCGGCGAGCGCGGCTTCGGTCTCGGTCGTGCGCACGCGGTGATCGCCGCCGAACTTCATCTGAAGCCACTGCGCCGCGAACTCGACGTCGACGAGCCCGCCGCGTCCGACCTTGAGATCGTACCTGTGCGGGCTCTGCTCGAGACGCTCGCGACCGAGCTCGCGCTCCATGCGAAGGCGGATGTGATGAATCTCTTCCGGCGGCGCGGCGCCGCGCTCGTACGCGACCGTGCTCGCGAGATCGAGGACGCGTCGTCCGAGCTCGGCGTCGCCCGCGCAGAACCGCGCCTTGAGGAGCGCTTGCCGCTCCCACGCCGCCGCTTGCGGCTTCACGTCGCCGAGGGCTTCGGCGTGGTAGCGCGCGAAGGCGTCGATCGAAACGACGAGGAGGCCGTGGTTGCCCGACGGTCGCAAGCGCGTGTCGAGCTCGTAGCCCGGGCCGTCGTCGTGCGGCATTCCGACGAGGCGAAGCACGCGCTGCGCGACGCGGACGAAGCGCTCCGCCGCGTCGTCGTCGTCCGGCGGCGCGTCGAAGACGAAGATGACGTCGAGGTCCGAGCCGTAGCCGATCTCGCGCCCGCCGAGCTTCCCCATCGCGAGCACGCTGAGCCCCTGCGCCGTCTTCACGTTGCGTTCGCGCATCGCGAAGCGACACGCGTGATCGAGCGCGGCATCCGCGAGCGCGCTGAGGACGATCGTGCAGTCGCGCGTCCCGAGCTCGCCCGCGAGGTCCGCGAGACCGACCTCCATCGTCACGCTCCCCTTCGCGCGACGCAGCGCGCCCGCGAACTCGTG
>JBBQXV010000435.1:0-5478 GCA_038209335.1 Polyangiales bacterium | reverse complement strand
TTCGAAGGAGGACGGGCGACGGCGCGCACGCTGTTGAAGGAGGGCGACACGCGCTACTGCGCGCTCTCGTGGAGTGAGCACGAGCCGCCACTCGACGTCGACGATGCGTACCGGCGGCTCGCGTGGACGGCACACCACTGGCAACACTGGCTGGCCCGCGGACGGTTCCCGGATCATCCTTGGCGCTCCTATCTCGAACGCAGCGCGCTGACGTTGAAGGGCCTGACGTTCGCTCCCACCGGCGCACTCGTCGCCGCGGCCACGACCTCGCTTCCCGAGACGCCGGGCGGCGAGCGCAACTGGGACTATCGCTACACATGGATCCGCGACTCCGCGTTTGCACTCTGGGGCTTGCACACGTTGGGCTTCGACTGGGAGGCGGACGACTTCTTCTGGTTCATCGCCGACGTCGCCGAACACGACGACCTCCAGGTCATGTACGGCGTCGGCGGGGAACGAAGACTCGACGAGCGCACGCTGGACCATCTCCACGGCTACAACGGAGCGCGACCTGTCCGCATCGGCAACGCGGCGTACTCGCAGCGACAACACGACGTTTGGGGAGCAGTTCTCGACTCCGTCTACATCCATACGCGGTCTCACGACCGTCTCGACGAGCGGATCTGGCCGATGCTCAAGCGTCAGGTCGAACGCGCGATCGAACATTGGCGCGAGCCGGACCGGAGCCTGTGGGAGGTGCGCGGCGATCCGAAGCACTTCACGTCGTCGAAGATGATGTGTTGGGTCGCAACCGACCGCGGCGCGCGGCTCGCGCGCATTCGCGACGAGCCCGGGCTCGCGCAGACCTGGCAGGCCGCGGCGGACGAAATCCACGCCGACATCTGTGCGCACGGGCTCACCGACGGCGGTGTCTTTCGCCAGCACTACGAGACCGACGCACTGGACGCGTCGCTGCTCCTGATGCCGATGCTCGGCTTCCTCCCCGGGACCGACCCGCGGGTGCGCGCAACCGTGCTCGCGATTGCCGACGACCTCACCGTCGAGGGCCTCGTGCTCCGTTACCGGGTGAAGGAAACGGACGACGGCCTGACGGGCGAGGAAGGAACCTTCACGATCTGTTCGTTCTGGCTCGTGTCGGCCCTCGTTGAGATCGGCGAACAGGAGCGGGCGCGCCGGCTGTGCGAGAAGCTCCTGGCGCTCGCCAGTCCGCTCGGCTTGTACGCCGAAGAGATCGACGCAGTGAGCGGCCGGCACCTCGGGAATTTCCCCCAGGCGTTCACGCACCTTGCGTTGATCAACGCCGCGATGCACGTCATCTCCCACGAGGAGACGATCGGCGGCTCACCCGCCGGTCTTTGACGACTTGACCATCCAAAGTCTCGAGCAGGCACTCGGGAGTTGGTGCCGGCCATTCGACTCCGCCGGACGAGATCGCTCGCGGCGCTCACGCCAAACGCACGCGTTCCTACGCGAGGACGTCGGCCGTGACACGAGTCACAGGGCGGCGGCAGCTCGTTGCGCCTGGCGTTCGATCGTCGCCAAGCGCAATCGTCGGGCGGTCGCCTCGGCCTCGTTGAGCAATGTTCGCGCGCGTTCGTGATCGCCGTGCGCGGCGCGGCTCGTGAGCGCGCGTGCCCAGTCGACGTTTGTGCGGGCGAGTTCAATGGGCGCAGAGACTGCCGTATGTCGATCGGAGGCGCGTGAAAAGGCAGCGTTGGCCTCGTCGAGTCGCCCGGCCGTAGCTAAGGCGACCGCACGTGCCCGCTCGACGCTTCCTCGACAAGTGAGAACTGTGTACACGAACTGCGTGCACCAGGGCTCGAGAGCATCGGCGATAACCGCGGCGGCGTCACGGTCGCCCAGTGCGTGGGCGACATCGGCGCAGCCAACCATTGCCGGAAGCCACGTGATGTCGAACGGCAATGTCGCGAATGCGCCACGGGCGAGGGGCCGAAACAGCTTCTGCGCATGAGCAGTTCGATCAAGATCGCACAGCGCGGCCGCCCGATGCACGACAGTTACCGGCCCAAGACTCTGATCTGGGGGGTCTGGCTCATTCAAGAAGTCTTCGAGCCGACCCTGCGCGCGGCGGAGTTCGAACATCTGAACCTGGCGGGTGAAGGCGGCATCCGTGTCTTCGCTCGCGTCGAGCAGCGCGAATGCTTCTTGTGCGGCTTGCTCCGCGTCAGCGATGTTCCCGGCAAGCAGCCGGCGCCAGGCGTAGTAGCGGGCAGCCAGTGCTCGGAGCGGCGCGAGCCCAGTGCGTGCACAATGCTCGAGGACGAGCCCGTGGAGCCGGTCGGCCTCTGCGACGTCGCCGGCGCACAACGCGGCGTTTGCGAGATGATCGATCGCGCTCCAACGCAAACTTGTGTCACCGACGCGATCGGCGGCGTCCCATTGCTCGAGCGCGTTCGCGCGTCGCTCGGCGAGCGTCGACGGCGCCCAGATGACGTGCGGTCTCGTTGCCAGGACCTCCCAGAGCCGGCGATCGTCACCAACTCGACGTGCGAGCTCGAGCGCTTCGTCACTCAGGCCCACCGCTCTGGCCCGATCTCCCCACGCGATCTCGGCCGCGAGCAGGGCGAGCAGGCCCGCGCGTTTGCTTGGCTCGCAGCCGGCCTTCGACGAAAGCGCGGCCTCGAGTATCCGCACTCGTGGGCGATCGACCGCACCGGTCTTGTGCGATGACCGACGGTTCGTAGCCAGCGACGCGCGAATGACGAGGTCAGGCTCGCCGATCCGTTGCGCGAGCTGTTCTGCTTCGAGCAACGTCTCGCCCGCCGCGACATCGCCCCGTTGGCGCTGGGCCGAACCGAGTCCAATGAGAAGCTCGGCGCGCCGCACGTCGTGGGGTCGGAGGTGCTCGTCGATGCCGGCCAGGGCGCGCGCAAACGCATCCACGGCGACGTCGGGAACGAGGTCGGCGAGTGCCTGGGTGCCCGCCAGGTTCAGTGCTTCGGCCGCGTGCGAGCCGTCGGTTGGTCGCCAGTCGAGTTCCGACTTTTGGAGAAGGATCGCCTCCTCCAGCTGGGCGAGCTCGCGGCTTGGATCGATGCCGAGCTCCTCTCGCAGACAACGCCGGGCCGACGCATACGTACGCAGCGCATCGGCCTGCCGTTCTGCCCGGTAGAGCGCGAGCATCAGCTGGGCACGAAGCCCTTCCCGCAATGGGTGCTGACCCACCAGGGCCTCGAGCTCGGCAACCAGTTCGGCGTGTTCGCCCAATGTGAGACGCGCGGCATTCTGCCGTTCCAATGTCGCGAGGCGAATCTCCTCCAAGCGACCGATGGCTGGTTGCGCCCACAGCGCCGATCGAAACCCTTCCAGCGCCCGGCCACGCCACAGCGCGAGTGCGCTCGCAAGCTCGGACACGACCCGTCGAGGTTCGCTGCGGAAGTCCGCGGTCGCCGCGCGTCGCACTGCGACCTCGAACCGCTCGGCGTCCACCGCATCGGCACTGACGTCGAGCGAGTAGCCACCACTCCGAGTCACGATGGTGTCGGGCGGAAGCGCGCGCCGCAGCTGGTAGACGTAGGTCTGGAGCGTCGCGACGGCCGACGGTGGCGGTCGCTCTTCCCAGAGATCCTCGATCAGACAGTCGGGCGCCACGACGCGATCGCCGCTCACGGCAAGTATCGCCAGCAGCGCACGACACTTCGCACCCGAGATCGTCAACGGGCCGGATTCCGAGATGACCTCGAAGGGCCCGAGGATGCGAATCTCCACGCGCCGATTCTCCCATCGACTCCGCGCCCCCAGTCAACCACCAGCGAACCCCGAGCGAGCCGTGCCACAGTCACGGTGCATGGGAACTGTGCATCGTGACCGCAGGGCACGGATACCAGCTGGGATCGCAGGCGTCGTCTTGATCGCCTTCGCGACGAGCGTCTTGGGCTGTGGCTCCCACGTCGGCGCGTCGAGCTCGGCGCCGAGCGGGCCGTCGACCACATCCACGACACCGCCCGTGCGCTCCCCTCCGTACGCGGTCGGCCGGCGGACTATCACCTTCGTCGATAGAAGCCGACCGACTCCGCCGAACGGGACCTCTTCGGCGAAGTCATATCGGACACTCCAGACGATTGTCGAATATCCCGCTCCTGGTAAGCCGACGGAAAACCGAGAGATTCCGGACGCGCGGCCGTTGGGTGGGAGATACCCCATCATCGTGTTCATCCACGGATTCGGCGCTCACCCCGACAACCCGTACCTCCATCCCTTGGCCGCCGCCGGCTTTCTCGCGGTTGCACCGAAGTTTCCGCTCACGAACGCCGACACACCCGGCGGCCCGAACCGCGCTGACCTCGTGAACGAACCAGCCGACGCGAGCTTCGTGCTGACACAATTCGCCAAACTGCCGACCCGACACGCCGACCTGCAGGCAGCCGCCGACCAGTCGTCGGTTGGCATCATGGGCCAATCGGTAGGTGCTGCGATCGCGTTGTCGGTCGGCTTCAACAAGCAGTACAAAGATCCGCGCTTCAAGGCTGTCGTGAGCTCCGCCAATAGCTGCTTGCCGCCGACATGCCCGTTCAACAGCACTCCGGTGCCACTGCTCGTCATGCATGGCACCGCTGACCCCGTCGCGCCGTATCAGTCGGACGTCAACGACTATGCGAGCGCACCGAGACCAAAGTTTCTGCTGACATTGATCGGCGCAATGCACATCCAGTTCGGCGATCCCTGGGATCCCATCGCAGAACGAGTCACAATCGACTACTTCCGGCGGTACCTCCGAGGCGACACCCGCGCGCTCGCCGCCCTCAACCGCGACGGGAACGTGCCGGGCAAGGCACGCGAGACGGCATCCACCTAGTGTCCTGGACGCTTGAAGCGCCGTGAAAAGTGTTGGGTCATGCGGTTGCTCGTTCGTTGATGGCGGTGCAGTAGCCGGCCAGGCGTTCGAGGATCTGGTCGTCGGTTTTGTGCCACACGAACGGGGTGGGGTTCTCGTTCCATGTCGCGGCCCACGCCTCGATGTCGACGGCGAGTTCTTTGACGCTGCGATGCGCGGAGCGTTGCAGTTTCTTGGTGGTGAGCGCGGAGAACCAGCGCTCGACGAGATTCATCCACGACCCGTAGGTCGGCGTGAAATGGAAGTGGAAGCGTCGGTGTCGCAGCAGCCAGCGTTGCACGGTCGGGGTCTTGTGCGCCGAGAGATTGTCCAACACGACATGCACATCCAACTCGGTTGGGACGTTGCGGTTGACCTTGTTCAAGAACGCGACGAAGTCGGCTGAAGTGTGGGTTTTGCGGATGTCGGTGATGACCTTGCCGGTGGCGATCTCGAGCGCGGCGAACAGATCACATGTCCCGTTGCGTTCATAGTCATGCGTGGCCCGCGTCGGGGTGGTGGGAAGCATCGGCAACGTGGGTGCGGTGCGGTTCAGCGCCTGAATCTGTGGTTTTTCGTCGACGGCGAACACCGCGGCCGCGACGGGCGGGTTCATGTACAACGCGACGATGTCGCGGATCTTTTCGATGAGCTGCGGGTCCGGAGACACCTTGAAGGAGTCC
>JBBQXV010000434.1:0-5538 GCA_038209335.1 Polyangiales bacterium | reverse complement strand
CTTCTCACTGGTCTTCCTCCCGATGGTCGCGGGCGCGCACACGTGTTTCTTCGCCGTTACACGCGACGCACCGCTCTACGTCGGCCTAACCAACTACCGCTAAATCCTCACGGCGCGCGGCGGCCCGATCTTCGCGCACGGATCGTTTTACCTCACGCTCCTCGTCACGATCGCGTGGACGCTCGCGAACGTCACGCTCCACGTCGCGATCGGTCTCGTGCTCGGCGTCCTCTTGTCGCGCCCGCTCCTCAAGATGAAGGCGCTCTACCGCGTCCTCTTGATCCTCCCGTGGGCGGTGCCGTCGTACGTGACCGCGCTCGCGTGGAAAGGCATGTTTCATCGGCAGTTCGGCGCCATCAATGCGATCCTGCATTGGCTCGGCATCGAGCCTGTCTCGTGGTTTTCGCATTTCTCGACGGCGTTCGCGGCCAACGTGACGACGAACGTCTGGCTCGGCTTCCCGTTCATGATGGTCGTCACGATGGGCGCGCTCACGTCGATCCCAAAGGACGTCCTGGAAGCGGCGGAGGTCGACGGCGCGACGCGATGGCAGCGCTTTCGTCTCGTGACGTTCCCGCTCTTGAAGCCGGCGCTCTTGCCCGCGGTCGTGCTCGGCGCGGTGTGGACGTTCAACATGTTCAACGTCGTCTTCCTCGTCTCGGGCGGCGAGCCGGACGGAACGACCGACATCTTGATCAGCGAAGCGTACCGCTGGGCGTTCACGCGCAACGCGCAGTACGGGTACGCCGCGGCGTACGCGGTGCTCATCTTTCTCCTGCTCGTCGGCGGTTCGCGGATCTTCGGTCGCTTGTCCAAGGGCGAAGAGGCGATCGCGTGAAGAAGCTCACCGCGCCGCTCGTGCATCTCGCGATCATCGCGGCGGTGCTCTTCGCGATTTACCCGCTCGTGTGGGTCGTCGCGGTCGCGTTGTCGCCGGGTGGAATGAGCGAGCAGGGGGGCGCGATTCCGATCCCGACGCATCCGTCGTTCGACAACTTCGCGATCGTCCTCGGCGTGGGTCACGCCGACAAGGCGTGGCTCTTCGCGCGGCAGCTCACGAGCTCGCTCGTCGTCTCGCTCGCGACGGCGTTCGTCGCGATCGCGATCGCGACCCCCGCGGCCTACGCGCTCGCGCGTTTTCCGTTCGTCGGCGCGAAGGCCGGAATGCGCACGCTCCTCGCGACGCAGATGTTCCCGACCGTCGCGAGCGCCGTCCCGCTCTACTTGCTCCTCGAGGCGCTTCACCTGCTCGACTCGCGCGGCGGTCTCGTGCTCGTCTACGCGTCGACCGCGGTGCCGTTCGCAATCTTCCAGCTGCGCGGCGCGTTCCAATCGATCCCCGTCGATCTCGAAGAGGCCGCGATGGTCGACGGCGCAACGCGCGCTGAAGCGTTCTGGAAAGTCGTCTTGCCCGCCGCGCGTCCCGCGATCGCGGTGACCGCGCTCTTCGCGTTCATGAGCGCGTGGAACGAGTTCATCCTCGCGGCGACGCTCCTCTCGCGCGAGAGTGCGTTCACGTTGCCGGTGGTGCTCCAGCGTTACGTCGGCGAGCACGACGCGGCGTGGGGACCGTTCGCCGCGGGCGCGATCCTCGTGAGCGTGCCGGTGATGGCGCTCTTCTACGTCGCGCAGCGGCAGCTCGTTGCGGGGCTGACTTCGGGCGGCGTGAAGGGCTGATCGCGTATCATGGACAGATGCTTCGCTCCGCATCGCTCCTCTTTCTTTCGCCTCTGGTTCTCGCCCTCGCGTGCAGCGCCAAGACGACCGGGCCGTCGCTCCCGGCGGTCGACTCCGCGTGCGCGGGTCCGTGTCCGCAGTCGAGCATCAAGCACGTCGTCGTCGTGCTCCAAGAGAACCACACGTTCGACAATCACTTCGGCGCCTACTGCAAAGCGATGCCCGGCTCGAACCCGTCGTGCACGAACGGCCCCGACTGCTGCGAAGCGATGCCGGCGACCGATCCCGCCGGGAACAAACCTGTCGTGCTCGACGACGACGTGATGGGCGGGCACGATCCCGATCACACCGCAAAGTGCGAGACCGAAGAGGTGAACGGCGGGAAGATGGACAAGTTCGTCACCGCGTCGTGTGGCAACCTCGGCAACGTAGCCATCTCTTCGCCGACCATCATCAAGCCGCTCTGGGATCTGGCGGCCGCGGGCGCGATCGCCGATCGCTACTTCCAACCGATCATCGGACAGAGCTCGGCGAACGACATGTACTTTGCACGCGCCGCGTTCGTGTTCGACGACAACAGCTTCAGCCCGAAGGGAGCGCTCGGCCTCGGATGCGGACTCGAGGCGCCGCCGATGGAGTTCACCGAGAAGACGATTGGCGATCTCCTCACTGCGGCCAGCGTGCCGTGGACGCTCTATGCCGAAGGTTACAAAGCGATGGGCGACGCAGTCGCGAAGGGGACCTGCCCCGACATCCCGGACGACTGCCCCGCGCACCTCAAGTTCTACCCGTGCCTCATGGACCCGGCGGATCTGCCGTTTCAGTACTACCCGTCGTCGCGTGACAACCCGCAGACGATGCGCGACTTGTCCGCGTTCGACGACGCCCTCGACAACGGCGGGCTCCCGGGCGTCTCGTTCGTGCGCGGCCTCGGCTACAAATCCGAGCACCCCGGCGTGCGCGACAAGCTCAGCGACGGCGTTACGTTCGTCGCCGGTGTCGTCGATCGCGTGATGAAGTCGCGCTACCGCGACGACACGCTGGTCATCGTCACTTACGATGAAGGGGGCGGGTACTTCGATCACGTCGCACCGCCGCCGACGAGCACCGTCGACAACAAACCGTACGGCACGCGCGTACCGTTCATCGCGATTGGCAAGTTCGCGCGGAAGAACTTCGTGTCGCACGTGACGATGGAGCACTCGTCGATCGTGAAGTTCCTCGAATGGAATTTTCTCGGCGGTGCAACGGGGCAGCTGATGACGCGCGACGCGACGGTGAACAACATCGGGAGCGTGCTCGATCCGGCGACGACCGGCGTCGCGGTGCCAGAGCAATGAGCGCCGCGCCGGACCTCGGCAGTCTCACTAGCCTCGTCGCGTTCGCGCACGATCTCGCGGATCGATCGGGGCGTGTGATCCTTCCGCACTTTCGCGCGGGCGTCGGCGTCGACAACAAAGCGGGACCGGGCGACTACGATCCGGTAACCGTCGCCGATCGCGACGCCGAGTCGGCGATCCGCGCACGCATCAAAGAGGTGTACCCGGATCACGGGATCCTCGGCGAAGAGCACGGCTTCGAAGCGGGGACCGGGAAGCTCACGTGGGTGATCGATCCGATCGACGGGACGCGCGCGTTCATCGCAGGGCTGCCGCTCTGGGGAACGCTCATCGCGCTGCGCGACGAGCATCGGCCGATCGTCGGCGTGATGGATCAGCCCTTCACAGGCGAACGCTTCGTCGCGAGCGCGCTCGGCGGTGAGATGCGGCGAGGCGCGACGCGGACCAAGCTTCGATCGCGTGCGTGCGCGCGGATCGAGGACGCGGTCGTGATGTCGACGAACCCGCATCTTTTCCCGCCGAACGAGCTCGCGGTCTTCGATGCCATTCGCGCGCGCGCGCGGCTCGTGCGGTACGGCGGCGATTGCTACGCGTACGCGATGATTGCGCTCGGCACCGTCGACGCGGTCATCGAGTCGGGGCTGAAGCCGTATGACATCCAAGCGCTCGTTCCGATCATCGAGCAAGCCGGGGGCGTCGTGACGACGTGGAGCGGCGGCGCGCCGGATGACGGCGGGCAGATTCTCGCGGCGGGCGATCCGGCGCTGCATGCGGCGTTGATGAAGACGCTGCGACCCGCGGCGATCTAGCGACGCTTCGGCTCGGGGTGAACGGTGGACGGCGGCGGGCTCGGAAGCGCGACGCTCCCCATCGTCGCGACGCTCGGCTCGCCCATCTCCGGCGCGGTTGGCGGCGGCGCTGCGACGGTGCCCATCGTCACGACTTGCCCTTGCATCGGCTTCGCGCACTCGCCTGGGATCACCACGCCGGATAGCGCCGCCGCGACCGCGGTCAGCACTCCGCCGCCCGCCGCAATGATCGCGAGACGACGCACGCGCTTCGTGCGCACGCCGACGGGGCAGTCGGTCGTCATGACGGTGCCGTCGGCGCGACGGAAGATGCGCGCGCAGACGCTGTTGTCCTTCTCGAACAAGAGCGCCTCGGCCTCGCTCTTCGACATCGCCGATAAGTTGAAGACGTTCTTTTCGCACTTTCCGCAGAACCGAACGCGCTCGTCGCCTTGCATGTCGTCCCAGCTCGCTTTGCACGGTGACGCGATGCGCACGTTGTCGAGCGACGGCGCCGTCTTGCCGCGCGCGCCGAGGCTGTCGAGCATTGCGCGCGCCTTCTCGAGATCGCGCGCGACGTCGGCCTCGGTGCGCTTCAGCGACTCTAGCTCGCGCGCGCGGGTGCGAACGTCCGCGAGCTCCTTCTCGAGGAGATCGCACCGGTTGCGGAGGGCATCGGCGTCGTCGCGGTAGGGCATGTGTGCTCAGACGAACGAGACCCGCCGAAGTTTTGTTCGGGCGTACAGTCGGCGCGATGGGGAGCGAACGGCTCGTGCTCGGGGGGGATGTGCGCGCGGACGTTTGGCGGCGCACGATCGAGGCGATTGACGCGTACACGGACGGGATCGCGAGCGCTCCGGTGCTGCCTTCGCTCGACGCCGACGCGGTGCGTGCCGCGGTCGCGCGCTTCGATTTTCGAACGCCGATGGCGCCGTCGGACGCGATCGACGCGGTCGTCGCCGCGATGCGCGAAGGGCAGGTGCATCCCGCACATCCACGCTACTTCGGGCTCTTCAACCCAGGTCCGACGACGATGGGGATTGCGGCGGACGCGCTCGTCGCGGCGTTCAATCCGCAGCTTGCGACGCACAGCCACGCGCCTTTCGCGGTGGAGGCTGAGCGCCACTTGATCCGCGCGTTCGGCGAGCGCTTCGGCTTCGCGCGCGACGACGTCGATGGCGCGTTCACGACCGGAGGTGCCGAGGCGAACACGACCGCGCTCCTCGCAGCGCTCGCACACGCGTGCCCTGCGTTCGCGCGCGGCGGTGCGCGTGCGCTCACGGCATCGCCCGCGATCTACGCATCGACCGAGGCGCACCACTCGATCGAAAAAGCAGCGCGCGCGTGCGGCCTCGGCACGGACGCGGTGAGGCGCATCGGCGTCGACGGATCGCACCGCATGCGTCCGCTCGCGTTGCGCGAGGCCATCGGGTTCGACCGAGCCGCGGGAGCGATGCCGCTCCTCGTGATCGCGACGTGCGGGACGACGAGCGCGGGCGCGATCGATCCGCTCGTCGAGATCGCGAGCATCGCCGAGAAAGAACGATGCTGGCTCCACGTCGACGCCGCCTGGGGAGGCTTCGCCGCGCTCGTGCCCGAAATGCGCGACGCGATCGCCGGCATCGAACGCGCCGACTCGATCACGTTCGACGCGCACAAATCGCTCGCGGTCCCGATGGGCGCAGGGATGTACGTGTCGCGCCACGCCGGCCATCTCGCGGAGACGTTTCGCG
>JBBQXV010000433.1:0-5556 GCA_038209335.1 Polyangiales bacterium | reverse complement strand
GAGCTGCAGAGGCCCGCGTCGGCGGACGCGATCGCGTCGCGCGGATCGGCGACGAAGCCGCGGAAGTGAACGCGCGCGGACACGCCGCGTGCGCGCGCGTGTGCTTCGAGGCGTGCGCGCTCGGCGCCGTCACCGACGACGTCGAGCACGGCGTCAGGCACCGCCGCGATCGCGTCGATGGCGACGTCGATGCCTTTGCGCGGCTCGAGGCGTCCGACCAGCACGAAGCGAATCGGTCCGTTCGATCCGTCGACGCGCGGCCGCGGCGCGAATCGCGCGACGTCGACTCCGTTGCGGATGACGCGCATCGCGCCGCGCGCCCATGGAGCCTTCGCGAGCGCGATGTCGCGAACGTGATCGCTGATCGCGACGACCGCGTCGGCGCGACGCAACGACCAACGCGAGAAGGGCCAGCAGCTCGGGTCGACGTACACGCGCGTCGAGTGCTCCGTGCGAAGGACGCGCGCCCCCGCGCGAATCGCCGCGCGTGCGCCGACGACTTGCGACGCGAACGTGTGGAGATGCGCGACGTCGGCGCGTTCGTCGCGCAGGATGCGCGCGATCCACGCGACGTCGAGTGGCCCGAGCGCGCCCCAGACGTACGCGAGCGGATCCTCGCGCACCGGTCCGCGATCGTGAACGCGCAGTCCCGCGTCGCGAAACGTCCGCGCGAGCGCGTCGCTCGGCGTGAGGAGCGCGATCGCGTGCTCGGCGCCGCTCGCGGAGGGCCTCGTCGCGAGATCGATCAAGAGCCGCTCGGCGCCCCCGATCTCTCCGGCGGCGACGACGTGCACGACGCGCGTCACCGCGGCACCGGCTCGATGTGCCCGCCGAGTCGCGCCTCGAGCCGGAACCAAAACACGATCGCGATCGCGAGCTGTACGCACGACGTGGAGAGCGCGATCCCTTCGAGACCGATCGCCTTCAAGAGGACGACGTTGAAGACCGCGTTGAGCCCGGCGTTCAGCAGGCCCATCCCGAGCATGATGCGGCTGTTCTGCACGGCGACGTGCGCGCGCGCGAGGACCAAGAGCGCACCGAACGGCGCCAAGCCGACGAGGTGATAGGGCAAGAGCCGAATCATTCGATCGACGCCGCTCGCGTCCATCTCGCCACGCAAGAAGACGAAGCGCAGGAGTGGTCCGCGGAAGACGTAGAGCAGGACGGCGGCGACGCCGAGGATCGCTCCGACCGCGAGGAGCGCGCGGCGCACCGTGCGTCGGATCTTCTCGAGATCGCGCGCTGCGAAATCGTCGGCGAGGTGCGATAGCAGGACGGGCAGGAGCGTGACTTGGAGAATCGATGTCGGGAGCGACGAGACGTCGCCGCTGTACCGCAGGAGTGTCGCGCCACCGACGACGCTGGCGAGCCCGGCCATGAGCATGTCGACGACAGGGTTCACGCGGGTAACGGCGCTCCCGCCGACCTCGGCCGCGATGAGCCTCGCGAAGCGCCGCACCGGTTCCGGGCGCGCGAACGTGAGGCGCATCTTCGTTCCGAGGAGCCCGAAGACCGTCCACGCGAGAACCGCGATCGCGATCATTTCGCCGGCGAGCGAGGCGATCGGCACGGCGAGCACGCCGAGCGATCCGCGCATCGTCGCGATGATGCCGACGGTCGTCGCCATCCCGAGCGCGCTCGCGAGCGGGAGCGGGAAGAACCGATGCTCGGCGCTGAGGAGCGCGCCGAGGAACGTCTTGAGCGTGAGCGCGAGGAGGAAGAGCGCGAACGGAACGACCATGCGCGCGGCGAGCACGAAGTCGTCGCCGTCGTAGCGCGCCCAGAACCAGCCGAGCGCACCGACCGCAATGACGACCGCGAGCGCGCTCGCCAAAACGAGCGTGTGCGCGAGCATCGACCCGATGACGTCCGGGAGCGTCGCCGGCTTCTCGCGCCGCACCTCCGCGAGAATCGGCACGAGCGCGGAGTCTTGGTACGCCGAGAAGACGAGCGCACCCGCGAGCGCGAACACCGCCCACGCGAAGTAGTAGACGTCGGTCGCGTTCGTCCGCCCGAACCACATCGCGAGGAGCAGCGGCAGCACCGCCTCGCCTGCGCGAAAGACGATCTGCAACGGCAAGAGGAGCAGCGTCGTTCGGACGATCGAACGCCGCGCCGTCACGCGGTGGCCCTCGCATCGCTGCCTGCGCCGCCGCGCACGATCTCCGGGACGTCGCCGAGGCCGACGACGGCGATCGACTCTTTCCATGCGAATGCGAGGAGCGCGTCGAGGCGATCGAGGATCTTCTTCGCTTCGGCGTCGGTGGCGGCGTACGGGCTCGCGCCGGCGAGGATCTCGACGTTGTGAAACATCGCGTTGAGGACGACGGGTGAGCCTGGTCGCGTGGCGCGCGCCGACGCGATCTCGTCCTTCGCGACGGCGACGAGCGACGACGCGGTTCCCTTCGTTGGTCGAAGCCATCGCGGTTCGACGAGCTTGCCGACCATCGGCAGACGCTGCATCGCGCGCGGACGGATCGTCACCGGCACCTCGAGGATCTTGCTGTCGCCGACCTTGCCCGGTGCGCGCGGATCGGGGTGATACGGCTGTGTCGGCGCGCCGTCGAAGGTCAGTCCAGGGGCCTTGTCCGACCAATCCATGAACGGCGTCACGCTCGACTCGACCGCGTAGCCGAGCTCTTCGAGGATCCCGATCGACGACGAGCCGATGCCGAAGCGACCCGCACGAAACGACGCCGGGCGTCGTCCGAACGCGCGCGCGAAGAGTTCGGTCAGGTAGGTGAGCTTCGCGCGTTCGATCTCGGGGGGGTAGTCGCGCTGGAAGACCTCGGTGACGTCCGGCTCGAACGCGTCGGGCTCGGCGTACTCGCCGTGCAGATGCGTACCGAGCTCGTGATCGCCTTCGAGCGAGGTCAGCGCTTCGACGCTGCGCGCGTCGCGCATCACCTCGGGCGAGAGGAGGTACGTCGGCTTCGCGCGTCGACGCACGAAGAGCGGCTGAAGACGCCGCGCGATCCCCTCGGCGATCCCGGCGAACGCGAGCGGTCGCTGCGAGCGCCAGCCCGCCCCCTTGTCGCACTCGCAGTCGATCGAAACGCAGAGATACACGCGCGCCACGGGTCTCGACTTAGCATTCTCGTGGCTTCAGAACCACCGCGCGTGCTCGCGGACGAGGCGCACGCGCGCCTTCGCGAAGTCGAATTTGAACTGCGCGATCGCCGCGCGCTTTTCGTCGGTGTCGCCGTCCATCGGCACGCCGCCCATGTCGAAGCGCGCGCAGCCCGCGTCGCGTGACCAGCGGATCGCCGCCATCATCGGGAGCACCATCTTCGAGAAGGAGCGCGCGGCGGACGTCGTCGCGCCGAGCACGAACGTCCCTTGCGATCCGTGCCGGCTCGCGAAGAGCGCGGCGATCGCTTCGCCATCGTGCTCGCAGACGAACACAGCGCCGCGCTCGCCGTCGCGCGCCACGTCGTCCCACAGCGCGTCGAACCACGCCGCGGGCTTCGCGTCCATCGACTGTCCGTGCATCAAATCGTCGTGCAGCTTCGCGAGCGTCGGCATGTCTCGGCGCTCGCCGCGGCGCACGGTCGCGCCGGCCTTCTCGGCCTGGCGGAGCTTTCGTCGCAGCGTTTCGCGATCCTTGCCGGCGAGGATCTGCTCGTCGCTCTTTCCGCCGATGTCGATGCGCAGCGTCGCGACGTGCGCGCCGTCGAGCTCCTGCACGGACCGAAAGCGCGCGCGCGCGAGCGCCGCCTCGGCGTCGGCTGCTTCGCCGTCGGCCCAGTACGGCATCACTTGCAAGCGCGCGACGCCGTGACGCCGCGACGCGCCGACGATCGCGTCGAGCACGTGCGCGACGTCGGCGACTCTTTCGCAGACCGGTCCACGCTCCACGCGCGCGACCGGCGCCACGAGCGGTCCGATCGCGCGCGGCCGCAAGACGAGCGCCGTGCCGACGATGCGCGCCATTTCCCGGACGATGACGTACCTCGCCGCGAGCGGCCGCGTCGCCGTCGTGAGCGCGCCCCACGCGCGCGTCTGCGAGGCGTGTCCACCGGCCGCACCGTCGACGAACCGATCGTAATCGACGGCGTCGCTGCGGCCGAGCTGGCGGCTCCAGGTCACCGTGAGGCGGCGCGTCATCGTGCGCACGTCTTTAGCCCAAGTCGCTGCGCGAAGCCGGTAGCATCAGGTCACGCCCCTGGCGTACACCTCTTCACGGCATCACCGCAAAACCGCGCCGGGGTACTTCTCGGCCCCTTATCGTCGTGGTCATTCCTCGCTCTCGCATGCCTTCAACGCCGCCCACCCCCACGAACGGCACCAACGGTTCGTCCGTCCACGCGCAAGGTTCGGTCGACGTACGCGCCGACGCGCGTGAAGCGCCGATCGTGCCGACCCGTCGCGTTCGCGTCGCGTTCATCAACGACACCGCGCGCAACGGCGGACCCGGACGAAGCCTCTTCTACATCCTCAAGTTCCTCGATCCGAGCGTCGTGCATCGCACGGTCATCCTCCCGCGCGAAGGGGTCATCAGCGAGCTTCTCGCCGGCGGGGGCGTCGCCGATGAGATTCGCTTCGAGCACAACCTCGTCGAAAATCCGATCGAGCCGTGGCGACGCGCGATGGAGCGCGCCGACTTCGCTGCGCCGCTCCCGCTCCGTGGTGCTCGTCTCGCGGGCAACGTCATCAAAGGCGCGCTCGCGATCGGGCGCCTCACGTCGCTCATCCGACGCGAACGGTTCGATCTCGTCTACTGCAACGGCACCAACGCCGACTTCGCGGGCGGTGCGCTCGCGTGGACGACGGGCGTCCCTGCGCTGTGGCACGTGCGGTATACATCGATTCCGCCGGCGGTCCGCGGGCTCCATCGGCGCCTCTCGGGCGGCGCGGGCGTCCGACGAATCATCTGCGTGTCCGGCGCCGCGGCATCGTTGTTTCCGCATTGCCCGCAGAAGGTGCGCGTCATCCACAACGCGCTCGACATCGAGGAGTTCGCCCCCGCGAGCGTGAAGCCGTCACTGCGCGCCGAGCTCGGCATCGGCGCCGACGTCGTCGTCTTCGGAAGCCAGGGGAGAATCCTGCGTCGCAAGGGGTACGTCGAGATGGTGCGCGCCGCGAAGATCGCCCTCGATCGATTCTCCGTCGAGGAGCGCGCGCGCGTCAGGTTCGTGATCGTCGGCGACACGCCCGAAGACTTCGTTCCCGATCACCTCGCGGAGTGCCGCGCGCTCGCCGCCGAGCTCGGCGTCGCCGATCGCGTCGTGTTCCTCGGCTTCCGCGCCGACGTGAAGCCGCTCGTCGTCGACTTCGACGTCGCCGTCGTCCCGAGCGTCTACCCGGATCCGCTCCCCCGCGCGGTCATCGAATCGATGGCGCTCGGCAAGCCGGTCATCGCGTTCGACGTCGGCGGGGTCGCAGAGACGCTCGCCGACGGCGACACCGGCGCGCTCTGCCGCGGCGAGCCACCGGACGTCGAAGGGCTCGCGGCGCAATTCGTTCGCTACATGCGCGATCCCGCAATGCGCACCCAGCAGGGCCTCGCCGCGCGCCGTCGCATCGAACGCGACTTCGACGGCGCGTCGCACGGAC
>JBBQXV010000432.1:0-5560 GCA_038209335.1 Polyangiales bacterium | reverse complement strand
CATCGATGTGCCGCCGCTCGGCTTCCTCGGCGACCCGCGCGCGAACGGCGCGGAGCTCGGGCACTGACGTCGCGGTCGCGGTCGCGGTCGAGACGTCGGGCGTCGGGATGGAGTCGTACGTGATCGTCGCTTTGGCAGCGGTCACACCCCGTAGCGCACGATCGGCGTCGAGACGCACGCGGAGCGCTTCCGCGCGAGCCGCGACGCCGCGCTCCTCGACGCTCACGCTCTCCGCGCCGACGACGAACCCGCCGTCCGCGTCGCGCTGCACGCTCGCACCGCTTGCTTCGACGTGTCGCGCGGGCCAGTGCACGGCGATCCCTGCGATCGAAATCGGCACGCGCGTCGCTCCCGCGGACTCTCCCCGCGACGCCGGGAGCCCCGCACGCCACGACCTCAGCGACGCCGCGATCTCGCTCTCCGCTCCGCGGACCTCCACGGATCCCCCGGCGACGCGCACCGCCGTCACGCCGCTGCGCGCGATGTCGACGCGAGCTTCGTCGAAGCGAACGTCGATGGCGTCGACGCCGCGCGGTCGCGCGCGCACGCCGACGAGCCGAACGCCGCTCCAGGTGGGGCGCACGGAGGCGATGGAGACATCGATGTGCCGCCGCTCGGCTTCCTCGGCGACGCGCGCGCGGACCCAGCGATCGAATCCGAACGACGCCGTCGCCGCGAGCGTTGCGACGACGCTAATCGCGACGAGAGTCCTGCGAGAAGGGCGGAGGCGCATCGTTGCGCCCGGAGAACGCACGACGAGCGCGCGGAGATTCCCTCAACGTCCGGCGTCGGCGGGGAGAACGCAGCGCGCGTACGCACCTTCGGTCGCCAGCGGCGTGGTCGAGCACCCGACGAACGGCGCTTCGCATTTCGTCGTGTAGATCGCGCCACCCACGCAGCTGCTGATCGTGGTGCCCGAGCACGAATCGGCGCTCGCGCTGCATCCTGCGGGATCGAGGCAGACACGCGAGACGTCCCAGAGAGCGCCCGGCGCGACCGGATTGCAAACGGACATCCCCGTGAGTGTCTTGCACGCGACCTTCTCTTGGACACCGGACGGGCAACCGGTCGCGATGCCGTTCGTGCACGTCACCGCGGTGGTCGCCATGCATGACGTGCCGAGCTCCGCTTTGCATCCGAGGACACCGCTCGTCGACACGCACGCTTGCGCGCCGTACGTCGTGCAATCGATCCCGACGTTCACGCCCGCGTCGTCGCAGTCGTGAAGCTGCGACCCCGAGCATCCGGTCGTGCATCCGCCGTCCTCGCGCTCTCCGCCGCAGAACCCACCCCCGCCGGGCGAGTAGCACGTCTGACCGAACGCGAAGCACGGCTCTCCACGCGCGTTGCTCGGCGTAGTCGCGCAGTAGTCGCGCACTCCCTCGTTCTTGCTGTCGCACCCGGTAATGCCCACCGTGCCGCACGTATTCACGGGTTTCGAAAAGATGCAGCGGTCGACGTCGCCGCAAGAATTCACGCGAGCGAGGCAGCCCCAGTACGCGGCGGTCGCCCCCTTTGGTTTTCGATTCGGGGCGATGCTGCAGTCGTACGTCTTGAGCGCGCCGAGCATGCACTCCGCGAATCGGTTTCGGCCGATCGGCGTTTCGCATGCGCCGAGCCATTTGCAAGCGGTCTCTGCGCGGATCTTCGCGGCGACGGAGTCGACCAGGCATAGATCGAAGCTGGCGTCCGGCGCGGGGGCGGAGTCCGGAGCAGGCGCGGCGTCGACGCAGCCGCTAACGTCCGCGTCGAGCTCGCAGATATTTTTCAGATCATCGGTGCCGTGAAATAGATCCGTGCACGCCGCGAGCGCGAAGCCGAGCGCCGCTGCGCTCGCGATCGATACTGCGGCGACGACGAAACGCTTCGTCACGTCAGAAGCTCCCCTTCAAGCCGAATGCGCTGGGGCCGACGTAGAGCTCGCCGCGCGTCGGCGTCTTGCTCGCACTGGTCGACGGCGACGTCCACAGAACGATCGCGACCGCGGTCAGCGCGGCGGCGCCGATCCACGCACCGAGCGCAGCCGTGTCCCAGATCCGGACCTCGTTCTTCAGGTCGTCGCACGAAATTTTTCGCGCGGCGCACGTCGTGGCGTTGTCGTCGTGCCTGCTGCCAGCGACGAAGTAGGCGACGACGCCGCCACCGCCGAGGACCGCCGCGCCGAGCGTCGCGACGATCGCGCCCGTGCGCCCGCCGACTGCCGGTGGTTTGCTCGTCGTGTCGTCAGCGGCGGTCGGCGTCGGTGGTGCGGTCGTGCCGGAGGTCGTCGCGGGGGGCGTGGTCGGGGACTTCGTTGCCTCGGGAAGCTTGATCTCGACGAGCGTCGAGTCGCGCTCTTGCATCGTGATCGTGCGCGCCATCGGCACGCGCCCGGGCGCTCTTGCTTCGAGCTTGTGCTCGCCCGGGTCCATCGGGATCTGCACGCCCCACATCGCCTGGAGGATCGGCTCGCCGTCGAGTCGCACTTCGGCGTCGGTCACGTCGCCCGGAACGACGACCGTGAGCCGTGGCACGCGCCCCTTCAAGCCCTTGAGTTTTTCGCCGACGAGTCGGAGCACGTCCGGAGCGTTCTCGGCGCGCGCTTGGTTCTCCGCGAGCGTGTAGTCGGCGAGCGCGGCGACCAGCTGCCCGAGGTTCTCTTCGCAGAGCGCGATGTGGTAGCGCACGCCGGCTGTGAGCTTGACGGCGGCGACTCGTCGCAGTTTTTCGAGCGCTTCGGTCCAGCGCTTGGCGTCCTCGTCGCGCTCCGCTTCTTGAAACAGCTCGCGCGCCGCCTGCACTTGCGCTTGCGACGGCCCCGCCGCGCGCGCCGAAGGCACGTTCGTCAACGACGCCGCGAGCAACACCCCCGCGAGCATGTACCGCGCGCGCCTCATTCGAGACGGCACGTTTAGCAGAACTGCGCGCCCTTACGACTATTCCTCACAGAGCTCCGGCCATGCCGAGAACATCGGGTTCGTATCGCCGTGCCGCGGAGGCTGTCGTCGTCCGGCGTCGCGTCCACCGCCGCCACCGAGCCCGCCGAGCGCGCTCGCGCAGTCCGCGCCGCACTTGCCGGTGATGCACGTGAACACGCCGAGGATCGGGCCGAGCTTACCGATGTCGCCGCCGCCGCACATGAGCGCGCACTGGACGTTCACGCCGCCGGTGCCGCCGAGGCACATCTGGATGACGCACTGGAGCGTCGTGCGGCAGGACGGGTCGGTGACGCATGCGATGACTTGCTGCCCGCAGTTCTGCGCGACGCACTGGCCGCAGTTGATGAGCGGGTTGCCATCGGGCCCCGCGTCTCCGACGGCGTCCGACTTTGCGTCGCCGTTGAGCGCGTCGCCTCCGGCGCCGTCGAGATCCGCGCCGTCGACGGTCGCGCCGGCGTCGCCGTTGTACTCGATGACCTCGATGTCGAGCGGTCCGCGGCTGCCGCAAGCTACGAGCGAAACAAGGGAAGACGCCGCGACGACGACGGGTGCGAGCGAGCGGCGAAGCAACGAGCGTCGAAGGGTCATGGGGCCCGAAAGCTTTACACCCGAATGACCGAGTGGTCGACGTCGCTAACGCGTCTCGCGTGCGTGGTGTTAAGTTGTCGCGCGATGGCGAAGACGATCGCGTTGCCGCAAGAGTTGCGCACAGCGTGCGATGAAGCGCGCGCGCGCGGCGAGCGTGTCGGGCTCGTGCCGACGATGGGCGCGCTCCACGAAGGTCACCTCGCGCTCGTGCGTCTCGCGCGCGAGAAGGCGAGCACGGTAGCCGCGACGATCTTCGTCAACCCGACGCAGTTCGGGCCGAACGAGGACTACGCGAAGTACCCGCGCGATCTCGCGGGCGACGTCGAGAAGCTCGCGCGCGCGGGCGCCGACGTCGTGTTCGCGCCCGACGTTGCGGCGATGTACGCACCGGGCGACGAGACGCGCGTGCGCGTCGGCGCGACGGCGGCGGCGCTCTGTGGCGCGTTCCGTCCGGTTCACTTCGAGGGCGTCACGACCATCGTCGCGAAGCTCTTCGCGATCGCGGGGCCGTGCATCGCCGTCTTCGGTCGAAAGGACTACCAGCAGCTCGCGGTCATTCGTCGCATGACGCGCGATTTGTTCCTGCCGATCGAGATCGTCGGCGCGCCGATCGTACGCGAGGCCGACGGCGTCGCGATGAGCTCGCGGAACGCGTACTTGTCCGTCGACGAGCGCGCGCGCGCTCGCGGCCTCTCGGGTGGTCTCGCGGCGGCGTGGAGGCTCTTCGCGTCCGGAGAGCGCGACGTCGCGACGCTTCGTGCCGCCGCACGCGCACACGTCGAAGAGGTCGCGACGTCGATCGACTACGTCGATCTCGCCGATCCCGATCGCATCGACGTGATGTCCGACGGTGCACGCGCGGGCGAGCGCGCGCTTCTCGCGATCGCGTGCCGCATCGGCTCGACGCGGCTCATCGACAACGTCGTCCTCGGAGAGGATCCGTCGCCGCCCGGCGCGGTGTGAGCGCTTCGACGCGGCATAGCAAGTTGGGTGGTGACGCTCGGTCGGTCGTGCGCTACGAGATGCGCCGATGACGAAGCGCGGACGTTTCGTGGTGCTCGAAGGAATCGATGGCGCGGGGACGACGACGCAGGTCGCGCGGCTCGCGGACCGCCTGCGCGGAAACGGCGTCGCCGTGCGAACGACACGCGAGCCGAGCGACGGGCCGATCGGCACGCTCGTTCGGCAGGTGCTCACCGGTCGCATCATCGTCCCGGGCGGACGCGCGCCGGACTGGACGACGATGGCGCTCCTCTTCGCGGCCGACCGGCTCGATCACGTCGAATCGGAGATCGCGCCGTTCGTCAGCGATGGCGGCGTCATCATCTCGGATCGGTACGACGCGTCGAGCCTGGCGTACCAAAGCATCGTGAGCGGGCAAGAAGGCGGCGGCGCGGTCGAGTGGATCCGATCGCTCAACAAGTTCGCGCGTCGTCCGGACCTGACGATCGTTCTCGATCTCTCGGCCGAGCTGGCGGCCGAGCGACGCGATCGTCGCGGCGAGGCGGCGCAGCTCTACGAGCAAAACGAAGTGCAGCGCGCGCTCGTTGCATTCTACACGGATCTCGCGAAGCACATGCCCGACGATCGGATCGTCCTCGTCAACGCCGCCGGCACGCGCGACGAGGTGCACGAGCGGATCCACGCGGCGTACGCGCAGACCTTCGCAGGCTGAAAACTTGCGCCCCCCGGCCCGCGCAAGGCAGGGTGAGGCGATGAGGACGTCCCCTCTCTTGCTGTGCCTCGTGCTCTTCGGGGCGGCGTGCGCCGACAACGCGATGCCGCCCGAGGATCCGTCGGGGATGAACAACTTCGCGGCCGTTCCGCCCGAGCCCGCGCCGCTCCCGCCGAACACGCTCCGCCGATCGGCCGTGAGGCGCGCGGTCGCCGACGGGGTCGGTTCGTTTCTTCAGCGCGTCGAGGTCGACGAGCGGCCGGTGTTCGTCGCGGGGAAGTTTCACGGCTTTCGGATCGCGGCGCTCCGCGGCGATCCGCGATTCTGGCGCGGCGTCGACGTGCGGCCGGGCGACGTCGTGACCAAGGTGAACGGCCTG
>JBBQXV010000431.1:0-5575 GCA_038209335.1 Polyangiales bacterium | reverse complement strand
GGGGAGCTCGCCCGTGAGCGAGCCGAGCCAGGCGACGATCGACGCGATCTCGTCCTCGGCGAGCTCTTTTCCGATTTGATGCCGCGCCATCATGCGCACGACCTCGTCGAGCGCGGTGCGCGATCCGTCGTGAAAGTACGGCGCGGTTTTGGCGACGTTGCGCAAGCTGGGAACGCGGAAGAGCATGTAGTCTTCGTTGCGTTGCGAGAGTTCGAAGCGTCCGCGATCACGCGTGTACGGCCACGGCTTCACGAGGCCGAGCTTTTGGAACATCGTCGCGCCGACGTTGGGACCGAAGTGACACGTCGGGCAGCCGGTCTCGACGAACGTGTTGAAGCCGATCTTCTCGGCCTCGGTGAGCGCGTCCTTGTCGCCCGCGAGAAACTTCTCCCAACGCGACGGCGTGAACAGCTTGCGCTCGAACGCGCCGATCGCCCGCGCGGCGTTCTCGAACGTGAGCGGCGGCTTCTCGTCGGGGAACGCGGCGGCGAACGCGGTCACGTACGCGCCGACTGCGCGGAGCCTCTCCTCGACGAGCTTCGGCGTCATCGCCATCTCGACCGGGTTCAAGAGCGGGAGCTTCGCTTGCTCTTCGACGCTCGCCGCGCGCCCGTCCCACATGAGCGCGAAGTAGCCCGCGGAGTTGTAGACCGACGGCGAGTTGCGCGCGCCGAGCTGCTGAGCGTGGCCGGTCGACACTTGCTTGCCGTCGACGCCGTACGCATCGAGCGCATGGCACGACACGCACGCCACGTCTTTCGCCTTCGAGAGGCGCGGATCGAAGAAGAGCATTCGTCCGAGCGCGATCTTCGGCTCGGTCAGAGCGTTGTCCGATCGCGTGACGACCGTCGGGAGCGGACCGAAGCTCTCGAGGCGCCCTTGATCAACGACGCCGTTCGGTCGACGCGCCGTCGGCGCCGACGACGACGCGGCAGGCGCCTGACTCGACGCGCTCGTTGCACCGCCGCCACCTGCGACGACGTCGCGTGCGCTCATCACGCGCCACACGCCGAACGCGCCGAGCGCCACGACGACGAGCGCGATCCCCGCGACTGGCACGGGCGACTTCGGCTTCGCCAACGGCGTCGCGGTGCGCCCCTCGGCCGCGGTCGACGGCCCGCTGTCCCACGCCGCTTTCGTCGCGCCCGTCACCGCGACCACGGGCGAACGCGACGGCGTCGGCGCAGGTTCGGACGGCGCGCGCGCGGGTGGCGAGCTCCCCGAGACGACCTCGGTGATCGTCTTCGCGCGCGCCGCATCGACGCGATCCCGCGGAAGCCCGGCGATGCTCGCGAGCGATCGCGCGTCCTGCGCGCGCGGCGCGACGTGCGTTCGCAAATCCTCCGGCAGCGACACGAGCATGTCGATTCGAATCGCGCGTCCGTCGGGCAACAGCGGCTTGATCGCCTCGAGCATCTCGGACGCCGATTGGTAGCGATGCGCCGGATCCGTCGAGAGCGCTTTGTGTGCGATCGCCGCCACCTCGGGCGGAACCCACGGCGCGAGATCTTGTATCGGCTTCGTCTGCGTCGTGACGAGCTGGTAGATGAGCTCGCCGACCGACTCCGCGTCTTGGTTCGGAACGCTCCCCGTGAGAAGGCGATAGAGCACGACGCCGACGGACCAAATGTCCGTCCGGTGATCGACGGTCTTCGCACCGCGCGCCTGCTCGGGCGACATGTAATGAGGCGTCCCGATCATTCCGCCCGTCTTCGTGAGCGTCTCGACCGGTGCGCCCTCGGGCGACGCGAGCTTCGCGACGCCGAAGTCGAGCAGCTTGATCGTGACCGCCCCTTCGTCCTTGTGCGTGGCGAAGATGTTCGCGGCCTTGATGTCGCGATGCACGATGCCCGCGTCGTGCGCCTTCTGCAGCCCTAGGCAAACTTGCGCCACGATGCGGAGCGCGAGGTTCGGGTGCATCGGACCGAGTCGCGCGGCGAGCTTGCTGAGATCTTCGCCCTCCAAGTACTCCATCGCGATGTACGCGTGCTGAGTCGCCGGATCGGTCCCGAAGTCGAGGATGTGCGCGACGTGCTCGCTCTCGATCGCACCGACGGCGAGCGCCTCGCGCTTGAAGCGTTCGATCATTGCTTCGTCGGAGGCGTGCGCCTTGATGATGATCTTGACGGCGACGCGCCGACCCGTCGACGTGTGCTGCGCCTCGAAGACGCCGCCCATCCCGCCCTCGCCGAGCTTCTCGACGATGCGGTATCTGCCGTCGAGGACCTTGCCGATCATGCGTCCGTTACGAAGTTACTTCTTGGCCGCGGAGGTGACCAGCGGCGACGATCGCATCGACAAAGCGATCGAAGATAGGCACGGCGACCGGCAGCATGCGCGGGAGCGCGTCGCGGGCGCCGGCGAGCAGGGGGCCGGCCGAGAGCTCCGCGCGCGCGAGCTCGTCGCTGCGGACCATGCTCTCGACGATCGCCAGCGTGACTTCGGGATGAAACTGGATCCCCCACGCGCACGTCGCGAACGAAAACGCCTGGTTCTCCGTCATCCGCGAGCTCGCGAGCCGCGTCGCACGGTTCGGAAGGTCGAACGTGTCGCCGTGCCAATGAAATGGAACGAACGTCGGCGGCGCGTCGGCGAACAGAGCATCGGCGCGCGCTGCATCCGTGGCGGTCACTTCGAACCATCCGATCTCTTGCCGCCCGGTCGCGTACACGCGCGCGCCGAGCGCGCTGGCCAAGAGCTGACTACCGAAACAGATCGCGAGCACCGGCGCGCCCTTCGCGACCGTGCGCTCGATCAGACGAAGCTCGTCGCGAACGTGCGGATGACCGTCGGCGTCGTACACCGCCATGCCTCCGCCGAGCACCACGAGCGCGCTCGCGCCCACGTCGTCGATCGCTCGCGGAACCGCTTCGCCTGCGTGCGTGTGAACGATGTGCGTCTCGACTCGGCGTCGCGCGAAGCACTCCCCGAGCAGGCCCATGCCTTCATCGGCTTCGTGTTGAAGGACGAGCACGCGCGGCTCCATCGCCGGCGAGATTAGCACGCGATGGTGACGGTCCCGGCGGCGCCGTCGACGCGGATGCGCATGCCGCTCGTGATGCGCGTGGTCGCGTGCGCGACGCCGACGACGGCGGGAATTCCGTACTCGCGCGCGACGACCGCGCCGTGCGACATCGAGCCGCCCATTTCCATGACGAGCCCACCGGCGGTGAGAAAGAGCGGCGTCCATCCTGGATCGGTCGACGGCGCGACCAAGATTTCCCCCGGCTCGAGCTTCGCGCCGGTTGGATCGAGGACGACGCGCGCGATGCCTTCGATGACTCCGGCCGACGCGGGCGTTCCGGTGAGCGCGCCATCTGCGGTCTCCGTGGGGGGCACCTCGGGCTCGGTGCCGTCGGAGAGGAGGACGCGCGGCAAGTGGCGGCGCCCGAGCTCGCGCGCGAACGTCGCGCGTCGCGTCATCACGAGACGACGCGCGTCGCCGGTCTGCGACTCCGTGAAGTGAAGCTCCGGCGTCGCGGCTCGGAGCTCGGTGAGCGAGAGGAAGAAGACGTCGTCCGCGGCGTCGAGCACCCCGGCATCGACGAGCGAGCGACCGACGTCGAGCAAGAGCGCACGCGCGCGCGCGAGCACCCGCACCATGTTGAACTTCGGCGCTTCGCGAATGCCGGCGAGGCGTCGCATGCGATCGAGTCCCACGCGCACGACGAATCCGCGCACCACCCCCTTCGCGCGCGCGCGTCGACAGAGCTCGAGGACCATCGCGTCGGCCTCGCGCGTCGCCTTCGCGAACTGCGCGTCGGGCGCGTGCGCGCCGTCGTCGAGCGCGAGGTAGTTCGCGATGCTGCCGAGGATGTGCGTCGGGTCCTCGCCCCATCGCGCGACGCCCACGTCGATCTCCGCGACGCCGCGCGCACCGTAGCGAGCGAGGAACTCCGCGAGGCCGTCGGCGAGCGCGCGCGGCAGAGCGCCCTCGCGCCAACGACGCGTGAGCTCGGCCGGCGCCGTCTCGCGAACGAGCGCGCGCGTCGTCGCGTCGCCGCGGACACGGCACGCGAGCGCCCACAGCGCGAGGTCCATCTCGGTCGTCGGATTGTGCGGCAACGCGCGGAACGCGGTCTCGATCTCGTCGCTGGTCGCGATCCCCGCGAGCCGCTTCTTCGCGATCACGAAGCCGATCATTCCGCACAAGAACATCGGGACGCCGACGAGGAAGAAGCGCCACATGCCGTCGAAGAGCATGCGCTCGACCGCTTCGATGCGCGCGCGCGGGCCGGCGTCCTCCGCGACGACGCCGAGCGCGAGCGCCGATTCTGCTGCGCGATCCGACCGCGCCGGTGCGGAGTCGGGCGCGACGAGCGCGCGCAGAACGCGGAGCGGTATCCGCGTGCCCACCAAGGCTCGCATCATGAAGAAGAGGAGGCGCAGCTTTGGCGCGGGGACGATCGACAACCGCGGATCGGCGAGCAGCGGTCGCACCGACTCCGCGCTCCGCGCTTCCATGCGCGGGAGCACGAAGTCGACGACGCGCCGTCCGATGTCGCTGCGCATGAGCGCGGTGACGTCGATGAAGAAGCGCTCCGCCGCGTCGACCACGATCGGCGGGCCGGCGTAGCGATCGAGGCGAATCCCCGCTCGTGCCACGATGCCCGAGACGAACATCCGCCAGCACTGCCGCCCCATCGGCGTGAGCGGACGGAACACCCCCTGCGCGACGTTGAAGTTGAAGTAGACGTGAAGCCCAGCGTCCGGCGCGAGCGCGGGGAGCGGATGCAGCGTCGTGACGGGGCGCGACTGCAAGAGCCACAACGTGCGCTCCTCGTCCATGCCCCACTCGGTGTCCTGCGGCGCGCCGTAATACGCCTCGACCTTCGCGCCGAGCGCGACGAGCCGTGCGATATCGTCGTCCGACACGCACGCCTCGGCGCTCGCGTCCTCGCGGATGACGTGGCGCGTCCCTCCGCCCGCCATCGACTCGATCACGAGCTTCTTGTCGCCGAGACGTCGCACGACCACTTCGCCGGTGTCGACGCGCACCTCGAAGTGATCCGGATTCACCGCGCCAGACACGACGGCTTCGCCGAGCCCGGGGCTCGCGTCGATGACCGCTTCGTGTCGCCGTCCCGTCACCGGATTCGCCGTGAACATCACGCCGGCGACGCTCGCGCGCACCATGCGCTGCACGACGACGGCGAGCTCGACGACGCGGTGATCGATCGCGTTCGCCGCGCGGTACGACACCGCGCGCTCCGTCCAAAGCGAAGCCCAGCAACGCCGTATCGCATCGAGCACCGCGTCCTCGCCCTGCACGTTCAAGTAGGTGTCCTGCTGACCGGCGAAGCTCGCGTCGGGAAGATCCTCCGCCGTCGCCGACGATCTCACCGCGACGGCCGCGGCGTCGCCGAGCGCGCGGTACGCATGTACGCACGCTCGCGCGACGTCGTCCGGAATCGGCGCGCCCGCGAGCGCCGCGCGCGCCTTCTCTGCGAGCGCCTGAAGTCGCGCCGCGTCGCTCCGCTCGACCGACGCGAGCTCGTCGACGATCTCCGCGAGCACGCTCCCCCGCGCCGCCGCTCGATACGCCGCCGTCGTCACGCAGAAGCCCGACGGCACC
>JBBQXV010000430.1:0-5620 GCA_038209335.1 Polyangiales bacterium | reverse complement strand
ATCCTGAGCAAAGCGAAGGATCCCCTCAACCTTCGCATGCGCCTCGCCTGACAAAGCGCGCGGCGCGTGTTAGCCGCTCACGTGATGGATCGGCTTCTCTCGCGGCTCGAGCGACGCTTCGGCAAGTTGGCCGTCGCGCATCTGACGTTGGTCATCGTCGGCGGAATGGGCCTCGTGCTCGTCCTGTCGTTCGTGCGTCCGCAGATCGTGTCGCTGCTGGCGCTCGATTTCGATCGCGTGATGCAAGGCCAAGTGTGGCGCCTCGTCACGTACATGCTCCTGCCGCCCGTCGGGCTCGATCCGATCTGGTCGATCGTCGCGATCTACTGGGTGTGGCTCATGGGGACGAACCTCGAGAACGAGTGGGGCGCGTTCCGGATGAACGTCTTCTATCTCGTCGGGATGATCGGCACGACGATCGCCGCGGCGGTCGTGCACGGGCCGATCGGGAGCTTCTATTTGAATTTGTCGCTGACGTTCGCGTTCGCGACGCTGTTCCCCGACTATTCGATTCGTCTGTGGTTCGTGATTCCGATCAAGATGAAGTGGCTCGGGTTCCTCGCGGCCGCGTATTTGATTTACGACATCGTCGTCGTCGACAGCTGGGCGGTGCGCGTGTCGATCCTCGCGGCGGTGACGAACTACTTCGTCTTCTTCGGCGGGCACCTCTTGGGGATCTTGCGCGGGCGAAAGCTGATGCTCGAGCAAGCAGCGAAGCGTGAGTCGTTCCGCGCGCCCGCTCCCGCGCCCGATGGTCCCGCCGGGAGCATGGGGCAACGCACGTGCGCGATGTGCGGCGCGCTCGAAGCCGACGGCGCGGACATCCGCGTTTGCTCGTGCGAGAAATGCGGCGGGACACCGCGCACGCTTTGCTTGGAGCACGCGCGCAATCACTGATCGCGACGCGCGCGCTCAGACCGAGAGGACGATCTTTCCGAAGCCTTCGTTCGCGGCGAGCTGCGCGTGCGCTTGCGCGGCGAGATCGAGCGGCATCACGCGATCGACGACCGGCTTCAGCACGCCCGACGCGAAGAGCGGGACGATGTGGCGCGCGAACACTTGCGCCGCGGCGATCTTTTCTTCGAGCGGACGCGAGCGGAGCATCGTGCCGACGATCGTGACGCGCTTGCGGAGCACGCCCGCGAGATCGACGTCAGCGCGCGTGCCGGCCATCATGCCGACGAGGACGATGCGACCGCGAAGCGCGACGCACGCGATGTCTTCTTCGATGTACGAGCCGCCGACGAGCTCGAGGACGACGTCGACGCCGCGTTCGCCTGCGACGCGCCGGACCTCGTCGGCGAACTTGCCGTTCGTCGCGACGACGCCTTCGTTCATGCCGAGCGCGCGCGCGCGTTCGAGCTTGTCGGCGGTGCGCGCGGTGCCGATGCTGCGGGCGCCGATCGCGCGGGCGAGTTGAACGGCGGCGGTGCCGACGCCGCTCCCGACGGCGTTCACGAGCACGGTCTCGCCCGACGAGAGCCGCGCTTGCGTGACCATCGCGTCGTACGCCGTGATGAACGCTTCGGGGATCGCCGCCGCATCGGTGAACGACATGCCGTCGGGGATCTTTGCGAGCGTGCGCGCGTGCGCGACGATCTCTTCGGCGTACGCGCCGCCGCCGACGAGGCCGAAGACGCGATCGCCGACCGCGAGCTCCGTCACCCCTTCACCGAGCTCGGCGACCTCGCCCGCGAGCTCGAGCCCTGGGATGTCTTTCGGCGCGTCGGGCGGCGCGGGGTACGCGCCCATCCGCTGGAGGAGGTCCGCGCGGTTCAGCGCCGTCGCGCGCACGCGAACACGCACCTCGCCGCGTGACGGAACCGGCGACGAAACATCGCGGAGGAGGAGGACCTCGGGACCGCCGAATTCAGTAATGACGATGGCGCGCACGACGCGAGAGCCTAGCAGAGCTATAGAAAGCGCCGCATGCCTGCCGTCCGAGTGAAGAGACCCGTCGTTCGATCGTTCACAGCGCCGTTCGAGCGCGAAGCGGCGGCGCACGTCCGCGCGGGCGGGCACGCCGTCGTTTGGGACTCGCCGTCGAACGCGCGACTCGTCGTGCCGCAGCCGATCGACGCTGACGAGCGCGATTTGGCGCTGTGGTCGCTCGCGGATTTGGGGCGGTGGAAATGGGCGACCGCGAAGCGCGGACCGCTGAAGGGGCTCGCGTTCATGCGCGTTCCGTCGGACCTCGCGTTCATCGTGCAGCATCGCGCCGAGCGCGACTCGGTGATGGCGGGGCCGACAGTGACGATGCGACTCGACTGCCTCGCGTGCGGCGCGTGTTGCCGCGCGAACGAAGTGATCCTCGAGGACGTCGACATCGAGCGGTTCGAGGACGCGGGGCGCAAAGAGTTGACGCGACGTCCGTACGCGCGACGGCGACGCGACGGTCGCGTGGTGCTCACGCTGAAGACGGACAAGCGGTGCAAGCATCTCGCCGACGACAACAAGTGCGACATCTACGCGTTGAGGCCGGACGCATGCAGCACGTTTCCTGTCGGGAGCGAGGGGTGCTTGTTTTCGCGCGAGGAAGAGCTGGGGATCTACGAGGGGGCGGCGACTCCGTACTGAGCGTGAGCGGGTCGATCCTCCGAGACAGCCAAGCTCACATGGCCGAGCATGGTTTCATCCAAGATGAAGTCTCTCGCGCCGCTCTTCGTCGCCATCGTCTCCGTCTCCTTCGCTCTTGCACACTGCGGTGGCGACGCGCCTCGCCCGACCATCGCGGTCCCGCCCGTCGCGACGGCATCGGCCTCCGCGGTCGCGCCGGACATCGCGCCGCCGCCGACTCCGCTCGTTGCGGCGGGTCCGATCGTTCCGCCGATGACGCTCACCGCGACCGACGGCACCGGGCTTCGGCTGATGAAGCTCGTCGCGCGCGCGGTCGTCGACGATCCGCTCGCGTTCACCGAGCTCACGCTGACGTTCGAGAATCCGGCGGAGCGCACGCTCGAAGGGACGTTCGCAATCACGTTGCCGCAAGGCGCGGCCGTGTCGCGTTTCGCGATGAAGCTCGAAGGGGGTTGGCAAGAGGGCGAGGTCGTCGAGCTCGAAGAGGCGCGTCGCGCGTACGAAGACTTCTTGCATCGTCGGCAGGATCCCGCGCTGCTCGAGCAGGCCGCGGGGAATCAGTTCAGCGCGCGCGTCTTTCCGATTCCGGCGCGCGGTCAGAAAGAGATCGTCATCTCGTACTCGCAAGAGATCACCGCCGACGCGCCGTTCGCGGTGCCGCTGCGAGGTCTCCCGGAGATCGGCGAGATCGACATCGAGCTCGGCGTCGCCACGCAAGCGACGCCCGTCGCCGCGTTGAAGCAGCGCAACTACACCCCCACGGGCGACGTCGGGTTGCGCATCGGGACGCGACGCGCTGGCGTGCGCAGCGGCAACCTCGTCCTCGCGCGCGTGCAGCCGACGGCCGCGACGCAGCCCGATCCGCTGGTGTCGACGCTCGTCCTCGTCGACACCAGCGCGTCGCGTGCGCTCGGCTTCGAGGCCGAGCTCAAGATGGTCGCGGAGATCGCGAAGCTCGTCGCGCGCACCGCCGGCGCCAAGCTCGCGGTCGCTTGCTTCGATCAAACCACCGAAGCGATCTTCGCGGGCGACGCCGCTGCGTTCGGCGACGCCGACGTCGCGAAGATTCGCGCGCGCGGTGCGCTCGGCGCGTCGGATCTCGGCAAGGCGATCGCATGGGCGCAGAGCAACGCGAAAGGAATGAAGCGCGTCCTCCTCGTGAGCGACGGCGTCGCGACCGCGGGATCGACCGAAGCGAGCGATCTCCGCGCCGCCGCCATCGCGTTGAAGGACGGCGGCGTCGAGCGGCTCGACGTCCTCGCGATCGGAGGCATTCGCGACGACGCGATGCTCAAGCGACTCGCGACCGCGGGGCTCGCGCGCGACGGCGTCGTCGTCGACGCCGCGGCCGACGCAGCGATCGTCGCGCGACGACTCGGTGAAGGGACACGCTCGGGGATCGACGTCAGGGTCGAAGGCGCGACGTTCGTGTGGCCGTCGCGGCTCGACGGCGTGCAGGCCGGCGACGAAGCGCTTGTCTACGCCGAAGTTCCGACCGGCGCGCCCGTGCGCATCGGGCTCGGTCGCGCACCCACGGTGGCGATCGATCTCGCGAACGTCGATCGCCCGCTCCTCGAACGATCGTGGGTGCGCGCGAAGATCGCGAGCCTCCTCGACAAGCAAGGCGCAGACGAAAAAGACGCCGTGAAGAAACAGATCGTCGCGCTCTCCGTCGCGAGCCGCGTGCTCAGTCCGTACACCGCGCTCCTCGTGCTCGAGACCGACGAAGACTACGACCGCTTCAAGATCGATCGGCGCGCGCTCGCCGACGTGATGACGATCAATGGCGGCAAGGTCGCGTTGACGAAGCGCGACGGCGTGCATCGCGCCGCGCCGATCGCGGTTCCGCCCGCGAAGCAGAGCCCCGCCGCCAGCGCGAGCGCCGTGGCGGGCGATGCGCCGCGTACGTCGGCTCCGCCGGTCGCGCAGCCGAGCCCGCGACCGCCGAGTGCCGCGTCGGGAGCGTATCCGCCGCCCGCACCTCGGTTCGGGGACTCATCGAAGGGCGAGGGCATCGGTCTCGGTGGAGTCGGCGAAGGTGGAGGCGGTAACGGAAGCGGCATCGGCCTCGGCTCCGGTCACGGAAGCGTCGCCGGCGCACACCAAGTCCGCCCGCCGTCGATTCGCCAAGGCGCGACTACGGTCAGCGGACGTCTCCCGCCGGAGGTCATCCAGCGGATCGTCCGTCAGAATTTCGGTCGCTTCCGTCTTTGCTACGAGGCCGGGCTCCGGAGAAACCCGAATCTCCAGGGCCGCGTCTCCGTTCGCTTCGTCATCAATCGCAACGGGGCGGTGTCGAGCGCGGGGAACGGCGGATCGGATATGCCGGACGACGCCGTCATCCAGTGCGTCGTGCGCGGCTTCGGGAATCTATCGTTCCCCGAGCCCGAGACCGGGATCGTCACCGTCGTCTATCCGATCATGTTCGCGCCCGGAGAGGCGGGCCCCGCAACGCCCGGCGCGCCGAACGTCGAACGCCCCGCGGTCGCCAATCCGTACGACGGACGATTCAAAGGCGTCATGGACGCGATCGCGAAGCAAGACGTCGCGGCCGCGCTCGCCGACGCGACGAAGTGGCGCACCGAATCGCCCGGCGACGTCCTCGCGCTGGTCGCGCTCGGCGAGGCGCTCGAAGCGTCGAAGGATCCCGCGCGCGCCGCACGCGCGTACGGATCGCTCATCGATCTCTTCCCCGCGCGCGCCGACATGCGTCGCTTCGCCGGCGTTCGGCTCGAGCGCGTGAGCGGCGCGATCGATCTCGCGTTCGACTCGTTCGCGAAAGCCGCCGCGCAGCGCCCCGATCATCCGTCGAGCCATCGCCTCCTCGCGTACTCGCTCTTGAAGCGCGGCGCACACGCGAAGGCGTTCGACGCGATCGTCAAAGGTGCGGGGCTCTCGTTCACCGACGATCGCTTCCCGGGCGTCGACCGCATCCTGCACGAGGACATCGGGCTCATCGCCGCGGCGTGGATCAAAGCCGAGCCGGCGAAGCGCGCCGAGATCCTCGCGCGCGTCAAAGCAGCGAAGGGGATCGTCGAGAGCG
>JBBQXV010000429.1:0-5626 GCA_038209335.1 Polyangiales bacterium | reverse complement strand
CTCGACGCGCATCGTGACGAGGTCCTCGCGCGCCCACGCATGCACGAGTCGGCAGAGCGGCGCGCGCGGCGAAGTGCCGTAGTCGATCGACTCGCACGAGAGCCCTTGGACGACGAGCACCGCGGGGTGACGCCGACCATCGAGCGGTCGCGTCACGATCGTCCGAACGCGCGCCCCCTCGACGTCAACGTGATCGAAGCGCAGCTCGTGCCCGCCGATCGCCTCCACGGGTCGATGTTGCACGTGCACGACACGCTCGAAGCGATCGGTGCCGCGCGCGACCGCGACGCTCACCGTCTCCATCGCGCCGGCGCGTCGAACCGCCGCACCGAGCTCGCTCTGCGATCGAAGCGGCGCGCCGTCGATCGCCACGAGCACGTCGCCCGCTTCGATCCCCGCTGCGTGCGCCATCGATCCGGCGACCGCACCCGCCGCGCGCAACCCGTCCGGCGTGAACGGGTCCCCCTCGGGCAGCTCGACGCCGAGGAGCGCGCGTCGAGGAAGCCTCGCCGTCATCCCACGACCTTTTCACGCGGCGCTGGCATTGGCGAGCGCTTGCTTCGCGAGGAGTGGCATCAGGAACGCGGCGGTGTCCTCGAACAGGTTGGCGTGCGGGTTCAGCTGCTTGCCGATCCCTTCGGCCGTCACCATCGCGACCATCACGAGCGCGAGCTCGGCGAGCGGGCGCACCTTGTAACGCCGACCGAGCGCGAGGATCGATCCGAGGAGCTCGCCCAGCTCGAGCTCGGCGACGTTCTGCCCGCGGAACTTCCCGAGGAAACCGTCGAGATCCTTTTCGAGCGTCACCCAGTCGACGTCGCCGTTGTACGAATGGAATTTCTTGATGTGCTCGACGAAATCCTTCGTCGTCCCCATCGCGAGGCATCGCGTGAAGTCGACGGCCTGCACGAGCACGGCCGGGCTCATGTGCTTCACGAGCCCGACGTCGAAGATCGCGAGATCGCCGTTCTCGAGGAGCAGCATGTTGCCCGGGTGGAGATCGGCGTGAACGAAGCCGTCCTCGAAGCACATCTTCAGGAACGTCTGCTGCATGCGCTTCGCGAGGGCCGAGTGATCCTCGCCGGGCGGGAGCGCGTCGAGCTTCGTTCCGCGCAAGAGCTCCATCGTCATGACGCGCTCGGCGGAGAGCTCGCTGTGCACGTCGGGGAAGTGCACCCCTTCCGTGTTCGCGAAGAAGGCGCGGAAGTGGACGTAGTTCGCCGCCTCGAGGCGAAGGTTCGTCTGGTCGAGAATGCCGGCAATGAACTCGCGCAGGTGCCCGACCGGATCCGACAAGCGAACGTCCGGATGCCACGCGGCGATGCGCGCAAAGAGTCCGAGGATGGCGGCGTCGCGCTCGACGCGCTTGCGCACGTTGGGACGCAGCACCTTCACTGCGACCTCGCGTCCGTCCAAGAGGCGCGCGCGGTGAACTTGCGAGACGCTCGCCGCGGCGATGGGTCGATCGTCGAGCTCGGCGAAGCGCTCCTCGACCGGTCCGCCTAGCTCTTCGACGAGGATGGTGCGCACTTGTGCGATCGGAAACGCGGGGAGTCGATCTTGAAGCTTGCGAAGCTCGTCGATCGTCTCGGGATCGAGCAGATCCGGCCGCGTGCTCATGACCTGTCCGAGCTTGACGAAGGTCGCGCCGAGCGCCGTCATCGCGCGCCGGAGCACGCGACCGCGAAGCGCCGAGATCGCCGCGCGCCGCCTTTCGGCGTCGCCGATGAACGCCGCGCCGATCCGCCCGAGGAGGTACGCCATCGTGAACCACGTGAGGAAGAACCCCATCACGAAGAACCGGGCGGCGTAGCCGAGTGCGCGCATCATCGTCATCGTAGGCTTGTCTTAGAGTCCTCGGCGACAAACGGCATTCCCGTGGGATACGACTTGGAGCGCGAATGCGTTCCCTCTGCCGCGCCCTCCTCGCGTTGAACGTCCTCTACTGTGTGGTCGCGCTCGGCGACGACAAGCTCCCCGGATGGAAGATGTTCGCGGCGGTCGACCGGCTCGATTACCAATTTCGCGACCGGGACGGGCTCGCGGTCGACGTGCGCGACTACCTCCCGCGCGGCGCTTACTTGACCGACGTCGACGATTTGGTGCGCGTTGCGCGCTTCGCATGCAAAAAGGAGCGGGCGCGCGCGCCGTTCACGCTGGAGGAGCCGGAGCACGGCGTCCACCTCGAGATGAGCGCGAGCGATTGCGCGACCGATGCGCCTCGCTGACGCGGCGCGGTTCGAGCGCGGATCGGTCGTCTGGTTTCACCGATTCTTCGGCGCGGCGCTGGTCGCGAACGTCGCGACGGAAGCGAGCGCCGGGGTGTGGCGCGTGCACACGGGCGAGCTCTATCCATGGCGACATCTTCCGATTGTTCCCTTGTATTCGCCGACCGTGCTCGCGATCGAATGGGCCGTCACGGCCGCGGCGGGGATCGCGATCGCCATCGGAGCGAAGCGCGCGATCGCGATCCGGATCGCCGCGGCGGTGATCCTCGTCGGGTTGTCGCAGCGCTATTCGAATCACGGCGCGCTCCTCTTCCTCGTCGCGCTGTTCGTCTCGCTCGCGCCACCGGATGTCGCCGCGCTGGACTTCGAAGCCCGCGCGCACCCGAACCTCATGCTCGTTCGCGCAGAGCTCGTGATCGTTTATGTCTTCAGCGCGGCGAACAAGCTCGCGCATCCGTTCGCGAGCGGCGCCGCGCTCGAGAATCTGCTCGGCGTCTCGCACGCGAGCGCGCGGATCCTCGCGTGGACCGTGATCGCCGCCGAGCTCGCGATGCCGGTGCTCCTCGTGATGAAGCCGCGCGTCGGGATCGTCGCGGTCGCGGCGATGCACGCGCTCTTCGCGGCGCGAATGCCAGGGCTGTGGTCGTTCGGTCTGGTGATGCTCGCGATGGCGGCGCTCTTCGTCGCGCCGCCGATCAGTGCGCCTCGGGCCGAATGAAGAGGGCGCGGATCTTCTTCGCGAAAGTCGGTTGCGCGCGGATCGAAGCGGCGAGCGCCGCGAGCGGTGCGGTATTCGCCAGCAGCGGGTTCGCAGGCGAGAGCTCGCCGGCGACGCCGAACGTCGGCTCCTCGACGTAGGGCGCGAAGGTGCCGAAGAGGCGATCGAAAACGAGGAAGACGCCGCCGAAGTTCCTGTCGATGTACGCCGCCTCGGCGCCATGATGAACGCGGTGGAAAACAGGCGCGTTGAAGAAGCGACCCGGGCCGAGCGTGAAGCGCGTCCGCGCGTGAAGCGTGAAGAGGATGGCGCCGTGGAGCGTCACGAGCACCGCGTACTGTGTCGCGCTCACGCCCGCGAGAGCCAGCGTCGCGTGGAAGAGCAACGTCGACAGCGACGCGAGCGCGCCGACGCGAAACGAGACCGAGAGGTTGTAGTCGCGCGACTGGTGATGCACGGCGTGGATCGCCCAGAGGATCGGCACCGCGTGCTCGAGGCGGTGTTGCATGTAGTAAACGAAATCGAGGAGCACGAAGGCGAGCGCCCAGCTCCACGGCGCGGCGACGGGCAGCTTGTACGGCACCAGTGCAGCGATCCCCGCGTACGCCGCGATCAGCGTCCCGCGAAGGAGTAGCTGCGACGCGACGAAGAGAATCCCGACGCCGGCGTTCGACAGCGTCTGGCGAATGCTCCCCTTCCCGCGAAGCCACGCGCGGACGTCGCGCGACGCGAGAAGAACCGCGAGCGCGGGGACGACGATGTAAACGGCGATCAGCGCGGCGTGAGGCACGACGTCACGCGATGACGCGAAGCGATCCGCGCACGACGCCGTAGCCGCCTTGCGTCTTCAACGCGCGCCAGACGTCGGCGTCGTTCGTTCGTCCGTCGAGGAGCGCGCGGTACTCGCGCACGATCCGCGCGACGTCCTCCGCCGACTCGCGCACGAGCTCGATCCGGAAGCGACGCACGCCGCTCTTCTGCGCGCCGACGACGACGCCCGCTGCGCTCTGCGACGCCGCGTGAAAGACGGTGTTTCGACAGCCGACATCCGCTTCCACCGGATGATCCATTCCCGCGCGATCGCGGAGCGACACCTTGTGTCGATCGCATGGCCGACCGCACGTCTTGTGATCGCGCCCCTCGGAGAGGAGCGCCGCGATCACGCAATGCTCCATGTGAAAGAGCGGCATCGGATGGTGCAAGACGATCTCCGCCCACGGACCGAACGGCGAGGCGACGAGCGCGGCGAGCTGCGCGGCGTCGAGATCGAACGACGGCGTGAACGCGGCGAGACCGCGCGCGAGGACCTCGGCCGCGGTGAGCTTGTTCGTCACGTTGAGAGAGAAGTCGCCGATGCGCGGGATGCCGTGCTGCGATCCTTCGTGAAGCGCGCCGAGACCGCGCACGAGAATGGCGTCGGGCGCGAGATCGAGGAGGTACGCGTCGATCTTCTCTTCGCCCGGCTTGCGAATGCGCGGCGGGCTGAGGGTCACGTGAACGTTGCCGCGCGCGCGGAGCGCACGAAGCGCCGCGCCTGTGCCGGTGAGCTCGAGGAAATCGAGGTAGACGCCGTCGGCCCCGGCGTCGACCGCCGCGTTCGCTTGCTCGAGCGTGCGGCACAAGACGAAGAGGCCCGCGGGCGGCGGCGCGCGATCAGGCGGCAGCGCCGACGCGAGGACCTCCGCGTGCGTCGCGTTCGTCGTCGCGTGCGTTCGCTGCGACGCCGCCACCAGCGCTTCGACGAGCGCGCGACGCGCGCGGTTCACTGACGAAATCGGCAGCATCGAGCCTTCCGGCAGACGCAACGTGAGCGACGCGAGCGTGAACGGCGTCTCGCCGAGGCGCGACAGCTTCTCGCGGATCGCCGACTCCGTCGTCGACGCCGATCGCGCGTGCTCGACCGGCGCGTCGCCCGTCACGCGCGCATGCGCACCGCGCGCGCTCGCCGCTTCGTAGACGGGCGGCTCGCCGAAACGGCCGGTGATCGTGACGTCGATCGGCGTGCGGTACGGATCGCGATCGATCCGCGTGAGGATCTCTTTCTCGCGCGCGGGATCGTTCGTCTTCCAGACGCGACGCCCTTCGTAGCCATCGCCGATCGGTTTGTCGGGGCCGAGCCACACGAGCGCGAGATCGCCAGGAAGCGCGCGCTCGACGTCCGCGCCGTCGACATCGATCCGCCAGACGCGTCCGCCGAGCTCCCCTTCGCTCGCGAACCCCCCTTCGACGAGCACGCCGTCGCCGCGCGCGATGACCTCGCTCGCGCGCACCGCGACGTGACTGTTCCCGTTCGCGAGGCGCACGCCCTCGGCGACGCCGACCGCGACGCCGCGGTGATCGCACGCGCGCCCTTCGACCAGGCGCTGATGATTCACCCCCTCGAAGAACCCGGGGCCCGAGCCGCGCGAGAACGTCTGCAGCGCCGCGCGTCGATCGTCGTCGTCCGTCGCGCTCGCGTCGCCCATCGCGGCGTCGATCGCCCGTCGATAGAGGCGCGTCGTCGCCGCGACATACTCCGGTCCTTTCAAGCGTCCTTCGATCTTCACCGACGCGACGCCGATGCGAACGAGATCCGCAATCGCCGAGCTCGCTTCGAGATCCTCCGGCGACAAGAGGTACGCGCGATCGCCGAGATCGCGCTTCACGCCATCGACGACGAGCTCGTACGGCAAGCGACACG
>JBBQXV010000428.1:0-5649 GCA_038209335.1 Polyangiales bacterium | reverse complement strand
GTGTCGCCTGCACGCAGTCTTGCGACGACTGCTTCGTCGAGCGCGGCGATCGTCCGCGGATCTTTCACAGCGGCGATGTGATCGACCCACGCGAAGCTTTCGCGGTACCGCTTCTCGCGGTAGCGCGCATGGAAGTGGGCGAGGCGCGCCGGAAGCTCGTGCACGCGCGCGGGCGCCGCGACGACGAGCGCATCGCCTCCGGTCACGCGCGAGCCCAAGCGCGCGTCCGTCGAGCGGCCGGTGATCGCGCGCAAGAGATCCTGCTCCGAGTCGACGCCGAGCTCCGCGGCTGTGCCTTCGCGCGCGGTCTGCGTCCGCGTCAGACGCGAGAGTGCGTCGAAGGTTTTTCGCTCCAAGCTTCGAATGCTAGCCGGATCGATGCTGTTCAACGTCACGCGGAGGCCGAAGCCTTCGACCCACGCGCCGCTGCGCAAGAAGTGACGCCCGTAGCCGAACGGGATCGCGAAGAGGTGCTCTCCGCGATTCATGAGCAGCACGGCGGACGCCGTCTGGTTCGACAGCGACGGCAGCGGCTGCACGGCGCCTTCGAAATAGCGGAGCCACCTCGGCGTCTCCGGCGCGCCCTGCGCGACGTAGAGCTCGCCGACGAGCTCTCTGCCGTCACGCACCTCGTACCGCACGAGACGCTTTCGCGGATCGAGCGCGTCTTGGCGGCGCGCGATCGGCTTCAAGAGGTACACACTGACGGCGTCCATCACGACACCGTTCCGTTCGCCGTGCGCTCGGAGCGCACTGGATAGCGACGCGCGATCCGCGCGAGCGCGTGGCCGAACCTGACGAGATCCTCGGAGTGGACGCTGAAGGAAGCGGGCATCCGACGGTTCCCTTCGGGCGACTCGCGAAGAACCTCGACGTCGACGACGGGCTTTGCGGCGTTCTTCCGCCATGCGAAATACAGGTTGGGCTCGGTGAACGCGAGCGTCGTGTCCTCGTTCGCGGCGGTGATCAGCCACGCGCTCCACGCCGCGAGCTCGTCCGCGAGCAAGATGGGCCCTTCGGATCGGATCCAGCGCGATCCGTGCACGCACTCGACACGCACGACGAGCCAGTCGGCGTCGAAGCCGTCGAACCGATCGGGGAATTCATAGCCGAGCACCTCGACGCACAGCGCGCCGCGGGTGCCGCGGAGGACCGCTCGCGCGCATGCACGTCGCGGCGTCTCGCGCCCAGAGTCCTTGTTCATTGTGAGCATGTTCCGTCTCCAAGTGAGTCCAGTGCGTGCAGAGTGCAGTGAGTGCAGCGAGCGCTGCCCGCCATGACGACGACGGGCAGCGCTCCTGCGTTGGGGTTACGCGTCCGGCGGGGTGATGACGACGGTCGTGCTCGCGGAGTGCTTGTCAGCCGCCGTTGCCGTTGCGCCGTTGGCCGCCGCGCCGTTCACCGCGGTCGGAGGCGTCGGCGCGACCACAGGCTTCACGGTCGTGACGATCGGCGCCGCCGGCTTCGGCTTCGCCGTCGTGACGCGCGCCTTGCGGCGGCTCTTCATGATCTGCGTCATCTTGTCGAACGAGTCGCGAAGCGGCGCGCCTTCGGGGCGACGAACGATCCCTTTCATCGCGGCATAGACTGCGAGAGCCGCGGAGCCGACATCGCCCTTGGCCACGATGATCGAGTCACGCACGCGCTGCGCGAACGCTTCCGCCTTCGTCGCGACCGGCTCGAACGCCGCCGCGAACGCGAGCGCTTCACGCGCGCGGTTCGAATCGAACGCCATCCCGACCAGCAGCCCGTGCTGATCGGCCGCCGCGGCGACCTCCTCGATGAGCTTCGCCGGCGCACCTGCCGTGCCCAAGAAGCGACGCTTGTCGGACTTCACCGATTTGGGGCTGAGACCCATCTTCTTGAAGAGGAGCTCGATGTTGTGGATCGCCGTCTTCGCGACGCCTCCTTGCGACACGCGCATCTGGAGTGCCTTGGTCTTGATGCGCGTGCGCTTCGGTGCGGTGGTCTGCTTGGTCTTCTTCGAGGTGCTCATGAGAATGTTCCTTTGGGTGAACGAGAACGATTCGGTCGTTGACGAAGACGCGTCCGATGCACGCGCCGGCTGGCTGCGATTCGTGATGGGGAAGCTCCTTTTCGGGTTTCGGGATCGTTGCGGTGGACGATCGAGAAGCGTCCGGTCGGGCGTCGAGAGCGCTCCGATGCGTCGAAGGGAACGTTCCGCTTCGCGGACCGGAGCGCTCCCCGTTCGGGACCACCGCGTTCTCGAACCTCTTTCGCAAAGTGCGGGCCACGCGCGAACACCCCGAAGTGCGCGGAATCGCGTCGCGCCGCCGCGAGCATCCGCCCACAGTGGGCGCCCACATCGGGCGGTCAGTCGTCCGACGGCTCTCTCTTGAGACCGTGCTTCGCCATCAGGCGCCGCATCTGATCGCGACTCAGGCCGGACACCGCGGCGGCCTTCGTCACGTTCCATCGACTGTCGTCGAGGCACTTGATGATCCGCGTCGCCTCGTCCGTCCCGTCGCCTTCGCGCGGGCGCGATCCGCGCGTCGACGCGAGCGGCGGTTGCGATGCGCGAAGCTCCTTCGGCAGGACGAGGGTCGTGCTCTTCGTCCCATGCATCGCGCGCCACAAGAGCCCTTCGAGCTCACGCATGTTGGTCGTGTACGAACGCCGGAGCAGCGCGATGATGAGCGTCGGATCCACGCTGACCTCGTCGGGACCGCCGGCCTCCGCGCGCACGAACCGCGCGGCGATCTCGGGGCTGCTCGTCGCGGCGCCGGATACGAAATGCCGCACGAGCTGAGGAATGTCTTCGAGGCGGTCATCGAGGCCGGGCATCTCGATGTGTAGCTTCAGCCGCGCGAGGAGATCGTGCTTGATGGCGGACGCAGAGCGGTTCGTCGCGCCGATCAAACGAAACGTCGACCGTCGCGTCTGCGCTTCGCCGAGCCGCTGGTACTCGCCGCCGTCGTCGAGCACGCGGAGGAGGTGCGCCTGCATTTCGGGCGGCAGCTCGCCGATCTCGTCGAGGAACAGCGTGCCCCCGTGCGCTTCACCGACCAGGCCCGATCGTTCGGGCATGCCTGGATTCGGGAAGCCCCTCGGATTGCCGAAGAGCTCTGCGTCGATGAGGAGCGGCGGAAAGGTCGCTGCGCTTCGACTGACGAGCGGACCGCGCGCGTTCGGGGAGAGCGCGTGAATCGCGCGCGCGACGAGCTCCTTCCCGGTACCGCTCGCACCATGGATGAAGACGTGCGGCGTCGATCTGGAGGCGGCGACGATCTGATCGCGGAGGGCCCACGCCGCCGGCGACTCACCGAGCATCCCGTGCGCATCGGGTCGTCCGAACGGGACCGATCCGTAGTTGCCATGCGCGGGCTCGGGCATCTCGCGCGGACGCATCACGCAGAGCAAGACGAGCTGGCCGCGGATGTCGAGAATGTCGCCCGGCGCCAGACGCGCGCCTTCGACGAGCTGCGCATTCACGTAGAGCTTCGCTTGTCCTTCGCGTCGCACGTCGACGCCGGCGTTGCGACATTCGAAGACGAGCTGACGTCGCGAGAGATCGTCGCCGATGAGTGGCCCGAGCGGACGAAACGATCCGGGCCGCTGACGCCCGAAGCGAAGGCGCCGTTCCTCGTCGAGGTTGCCTCGGCCGAGGATCCAGTCGTCGCCTTCGCCGAGGAGCGCGACCTCGCCGATCCGAAACGGCTGGAGCGCGCTCCAGACGATGACGAGCGCGAGGACGAGATCAGGAGGCGCGCTCTCTGGAGCGGGATCGTCGATCGCCGGAGGGACGGTGGTGTTGTCGTGCGCGTGCGGCATGCGTCCTCCGTGGCGATGGCGGATGGATCAGGGGATTCGCGGGCCTCGGGGTTTGGGCTCGGCGACGGAGAGCAGCGGCGTCGGGTCGGCCGCTTCGTACTCTGCGGGACTCACTGCCGCGTCCTCGATCGACAGCTGCGCGAGGAGCGCTTCCGCGCGCATCCCGAACGCCGTCGCGTAGCTCTCGATCGTCTCGACTTGCAGGTTGCTACCGGCTTCCGCCAGCTGGACGTTGCGGACGTCGATCCCGAGGCGCTCGGCGAGCGCTTCTTGCGAGATGCCAAGGCGCTGTCGGACGGCGGCGAGCCGCCGCGCCACGCGCTTCTTGAACGGTGCGTCGGAGGAGCCGCCGGCCACACGATGAGGACGCCAGGTCCGCGCGGCGGGCGGAACGATGCTCGGGGATCGTGGTGGGCGGCGACGTTACGTGCGATTCTTCGCCGCCAGTCGAGTGTGAAACCGGTTGCTCGACCGTAGCAGACGTCACTTCGTCGCGGTGATCATGAGCGCCAGTCCATGGCCGCGCAGAACGGTCTTGATGAGTCGCCGCGGCCACAGCGCGCGCGCCGCCGACAACACGGCGCCGCCGTGTCGCTGTCCGACCGCGCCTTCGAGCAAGTCGCCATGCGACAGCTGCGGATGCGCTTCGATGCGCGAGAAGGGCGCGAAGAGCTCGCGTGCCTCGCTGACCGTGTACGCCTTCGTGCCCGGGCTCTCAAGGTGCTCTGCATACACCTCCGCCAGGCTTCGCCGCGGTCGCCCCGCAAGCAGCGCGTAGCGGCACCAGAGCATGTACCCGACGATCGAGCGCGCGTGGTAAATCATCACGCGCGCCGTGCCTCCGGGGCGAAGGACGCGGTGGACCTCGCGGATCGCGCGCGCCGTGTTGGGCGTGTGATGCAAGACGCCATATGAATAGACGAGATCGAACGAGGCGTCCGCGAAGGGAAGGCTCTCGGCGTCGGCTGTGCGAAGCTCGGACGAGAGTCCGTTCAACGTCAGGCGCTCTCGCGCTTGTTCGATCGCTCGCTCGGTGAGGTCGACTCCGGTCAGGCTACGCGGCTTTGCGCGCGCCCACTCGAGGTGGTCCGCGCCGAGGCCGACGCCGATCTCCAGAACGTCCTTGTCTCGGCCGTCGGCGAAGCGCGCAAACTCGGCGAGGTAGGGTTCGAGCGCGTAGCGCGCACGCGCTTGGGCGTCGTAGCGAGCTCGGAGCTCAGCGCCTTCGAGGTAGACCTCGCCGCACGCGCCGGCTTCCCAAAACGCCTTGACCTGTCCCTTCAGATCCACGGTCTCGTTCGATTGGCTCATCGACTCGCGCTCTCCGTCCTACCCCGTCCGGTTTGTCACCCCGCCGCGCCGCATGCTAGCCCTTTTCGCGAATGCGACTCCTCATCACCGGCGCCGGCGGCTTCGTAGGCGCTCGCGTCGTTCGCCGAGCGCTCGACGAGGGGCACGCGGTGCTTGCCGTGGGACGCACCGCTGCGGTGCCGCTGCGGCTGGCGCCGTTCTCCACGCAGCCAAGCTTCGCTTACCAAAGCGTCGATGTCGCTACGCACGATCAGCTGCGCGTCTGCGCCGCGGCGTTCTCACCCGACGTCATCGTTCACGCCGCGGTCGTCGGGATTCTCCGGCGCGATCCGGCCGGACCCCACGAGGCGCTCCGCATGAACGTACTCGGCGCTGCGGAGGTCGCGCGCACCGCGCTCGAGGCCGGCGCGTCGGTGGTCTGGATTGGCTCGTCGTTCGAGTACGCACCGAGCGACGCGCCCATCGACGAGTCCCACCCGACCGAGCCCGAGTCGCTGTACGGCCTCGCAAATACCCGGGCTGGTCGTCCCGGCGTTCGCGCGCATT
>JBBQXV010000427.1:0-5692 GCA_038209335.1 Polyangiales bacterium | reverse complement strand
TCGATTTCGGCGCGCGCGTTCTCGAGCTTTTGATTCGGATCGGTCCCCTCTTCGGCCGACGGACGCACGCCGCCGTTCGTCGCGAGGTCCTTCTGCATGTCGCCGAGTGCGCCGAGCGTCATACGGAGCCCGCTCGCTTCGCGCTCGAGGATCGCGCGCCGCCGCACGACCGCGCCGTACGCTGGATCGAGCCGCACGAGCGCCGCGATCGCGCGCATCGCCTCCGCGCTGATGCTCCCGCCCGCGATCTCCGCGCCGCCCGCGTCGCTCCCGCTGCGCGCCGCCGCGAGGAGCTGCGCCATCGCACGCTCGTCGCCACTCACGCGATGGGCGGCGTCGCGCACCGGCTCGTAGCGCGCGAGGAACCCGACGAGCTTCTTGTCGGCGTCTTCGAATTTGCAGCGCGCGAGATCGATGTACGCGTCCAAGATCCACGCTTCGTCTTCGTAGCGATGATGCACGCCGAGCCCCTTCAGCTCGTCGAGTAGCTCGCGCGCGCCGTCGTAGTCTTTCTTCTCGTAGCGCGTCGTCGCCGACTCGTAGAGCGCCTCGGCGAGGCGGTCGGAGTCGCGCGGGACCAAGTAGTAGTAGTAGCGCGCGTCGTCCTGACGAAACTGCTCGTGCGCGACGCGACCGAGAGCGAGGCGCGCGGCGTCGCGCACCTTGAAATAGTTTTCGTCGGCGAAGATCGGCGTCGTCTTCGATTGGCGCTTCGGATCGGCGACCTTGCAGAAGAGCTCTTCGCCTTCTTTGTATTTCCCCTTCTCGACCTGGATGAGGCCCGAGAGGTACGTCGCCTGCGCCCAGAAACGCGAGCGCTGCGTGACTTGCGTGTATTCTGCAAGTGCACCGTCGGCGGCGCCCGCGGCCTCGCGCGCGCGCCCGTTCATGTAGTGGACGTCGCCGCGGATTTCTTCGGGCGCCGTGGCGGGCATGTCCTTGATGTCGTACGCGCCGCCTTCGAAGTTCTGGCTCTCGAGCGCGACGTCGACGAGGCGCCGCACCGCGCGGCGCGCCCACGTCCCGTTGTTGTCCCAGGCCTTCGGCGTCTTCAACACGCGGCGCAAGTACGCGCGCGCGGGCTCGTAGATCCCCGCGGTCGCGAGCGCATCACCAAGGCGAAACACTGCGGCGCGCCCCTCTTCGGTCTCCGCGAAGAGATCGAACTTCGGATGCTCGACGAGCTCGGTGAGCCGCGCGATCGCTTCGTCGGTGCGACCCGCGGAGAGTTTTACCTCGGCTTCGGCGACGCGCTCGCGAACGTCTTCGAGTCGGATCTCTTGCTGCCCCAAACGGCGTCGCTGCAGCGCCGCGTGGTACGCGCGCATCGCATCGCCGCGGCTCGGCTCGGTCGGCGGCGGCGACGCACTCTGTGGCGGAGTCGCGGGTGCAGCGGTGGATGCCGTGGTCGCCGCGCTCGCGCTCGCCGATGCCGACAACGCAGGAGCAGCCGGAGGAAGTCGACGACCGGGAGGCGCCGGCTGCGCGATGCTCGCCGCGGCGACCGCTCCGCACGCGATCGCGAACGGAACGCCCGCGAGCCGTCGTCGCAGCGCCTTCGCCATCGTCGTCAGCGCCCCACCGGCTTCGCTTGCGCCTTCGCGCGAATCTTGAGCTCGTAGCGCCCGCTCTTGTCGCCCGGGAAATCGCCCCCCATCGTGGAGTCGTCCCAGATCCGCACTTGCAGCTCGAGGCGATGATCGCGCGGGACATCGACAGTGAAGCGCGAACGCTGCGACGTGCGAAACGATTCGTCGCGATCGTCTTTGCGATCGACGTCGATGGTCACCGCGTGACGGCCCGGCGCGACCGCGTGCTCGTAGACCGCCGCCATGTCGTCGGCGCGAAAATTCGCGGGCGCCGTGAAGACGATGCCGTCGTCGAGTGAGACGGTAAGGCGCGCGATCTTCCCGTGATCGCCGCTCGTTTCGATCGCGACGGCGAGGCGCGATCGGAAGAGGTTGTCGCTGACCGCAGCGACTCGTGCGCGCAGCGCGGCAACGTCGGCGAGGAGCCGATCGTAGTCGAGCGTCGTCGGCGGCGCGCCACCGTCGGGCCATTCGTTGGGCGCGGGCGTGAGCGGAGACGGACGCATGCCGCCGTCGTACGACTGCGCGGACGGAGGCGCAGGAACGGGCCCCGCGTCGGCGCCAGCCGGTGCAGCGACGCTCGCGGATGGAGTCGCAGCCGCGCCGCCCGTACCGTCGGTCGCGTACGGATTGTCCGAGCCCGCGTCCGCCGCTGCGGGTGGCTTCGACGGCCTCGGCGGCGGCGGGCGTCTCGGTTGCGCGAGCGCGGCGCCGACGATCGCCATCGCGATCGCCATCGACCCTGCCGCGACGAGACGCCGATGAATCATCCGATGCCGCCTCCGAACATGAAAGGTACGACGATCAACCGCCGAACGGAATGAAGACGCTCGCGCCCGCGGTGACGAGGATGTCGTTCACGAGGTGCTCGTCGCCGACCAGCGTCTCTTTCAGGATGTGGTCGCGGATGTCGACACGGAATGCGAACCACTTACCGACGTACCACTTGGTGCCGAGCCCGAAGCTGCCCGTCACGCCGCGCGCGGTCGAGTCGTCGGTGACGCCGGCGCCGAACGCGAAGTTGAGATCGAATCGGCCGATGCCGCCGCCGGCCCATCGCAGCTTGCCGTACGCGAACGACCAGATGAGATGACCGAAGTACAAGCGTCCGGGTTTGTCGGTGCGATCTTCGATCTGCACTTGCGGGTAACGGCGCTCGTACGCGTCGGTGACGACGGTGCGAAAGCGCGTCCACTGGACGCTCGCTTCGAGACCGAGGTCTTCGGAGAAGTGAAACGTGTACGCGCCGCCCGCGACCCAGTTCGACGAGTAGAGATCGGCCGCGTAGTAGCCGCCCATCGCCGAGATCTCGTGACGAAACGCCTTGGTGAAGAGGCGATCCTGAACGCCCCGGTAGTGACGACCGCCGATGAGCTCCTGCTTCAGCTCTTCGTCGACGCACTGCGCGCGCGCGTCGGTAGGCCGAGCGAGCAACGAGACGGTGGCGCCGAGGAGCGCGGCGCTAGCGAAACAGAGCTTCAGCGTCGACCGTCTACGCCCGCGCATCCCCTTCGTGGGTATCAGGTTTTGAATGAGAAGTGGAGAAGTGACAATCGACGAACGCGCGCGCCGAGCTTCGGCTTAGCCTGCGCGGATGAAAGCGGAGAGGCTGTCGTGCGCGCTCGCGATCGGCGGGCTCGATCCGGGCGGCGGCGCGGGGATCATCGCCGATCTTCGCGCGTTCGAGGCCGCGGGCGCGTTCGGCTGCGCGGCGGTCGCGCTGATGACGGTGCAGTCGACGAGCGGAATGAAAGGCGCGCGCGCGCTTTCGCCGCGCGAAGTCGTGGCGCAGGCGCGCGAGGTCGTTTTTCACCAACGGGTTCGCGCGTTCAAGATCGGTGCGCTCGGAAGCCGCGAGAACGTCATGGCGGTCGGAGCGTTCTTGGCTGCGCATCCTCGCGTGCCGGCGATCGTCGATACGCCGATCCTCCCGACGCGCGGGGGCGCGCGCTTGCTCGCGGAGCAGGCGATCGCGGCGCTGCGGCGATCGCTGGTGCCGCGCGCGACGCTGCTGACGGCGAACGCGGCGGAGGTCGAAGCGCTCGCGGGAATGCGTGTGACGACCATCGGCGGAGCGCACGACGCGGCCGTCGCGCTGTGCAAGCTCGGGGCGCGCGCGGCGCTCGTCAAAGGTGGACACCTCGAAGGCGTCAACGCCGTCGACGTCCTCGCGATCGGCGGTGAGGTGATCGAGCTGCGCGCGCGAAGGCTCACCGTCGGCGCGACGCACGGCACCGGATGCACCTTCGCGTCGCTCGTCGCAGGGCGGCTCGCGGTTGCGGGACGCGCCGACGACGCGACCATCGTCGACGCCGTTCGCTGGGCGAAACGCGTGCATCATGCAGCCATCGCGCGGGCGCGCGACGTCGGCGGAGTGCAGCGGGTCCTCGTCTTCTGACGATCGACGAAACGGCTACGACGCTTGGTGAACGCTTCCGTTCTTGTGCGGCGTCGCATCGACCGACGAAGGCGGAATCGACTTGCTCGCCGGACGCGCCTCGTCCGGTCGAACCGACGGCGGCGGCAGCTCGGTCATCGTGTCGAGGCTCTCTTCGCGGCCGCGTTGGTACTCGCGCCGCGCCGTGGTGCGCGCGTCGTCGATCGTCGCTGCAACGCGCGACGACATCGAGCCGATCTGACGCGCCGACCAACCGACGGTCGCCCGAAGTCCCGCGCGCCCCCGTTTGAACAGCAGCGCTGCACCGACCCCAAGCGCAAATCCGACCGTTATGGCTTCCATCGACGATCCCCCCGGAAAGAGCATAGTATCGGCTCTATCCGGAGGCGCAAACCGCGCCCCTTTTCGCGCTCGGTTGGCCGGGTCGCCGCGGCTGGCCACGGCGTTTTTGGAGTCGTTTTTCATCATGGCGTTCACGCACACATTGGCGTTTGGGGCGGGCATCGTGGTCGGTTGGGCGGGGCGCGCGGCGCTCGGGTCGACGCGCGAGGCGCTGGTGCAGGGTCTCGTCCTCACGCACGACGCGCGCGAGCGTGTGAAGCGGCTCGTCGCCGAGCAGGCCGAGTGGGTCGAGGACATGTTCGCCGAGGGTCGCGCGCGCTACGACGCGAAGCGCGACGCGGTGACGCTCGAGCACGACATGCCGCCGCGCGTGGTCGAGGTGAAGAAGCGGCGACGAGGGCACGCGGCGTGAGCGGCGGTGGGGGAGAGGACGACGCGGACGATCCGTCGTGCGCGGCCATCGCGAAGGACCGCCTGCGGATCGTTTCGCACTTTCCGGGACGACTGCGCGTGCGCGCCGAGACGTTTCGCGTCCTCCCCGAGGTCGGCGAAGAGGTCGCACAGCGCGTCGGCGAAGAGCGCGGCGTCACGAGCGCGGCGATGTCGCCCGTCACCGGCAGCTTGCTCGTCACGTACGATCCGCGCGAGCTTCAGCTCCCGCGGCTCATTCACTTGCTCGTGCGCGTCGGCGGTCTCCACGGCATCGAGGTCGATCCCGCGAACGACTGGCAGCACAAAGACGAAGACGGCGCGCGCGTGCGTGCGTTCTTCGGGCAGATCAACGACGCGGTGCGATCGGCGACCAGCGGCAAGGTCGACATGAAGGTCGCGGTTCCGGGGACGCTCGCAGGGACCGGGCTCGTGATGCTCCTCGCGGGGAGGCGTCGGATCCCCGAGTGGTACGACCTGATGTTCTGGGCGTTCGTGACGTTCTCGAACATGAACCCCAAGCAAGCGAGCAGCGCGTCGCCGCGAGGCGAAGGCGACGAACGCGATGATCGCGCCGCGCGATGACGCCAATGTGACCGGCGCGGCGGAGCTCGATCGGCCGCTCGCGGAGGTCGCCGTGCGCGTCCACGAACCGGGCGACGCGCCGGCCTCGGTCGCGCGCGACGTGCGTAAGCTCGCGGAGTGGATCCGACGTCACGACGGCGTGGAGTCGGTGATGCACCACGAAGCCGCGGGGACGATCGTCGTTCGTTACGACGAGCGTCGCGCGCCGGGGATGCTTTTGCAGGGAGCGCTCCTCGACCGCCTCCGCGCCATTCGGCCGCCGCGCGCGATCCAGACGCATCGCTTGGAGGTGTCGCTCGCACACGAAGTACCGGGACGCGTGCGCCTTCGCGTCGGCGCGAAGGCCTCG
>JBBQXV010000426.1:0-5737 GCA_038209335.1 Polyangiales bacterium | reverse complement strand
GGAGGATCGCCTCGCGCTCGTTGATCAAACCCTCCTTCACCATCTCGACGGCGATGCGCACGGCCGCGCGTCCCGTGCGCTTTCCGGTGCGGCACTGAAGCAAGTAGAGCTTCGTCGCTTGGATCGTGAACTCGAGGTCCTGCATGTCGCGGAAGTGCTTCTCGAGCTTTTGGTAAACCTCGACGAGCTGCGCGTAGACCTCGGGCATCTTCACCTCGAGCGTGTTCGCTTCGTCGCCCGAGCCCTTCGCGACCGCGTGCGGCGTGCGCACGCCGGCGACGACGTCCTCGCCTTGCGCGTTGGGGAGCCACTCGCCGAAGAAGCGACGCTCGCCCGTCGACGGGTCGCGCGTGAACGCGACGCCGGTGCCGGAGTCGTCGCCGAGGTTGCCGAAGACCATCGCTTGGACGCTGCACGCGGTGCCCCACGCGTCGGGGATGTCGTGCATCCCGCGGTAGACCTTCGCGCGGTTGTTGTGCCAGCTCTTGAAGACAGCGCTGATCGCGCCCCAGAGCTGATCCATCGGGTTCTCCGGGAACTCGTGTTTGGTCTCTTCGAGGACGATGCGCTTTTGATCGGCGATGAGCGCGCGGAGCGCCTCCTCGTCGAGCTTCGAGTCCGGCACCTTGCGCTCGAGCTCCGCCACCGTGAGGCGCGACGCGTCGATGCCGAGGCGCACCGAGGCCTTGCGGCGCGCGTCCGCGAGCGCGAGATCGAACTTCGTTTTGTGCACGCCGAGCACGACGTCGGCGTACGTCACGATGAAGCGGCGGTACGCGTCGTAAGCGAAGCGCGGGTTCTGCGTGCGTTTGGCGAGGCCCGCGGCGATCTCTTCGTTCAAGCCGAGGTTCAGGATCGTGTCCATCATCCCGGGCATCGACGCGCGCGCGCCCGAGCGGACCGAGACGAGGAGCGGCATCGACACGTCGCCGAATTTGGCGCCGACGAGCTCGCCGACGCGCGCGAGCGTCGCTTGGATCTCGTCGCGCGTCGCTTGTTGGAGCGTCGCGCCCGCGGCGTAGAACGCGTTGCAGACCTCCGTCGTGATGGTGAAGCCGGGCGGCACCGGGATCCCGAGCCGCGTCATCTCGGCGAGGCCCGCGCCTTTGCCGCCGAGGAGGTTTTTCATCGACGCGTCGCCCTCGGCCTGTCCGGAGCCGAAGAAGTAGATCTGCTTCGCCATGATGCGGCGAAGTTAGATCGGCGGCGAGACAAGGTCGAGCCGCGCGAAGTTCCGCTCGGAAATGGTGGTGCAAACGCGCGGACGCTGCGCTACGAGCGCGGTCTTCTGCGCATCGGGGAGACACGAAGCCAATGAACGAGAGCCGCGAGACGGAGCCCACGCGAACCGTCGACAACAAGCCGGACGCCTACAGCTCGAGCCAAGCCTTCTGGCGCGATCGCTCCTTCCGAACGCTGTCGGACTACACGCTCTCGTCGGTGCCGGCTTGGCTGCACGGGCCGTTTCAGAACCTCCTTCGCCGCGCCATGGTCACGAAGCTCGCCGAGATCGCGGCCGAGCGTCCGCCGATGCGCCGCGCCGTCGACATCTGCTGCGGCATCGGCGACTGGTCCGCCGACTACGCGGCCTTCGCCGACCGCGTGACCGGCGTCGACCTGAACGAGGACTTCATCAAGGTCGCCAAGCAGCGCATGGGCTTCGGCAGCAAGCTCGAGTTCTTCGTCGGTCGCGCCGAAGATTGGACCGACTTCGACGACGTGCAGCTCGTCGGCTTCGGTGGCTGCTTGATGTACGTGTCGAGCGACGATCTCAACGCGCTCTTTGCGCGCATGCAGCGCGACCTCCCGAACGGCGCGCTCGTCTACGTGCGCGCCACCGTCGTCACGGGATCGAAGCAGCCCTTCACGACCGAGGTCGGCCACTACCGCGCCGAGTCGGACTACGACGCGGTCTACCGCTCGCACGGCTTCAAGACGTTCTTCCGTCGCTACAGCGCGGACCTCGTGGCCGACTACGTGTGGACGAAGCTCGGCGGTAAAGCGCCGGCGCTCCTGCCCTCGATCGCGTCGGGCGCCGCGCGCTTCAAGCGCTCGGCCGTCGACGGCACCGACTACTGTAGCTGGGTGATGGAGCTCAAAAAGTAGCTTCGTTCGCCGCGTTCTTTTGCCGTCCCCGCAAGGGCGCGCGACCATCGCAGGCATGTTCTGGTTGCTGTCGCTGACAGGCGTGATCCCGCCGCTCGTCGCGATGGCCTATGTCGACTGGCTCGATCGCAAGCGACCTGAGCCGCCGGCCACGCTGCGCAGGGTCGCCGTCTTCGCCGCGCTGCTCGCGATCCCGTGCGTGGTCGTCGAGGCCGTGCTCCTCCGCGCGAGCGCGCACATGATGCCGCTCGCCAAGTCGCTCTTCGACGGCTTCATCGTCGCCGCGCTCGTCGAAGAGGGCGCGAAGATCCTCGCCGTCCGCCGCGTCGCGTGGAACCGACCCGAGTTCGACGAGCGTATGGACGGCATCGTCTACGGCGCGCGCGCCGGCCTCGGCTTCGCGCTGATCGAGAACGTCGCGTACCTCGTCGGCGCGACGACGCTGAAGGGCTTCCTCTTCATGTTCGTCCTGCGCGGTGTCTTCAGCGTTCCCATGCACGCGATCGCCGGCGGCCTCTCCGGCTACTTCGGCGCGAAGAAGCGCTTCGACGGCACGGGCATCGGCTTCCGCGGCGGCTTCTGCGTCGCCGTCCTCCTGCACGGCACGTTCGACGCATGCTTGTTCGCCGCGCAAGCGCTCTATCGCTCGTACCCGGCCGCTGCCGCGACGCTCTCGTTGCTCGGCCTGTTTTCGGTCGTGCCGTTCGCGGTTTGGTTGAAGAGGCTCGCGAAGACCGCGCTGGCGGACGACGATCAAGACTCGGAGCGCGCGCCTCGCATGAAGTGATTCGCGGGGCAGGCGTTCGCGATCACGTCGCCGGTTCGGTCGACGTCGCCTCGCTCGAGCTGACCTCGCTCGCTGCCTCGGCCGCCTTCTTCGCGCGAGCCCGAGTCGCGACGGCCTTGCGCGCGTTCACCTTGCCGAAGGTGCAGAGTCGATGGAGCGCTGGGAATCGCAACGCCAGCGCCGGATCGTTCTGCACCGCCAAGTGATACGACGCTTTGAAGCGCGCGAGGACGGGACGCGTCCTTCTCCACGCGAGGCCTTCTTGGGTCGCCAAGTAGTGAGCCCACGCCTCGTTCGCGTGACGCAGCCTCGACCATCGGTGGGCCGCGTCGAAGGCTTGCGCGACGTGCACGGCCGCCGGCGTCAGGCTCCCGAAGACCTCCGCGTAATCGTCGAACGCGGCGATCTCGGCGACGCTGTCGCCCATCGCGTCGAGCTCCACCATTCGCGGCTTCCACGCACGCGTGTTCCGCAGGTCCGCCTTGACGAAGCCCTGCGGCGGCGCCTGCACCACGATGTCCTCAGGCGGCGGCCTGATGATCGGCTCCGCGCTCGCGAGCAGCGCTCGAATCTTGGCCTTCGACGCACGCGCTCGGGACATGGCGAGCTCTCCTCTCCGGTGAAGGTCGACGTTGCTGAGCTTACATCACTCGCACAGAGATACGAGGTTTTTCACGAAAGATTCGAGGCTATCGCGAAGAGCTTTGAAGCAAACATATACTAATATTTTAGTTATCAATGAGCTCTTCATAACTATCTATGATAAACTAATTGTAAGCCTTATTAGCTTCTAAGCTATCCGTAATTTTCAGTAGCTTTCAATGAATAACTTTTAAGCTATTACCGAAACCAAAGCTCGTCGGACGGCTCGTCGGCTCGTCGGGTCGACGGCGGCTTGTCACATCGCACACGCGGCCCGTGCGTCGCGCGATCGAGCTGTTGCGCGAGAGGCTCGCCGAGTCGGTTTCGCTCGACGATCTCGCGAGGTACGCCGAGCTCGACAAGTTCCACTTGTGCCGCGCCTTCCGCGCGCAGGTCGGCCTGCCGCCGCACGCGTACCTCACGCATTTACGCATCCAACGCGCGAAGCAGCTCCTTGCTCAAGGCGTGCGCGCGTCCGACCTCGCGCCGCGCGTCGGGCTCTACGATCAAGCGCAGCTCACGCGGCACTTTCGGCGCATCGTGGGGACGACGCCCGCGCGGTACGGCAGCGCGCGATCGCGGGCGCGCCTCACGGGCTGAGTCGGCGCTGATTACGACGCGCGGCTGATGATCCTGGCGAGCGTCACCCAGAACACCAAGAGCACGACGTTCGACGCGAAGAACACCGACGCGCGAAGCCACGTGCGGTTGAGGCGCGGCGTCAGGTGAACGATCGCGTGCACCCATCGAAGCACGGCATACACCCACGCGAGGCGCATGAGGCCGGGACGGACGACGCCGCACGCGCACGCGAGACACGCAGCGGCCAAGAAGAGGACAGGGAACTCGAAGACGTTCGCGAGCTGGCGCGTGGTGCGTTCGACCGCCGGCGGACCACCGCCTGTGTAGTTCTCGTAAAAGCGCGCGTCGCGACCGCGGCGGACGTCGTGCATGCGCGTGAGGAGGACCGAGAGGCCCGACGCGTACGCGAGCGCGACCATCGCGAGCATCGGTCCGAGCAGCGATTTCGCGGCGGAGAGGGATGAAGGGTTCACGTCGAGCCTCCGCGCGAAGGATGGAGGTGGTGCTCGACGAAGTCGATCATCTCGGCGACCGTTGCGACGCGCGCTCGGAGACTCACGCCGCTTTGGCGAGCTTCGGCGTCATTCGGTAGTGCAGGCGCAGCATCACGAGCCCCAAGAAGCGCACCTCGTGATCGCAGCGCAAGACGCCTTCGTCGTCGGTGTAGACCGTGAAATATTCTCGCAGCGTCTTGAGATAGAGCGCTTTGCGTTTTCCGTCGCCGACGTCGACCACGCGGTAAAAGCCGGGGTCACCGAATTTTTCGCCGACCGAGAGCAAGCGAAAGCGTCCGTCCTCGAGCAGCGGCTTCAAGACGACCGTCGCGTTGCCGCGAGGCAACGGGAACACGACCTTCACGCAGCGCGACGCGTGGCCCGGAGGCTTTTCGCTCGCGTAGAAACCCGTATAGACGACGCGGCCGTGGAGGGCGGCGCGGCGGAGCCAACCCGTGTAGATGGTGTCGCCCGCGTCGTTCTTCATGGGGATGACCTCGCTGGTCATTCCGCGCGCGAGCTCCATCGCGGTCACTGGGAAGTTGAGCTGATTCATCGTGCGGCTCACCGTGCTGACGATCAGCCACAGGAAGAGGCGGCCGGGGAACGGCGCGTGACTCCACACGTCGAGCTGATAGCGCGACGTCTCCTCGTAGAAGCGACGCACCTCGCGGTCGCACGCGGCGACGTCGAACGACGATCCTTGCAGCACGTCGAAGTCGGGGACGAGGCCGGCGCATTCCGGCGATCGATCGACGCGTAGCTTCTCGCGCTCGGCGACGAGCGCATAAGGACGATCTCCGATGGCGCCGTCGGACGGACCGATCGGGCCGGCCAACCAAGGCATTTGCGCGACGTCCACGGTTCGACCGAAGAGCCGCACGACGAGGCGAATGAACGCAGCGCCGATCGCGCCGAGGAACGATTGAAAGGCCCCGAGCCGCTCGTTGCTCACGCGGCGCTGTATCCGCCGCGTCAGGGTGGTCGTCAACTTCGCTGCGCGGCGCGGGCTTCAGCTCGGTTCCACCGCCACCGAGTGCACCTTGATCTTCGCGTCGAGCATCTATCCACGCGCGGCCGATGATCCTCGCGAGCGTCACCCAGAACACCAAGAGCACGACGTTCG
>JBBQXV010000425.1:0-5778 GCA_038209335.1 Polyangiales bacterium | reverse complement strand
CCAATGGCGTGCGCTCGTCGCGGGCGGGTGCACCGACGTTTCCGGAGAGCTCTTCATCAACATTCTCGGCTCGCAAGAGCTCGTGCCTCCTGCGACGGCGCTCAAATCCGTCGGGAGCTTGCGCCTTCTCGCGACTTCGCTGACGACCTTCAGTCTGCCAGCGTTGACGACGGTCAGGCAGGGCGTGACGTTCACCGACAATCGCGTGCTCGCGAGCCTCGCCTTTCCGGCGCTGACGACCGTCGGTGGATTCAACGTCACCAACCACGGCGCGCTCACGAGCCTGAGCCTCCCCGCACTGACGACGTCGAGCGCCGACGTGACCGTCGAGACCAATGGAGGATTGACGAGCGTGAGCATGCCTTTGCTCACGACGGTGACCGGCAATCTCGGCATCAACTCCAACTCGTCGCTCGTGACGGTCAGCCTCCCGATCGTCTCGATGGTGAGCGGCTTCGTGAGCTTCGCGCTGCAACCCAAGCTGACGACGTTGTCCTTGCCGATGCTCACCACGGCCGGCAATGGTTTTCGCGTGGTGAACCACGACACGCTCACGACGCTGAGCGTTCCGCTCTTGGCGACGGTCATTGGCAACTTCGGTGTCGACAGCAACCCGGCGCTGACGAATCTCGACACGAGCTTTCCCGCGCTGGCGACGGTCACGGGCAGCTTGAACGTCGACAACGACCTGGCCCTGACGACAGCGACGTTCCCTGCGTTGACGAGCGTCGGGATGGACTTGGGCGTGGGCAACGATCCGGCGTTGACGACGCTGAGCGCGCCGGCATTGACGACGGTGGGCAAAGGCATCCGGATCATCGGTGCGTCCGCGCTCGCGGCGGTCGAGCTTCATGCCGTCGTCACGGCGGGCGGCTTGGAAATCAGCGACACGTTCGCGCTGACCCGCACGACCTTCCCCGCGCTCACGACCGTGACCGGCGGGATCTCGATCGTTCGAAATCACGCGCTGACAGGTATCGGATTTCCTGCGCTGACGACGAGCCCCGGCGGGACGATGTTCGCGTTCAATCCGGTGCTCGCAGTGCTCGGCATCGCGAACCTCACGACGACGGGATCACTGACCGTGAGCTCGAACGTCGCGATGACGACGATGGTCATGGCCGCGCTGACGACGGTGACCGGCGATCTCAGCGTCATGACCAACGCGCTGACGAACCTGAGCTTGGCGCAGCTCACGACGGTGACAGGGGACATGACGGTGTCGCAGAATCTCTTCCTCCGCCAATGCCTCGTCGACGCGATCAAGCAGCACATCACGACGGGGCCGACCAACTACACGGCGACGCAGAACAGCGGCACGCCGAACGTCTGTCCGTGACGAAGCGTTTCGCAGCGACTCAGCGGCAGACGTTGCCGATGCAATCCTGGTTCGCCGCGCACTGCGACTTCGACGTGCACTGCGGCTGCGCCTCGGCCTGCGTGCGGCAGACCATGTCCATCGCGCAGTACCCGATGCGCGCGTCGATCGTCTTGCACTGCGCGTCGCTCGTGCAGCTGTACCGGCAATAGCCGCCGATGCAGTGCTGCGCCGCGCCGTTGCACTCGGAGTCGCCGCTGCAGTTCGGCTTCGGGCGTGTATCGAGGACGCACGCGCCTTGGTTACAGTAATTGCCCGCGCCGCACTGCGCGTCCATCGTGCACGCCGGGACGCAAGCGCCGGCGACGCAATGAGGAGCGTTCATCGGACACGAGGCGTCGCTCGTGCAGGTCATCCCGGTCTGATCTTTTTGGCAGACACCCTTCACGCACGAGAAGCCCGTGTCGCACGCCGCAGTCGCCGAGCACTCGGCGACGCACTGCCCGTCGGCGCACACCTTCCCGTTGGTACACTCGCTGTTGAACTTGCAGACGTTCTGCGCAGGCGTGCACGATCCGGCGACGCATTGCTCGCTCGTCGAGCAATCGCCCGCTCCGGTGCACGGGCACGGGCCGCTCGTTCCACCGCACGCTTGGCAGTGGCTTGCGACGCACGCTTTGCCGCTCCCGCAGTCGGCCTTCGTGTTGCAGCCGTTCGGCGCGCACGCGCCCGCGACGCACACGTCGCCCGCGGTCGTGCACTCGCTTTGCGACGCGCACGGACACGCGGCGTTGCCCGCACCGCCGCACGCCTGGCACTTGTTGCCGACGCACGCTTTGCCCGCGCCGCAGTCGGTGCCGGTCGTGCACTCGTGCGGGGTTCCAGCGTCTTGACTCGGCGACGCGCAGACGCCGTTCTTACAGACGGTGCCTTGCGCGCAGTCGGCGTCCCCTTGGCAGGTCTTCTCGCAGCCTTGATCGGTGCAGAGCGATCCCGTCGGACAGCTCGCGTTGCCGGTGCACGGCTTCGGAGGGTCCGGCGTGACCGGGCTGCAGCCGTAGCCGTCGCACGTGTAGCAGCCGTTGGCGTCGCAGTAGTAGCGATTGTCGGACGGACCACAGCCGCTCCAGAGGAGCGCGCCGAGCACCGAGAGCGCCCCCATCACAGCCCCGACGCGGCTGACCGCGCGTACCCCGTTGACCGCACGCATGTTCGTCGCCGCCATCTTCGTCGCCTCCGGAAAAGCCAATCGCGGTTTGGGAGTATCCACGCCGCGTGCCACCGCCACAACCCAACGAGACACGCAGGGGGACAGCGCAATTTGGCGCTTTCTCTGGGAAACACAAGTCACGCTGCCCTAGCTGTGCGTCCCAGGGTGCGACCTTCTGGCCGGTTCGGGTGTAAACGAACGTTCCCTCTCGGCGTCTCTCCCTTGCCCTCTCCTTGACCGACGCCACCGCATTCGGTACGCAGCGGCCTGCCATGAACGCGCACCTCCGGCTCGTGCTCGCCTCGACGTTCCTCGCAGGGCTCGCCCTCGTCTTCGGGCACACCGTCGCCCAAGCGCAGGGGACGACGATGAAGGTCGGCGTCGTCGACGTTCAGCGCGCCGTCTCGCAGACCGAGGACGGCATCCGCGCGCAGAACGCGCTCAAGGGGATGTTCGACAACCGCCAGCTCGAGCTGAACCGCAAACAGACGGATCTGCAGAAGCAGCGCGAGGACATCGAGCGGCAGGCCAAGGTCATCTCGAAAGACGCGCTCCAGAAGCGGCTCGACGACTGGCAGAAGCAAATGCTCGAACTTCAGACGACGTTCGTCGAATACAACAAAGAGCTCGAGCGGAAGCAGAAGAACCTCACCGATCCTATCGTCGAGCGCGTGCAGGCGGCCATCAAGCGGATGGCAAACACCGAGGGGTACGATCTCATCGTCGACAAGGTGACGGTGGCGTACGTTCGCGTGGATCTCGATCTGACCGATCGCGTCATCCAACTGGCGAACGGCGGCGGCGCGGCCGCACCGAAGCCGAGCGCTTCGGCTCCGGCTCCCTAGTCGCGCTCGTGATCGCGCTCGCTCGCACGACGCTCGCGGAGCTGGCGCATCGTCTCGGCGGTGAGCTGCGCGGCGATGGACGCGCGGCGGTCGAGCGTGTCGCGCGGGTGGAAATCGCGGGCGCTGGCGACGTCGCGCCGGTGCTCGCGTCGCGGTTCGTGCGCGCGGCGAACGCGGCGGCGGCGCGGGGCGCGGTGCTCCTCTTGGACGCGTCGTTGGCGGAGCGAATCGACGCGGGCGTCGCGTGCATCGTGCATCCGTACGCGACGTGGGCGCTCGCCGACTTGCTCGACGCGTGCGACGCGCCGTGGACGCAGCCGGAGATCGGCGTCGACGCGAACATCGGCGAGCACGTCGTCCTCGCGCCGCGCGTTCGCATCGGCCATCGCGTTCGGATCGGCGACGGCGCGGTCATCGGACGACCTGGGTTCGGTTGGGCGTTCGGCGCCAACGGCGCGGTGCGCGCGATCCCTCAGCTCGGCGGCGTCGTCATCGAGGACGACGTCAGCATCGGACCGCTTTGCACGATCGACGCGGGGACGCTCGGCCCGACGATCCTCCGACGCGGCGCGAAGCTCGACGCGCAGTGCCACGTCGCGCACAACTGCGACATCGGCGAAGGGACGATCATCGCCGCGCAAGCAGGCTTCGCGGGCTCGGTGAAGATCGGCAAAGCGGTGCTCATCGGCGGCCAAGTCGGCATCGCGGATCACGTCACGATCGGCGACGGCGCGCGGATCGCCGCGAAGAGCGGCGTGATCGGCGATGTACCTGCCGGTGCCGTCGTGGCAGGATATCCAGCCGTCCCGCGCACGCGCTGGCTTCGCGCGCTCGCCCGCCTCTACCGAGAGATCCGCACGTGAAAGTCGCGACCACGCTCGACATCGATCGCATCCTGCAGATCCTGCCGCACCGTTGGCCGTTCGTGATGGTCGATCGCGTGACGAGCGTCATCCCAAACGAGCGAATCACCGGCCATAAATGCGTGACCATGGGCGAGCCGTGGTTCCAAGGGCACTTCCCGCAGCGACCGATCATGCCGGGCGTCCTCATCCTCGAAGCGCTCGCGCAGATCGGCGGCATCCTCGCGTACGCGAGCGAGCCGTTCGATGCGGGGAGCTCGCTCATGTATTTTCTCGGGATCGACAAAGCGAAGTTTCGGCGCCCAGTCACGCCGGGCGATCGTCTGGATCTCGAGGTCGTGATCGCGCACCACCGGACGAACGTCTGGAAGTTCAAAGGCGAGGCGTTCGTCGAGGGGACGCTCTGCGCGTCGGCCGAGCTTCTCGCGAGCGTCGTCGACCGCAACGCGTAGGCCATGACCGATTTTCGCAGCACGCAGCACCCGCGCATTCACCCGACCGCGATCATCGACGCGCGTGCGGAGATCGCCGACGACGTCGAGATCGGGCCGTACGCGATCGTCGACGCCGGCGTGAGGATCGCGCGCGGCACGCGACTGATGGCGCACGCAGTGATCCACGGGCCGTGCGCGATCGGCGAGCGCAACGTGATCCATCCGTTTGCCGTCGTCGGCGGCGCACCGCAGGCGAAAAAGCGCGGCGGCGGACCTCAGTCGCGTGAGGCCACGGAGATCGGCGACGACAACGTGCTCCGCGAGCACGTCACCGTTCACGGCGGCACTGAAGGGCGCGCGACGCGCATCGGCAACCACAACTTGTTCATGGTGGGCGCGCACGCCGCGCACGACGTCGTGGTCGGATCGCGCTGCGTGATCGCGAACGCCGTTCAGCTCGCGGGGCACGCCGTCGTCGGCGACTGGGCGACGTTCGGCGGGCTCGCGGGGGTCGCGCAGTTCGTTCGCGTCGGCGAGAGCGCGTTCGTCGCGGCGGGAGCGATGTGCGAGGGGAACGTCCCACCGTTCGTCATCGCGCAGGGGGATCGCGCGCGCGTGCGAGCGCTCAACGTCGTCGGCCTCCGGCGCCGCGGCGTCTCCGAAGAATCGATCGCGGCGCTCGGGAGCGCGTTCCGTATGCTCTTTTCGCGCAAGCGAACGCGCGCCGAAGCGCTGCGCCTCGTCGACCGCTCGGATCGCTACGTCGCCGCGCTCGCTGCCGCGCTCGAAGCCACAGCCAAAGCGTGAACGCGCGGCCATACCGCGCGGCGCCGCTCGGCCGCCGCCGCTGCCGGCGATTGGCCGGTAGGTTGCAGAAGACGGAGCGACATGAGCACTTCGACTGGAATTCGGCGTCTGATGATCGCGCTGACGATGAGCGCGCTTGCGCTCGCGACGGGATGCCGCGCCTTCGAGAACGCGGGCCACAGCCTCGACACAGGACTCCGCGACACGCAGCAAGATCTCCAGCACGGCATCCGCGGCGAGCCCGAGCCGAGCGGACCGCCTCCTGCCGGCCAGCCGAGCGCGCACCCGCAGCGAGCCGCCG
>JBBQXV010000424.1:0-5796 GCA_038209335.1 Polyangiales bacterium | reverse complement strand
CCGACGACCGTGCATGTCGCGCACGCCGCGTGCACTGCGTCCGCACCCGGGACCAAAATCAAACTCGTGTATTGTGCAGGTGTTCCTTCGAAGAACCCACCGAGATTCGGCTCGTTCCAGATCTCGTAGTGCGTGACCCGGTTCTTGAAGTGATTCACCGCCGCCGTAACGAACGCCGGGTAGGTGCCGGCCGTCGGGACGTCGTTGTTCGGTCCGTCGCTCTTCGTGTCGCCGGTCGACGCCCACGCCGGCGTGTACGCGAGGACGGCGAGCACTTGCAGATTCCGCGCGCGCGCCGCGTCGACGACCGTGTCGAGGATCGCAAAATCGAACTGCCCTTGCGTCGGCTCGGCCGTGACCCAGTTCACGTCGATGCGAACCCAACCGAGCTTCGCGTCGCGCGTCGCGTCGGGCCCCGTCGTCGACGATTGATGGACGTTCGCGCCGAGATCCTGCTTCGCGTCAGCGTCCCGCGCGTCGCCCGCGATCGCGACGAGCGCCGCCACGGCAGCGCAGGCCAAAAATCGGGGGACCATCGCACGCCGCATGCTTTGAGGATACGTCGAAACGACGCGCCGCTTTGCTAGTCTGTCTCGCAACCCATGCCGCCCACGAATCAGACCCGCGCGTCTCGCGCGGCCGCCGCGTCTTCTCCGACGCTGGATTCGGAGGGGCAGCACCGCGCGGCAGGCTGGAAGCTGGCGATTCCGGCGCTCGGCGTCGTCTACGGCGACATCGGCACGAGCCCGCTCTACGCGATGAAGGAGTGCTTCCAAGGCGAGCACTCGGTCACGCCCGACGCGGCGAACGTCCTCGGCATCTTGTCGCTCATCTTCTACACGCTCACGTTCGTCGTCACGATCAAGTACCTGACGTTCATCTTGCGCGCCGACAACCACGGCGAAGGCGGCATCCTCGCGCTCCTCGCGCTCGTCCCTGCCGCGAAGAAGAAAGTCGTCAAAGGGCGGATCGCGGGACCGGGATTCATCGTGCTCCTCGTTCTGTTCGGCGCCGCGCTCCTCTACGGCGACGGTGTCATCACGCCCGCGATCTCGGTTCTCTCCGCCGTCGAAGGGCTCGAGGTCGCGACGAAGGCGCTGAAGCCCGCGGTCGTGCCGATCACCGTCGTCACGCTCCTCGCGCTCTTCCTCGTGCAAAAACGCGGGACGGCCGGTATCGGACGCGTCTTCGGTCCCGTGATGCTTCTGTGGTTCTCGAGCATCGCCGTCCTCGGCGCGGTGCAGGTCGTGAAGAACCCGAGCGTGCTCTGGGCGATCGATCCGCGCAACGCGGTCACGTTCTTCGTCGCGCACAAGGGGCACGGGTTCCTCGTGCTCGGCGGCGTCGTCCTCGCGATCACCGGCGCCGAGGCGCTCTACGCCGACATGGGTCACTTCGGCGCGGGACCGATTCGGCGTTCGTGGTTCATCTTGGTTTTCCCGGCGCTCCTCCTCAATTACTTCGGTCAAGGCGCGATGCTCCTCGGCCATCCCGATCTCGCGGCCAATCCGTTTTTCGCGATCGTTCCGACGTGGGCGCTCTACCCGGCGGTCATCATCTCGACCGCGGCGACGGTGGTCGCGTCGCAAGCGCTCATCTCGGGCGCGTACTCGCTCACCCAACAGGCGGTGCAGCTCGGCTTCTTTCCGCGCGTGACGATCGTCCACACGTCGAAGACGACCGAAGGGCAGATCTACATCCCCGAGATCAACGCGATGCTCCTGGTCGCGTGCATCGGGCTCGTGCTCGGCTTCCGCAGCTCGAACGCGCTCGCCGGCGCGTACGGGATCGCGGTCACCGGCACGATGGCGATCACGAGCGTCACGTACTACGTCGTCGCGACGCGGACGTGGAAGTGGTCCGCATGGAAGGCCGCGCCGCTCGCCGGAGCTTTCCTGATCGTCGACCTCGCGTTCTTCGGCGCGACGAGCGCGAAGATCCTCGACGGCGGTTGGTTCCCCATCGTCCTCGCGTTCATCGTCTTCACCGTCATGACGACGTGGAACAGCGGCCGCCGTCACCTCGCGGCGATCCTCGCTGACGCGATGTTCCCGATCGACATGTTCCTCGCCGATCTCGCCGGCCGCAAACCGATGCGCGTGAAGGGCACCGCGGTCTTCATGGCCGCGAACCCGAACGGTGTGCCGCCGGTGCTGCTCCACCACTTCAAGCACAACCAGTGTCTCCACGAGCAGGTCGTGCTCCTCACGGTGTCCGCGATCCACATCCCGGAGGTCGCGTCGCGCGATCGCATCCAGGTCGAACGCCTCGCCGAGGGCTTCTCGCGCGTCACGATTCGGTACGGCTTCATCCAACATCCCGACGTGCCGTCTGCGCTTCGCGACTGCGGGCGTCTCGGGCTCGTGCTCGTTCCGGATCAGACGAGCTACTACCTCGGTCGCGAGACGCTGTTGCCGACGGGGACGTCGCACATGTGGCGCTGGCGCAAGGCGCTCTTCGCGTTCGTCTCGCGCAACTCGGTGCCCGCGACCGCATACTTCGGGCTACCGCCGGGGCGCGTGGTCGAGATGGGGATGCAGATCGACTTTTGAACGCGAGCGCCTAGGCTTGGGATCGATGCGCCTCCGCCTCTGCCTCGTCGTCGCCGTGTGCGCGTTCGTCGCGCCCGCGTGCAAGCCGTCCGCGCGCGTCGACTCCGACACACGCGCCGCCGCGTCGTCGTCGGCTGCGTCGGCGCCGGCGGCGTCGCTCTACGATCTGACCGTCAACCGCCTCGACGGAACCGCCGCGCCCCTCTCCGCGTACCGAGGCAAGGTCGCGCTCCTCGTCAACGTCGCGTCGGAATGCGGCTTCACTCCGCAATACTCCGGCCTCGAGAAGCTCTACGAAGAGCTCGCGCCGAAGGGCTTCGTCATCCTCGGTTTTCCATCGAACGATTTTGGAGAGCAGGAGCCCGGCTCGCCCAACGACATCGCGGCGTTCGCGGCGAGCAAATACAACGTCACGTTCCCGCTCTTCGAGAAGGTGACGACGTCGGGCGCCAACGTCTCGCCGGTCTACGCGCTCGCCTCGAAGGTCGACGGCCCGCCGAAGTGGAACTTTCACAAGTACCTCGTCGATCGAAACGGCCGCGTGCTCCGCGGGTTCACGAGTCGCGTGAAGCCCGAGGGCGACGAGCTCCGTGCCGCAATCAAAGCCGCGCTCGACGCGACGTGAGACGCACGTGCGCTTCGTAAAGGAGAGCGTCTTCGCGGCGAGCGCGGAGACGGTGTTCGCGTTTCACGAGCGCGCGGACGCGTTCGCGCGGCTGCAACCGCCGTGGCAAAAGAGCGAGATCGTGAAGGCACCGGAGTCGCTCCGCGTCGGCTCGCGCGTCGTCGTGCGCGTGAAGATCGGTCCGGTGTGGCAGACGGTGGAGGCCGAGCACGTCGAATACGAAGCCGGTCGGATGTTCGCCGATCGAATGATCAAAGGGCCGTTCGCGAAATGGTTGCATCGTCACGTCGTCACTCCGCGCGGCGCGAACGAGAGCGTGCTCACCGACGAGATCGACTACGAGCTCCCGCTCGGCGCGCTCGGTCGCATCTTCGGCGGAGGCTTCGCGCGTCGCGAGCTCGAACGCCTCTTCGACTACCGCCACGCCGTGACGCGCGCCGCGTGCGAAGAGCGCTTGTGAGGCGCGTCCGAGCGACGTAACTTTCGCGGACCATGGCGAACCCCACAGCGCTCCTCGAGACATCGCTCGGCAACATCAAGCTCGAGCTCTTCATCGACAAGATGCCGATCACCGCAGGCAACTTCGTCAAGCTCGCGAAGGCGGGCTTCTACGACGGTCTGCACTTTCACCGCGTGATCAACGGCTTCATGCTGCAGTTCGGCTGCCCACACAGCAAAGATCCGAAGAGCCGCCGCGCCGGGACGGGCGACGGACCGGACGGGACGATCAAGGACGAGCATCCGGCGGACGCGAAGCTGTCGAACGAGCCGGGCACGCTCTCGATGGCGAACACGGGCGCGCCGAACAGCGGCAGCTGCCAGTTCTTTTTGAACACGGTGCACAACGCGTATCTCGATTGGTTCTCGCCGGGCGGATCGAAGCATCCGGTGTTCGGCAAGGTGATCGAGGGAATGGACGTCGTTCACGCGATCGAGAAGGTGAAGACGGATCCGGACGATCGGCCTGTCGTGCCGGTGCAGATGAAGAAGGTCACCGTTCAAGAGGGCTGAAAGCGCTTCCGGTCTCCCTGTTCAAATCACTGAGCGGCCCCTACGTTTTGTTGGCGGGGGAAGATGACAATCGTCGCTCTCGAATGCCCATATTGCGGCGCGCCGATCGCGCCGTCGGTCGCGCACGACATGGTGGTGTGCGCGTACTGCCGACGCACCCTCGTCGGCGTTCCCGCCGCATCGTGGGGCCTCGCGCTCGATGCGGACGACGACGCGCTCGACGCTTCGATCGATCCGCGCCGCGTCTGCACCGTCTCCGGACGCAAGTACGTCGTGCAAGGTCGTCTCGCGTCCGGCGAGAGCACCGACGTCTTCCTCGCCGAGCGCACCGGTCGCGTCGTCGAGCGCGTCATCCTCAAAGTTCTCCGCGCGATCTCCGACGCGGATCTCGTCGATCGCGAATGGCGCGCCGTCCACGCGCTCCACGAGAGCGACGCGCAAGGCGCCCCGTTCTTCTCGACCCTCCTCCCACAACCCGTCGCGCGCGGTCTCGTCGCGGGGAAGCGCCCGGTGCTCGTCTATCGGTGGCGAAGTGGATTCCAATACACGCTCGACGACGTCATCGAGCGCTACCGCGGCGGAATCGATCCCCACGCGGCCGCGTGGATGTGGAGGCGCGCGCTCGAGCTTCTCGGATGGGTTCATCGCAGCGGATGGCTTCACGGCGCGCTTCTCCCGCGGCACATCCTCGTGCACCCGCGCGATCACGGCGTCGTCTTCTGCGGATGGTCCTGCGCGACGCGCACCTCCGAGCGCGAGGCGCTTCCGGCGATCTGCGACGCCGCGCGCGCGTTCTATCCGGACGACGTCGCGCTCGGCGGACGAGCGACGCTCGCTACCGACATCGCGATGATCGCGCGATCGATCGCGCGCGCGCTCGGCGGCGATCCCGCGGCGACGGCGCTCCCGTCCGGCGTTCCGACGCCTCTTCGCGATCTCGTTCGCGCCCACGCCACCGGATCCGCGTCGTCCGATGACGCATGGCTACTGAAGGAAGAGGTCGCGAAGACCGCGGTCGAATGTTTCGGCCCGCCTCGCTACGTCCCGTTCGAAATGTGAAGAAGGAGTCGTCATGGGATTCGGCAATTACAGTCACGAAGCGCATCAGGCCATCACGCAGGCGCGCACCGGGCTCGCGCGCGAGCAGGTGTTCAAGCAGACGAGCTGCCATCCGCTGATGAACCCGCTCGGCGTTCGCGCGCGCGAGAGTCGCGACGGCCCGGGGCACCCGAATTCGTTCGGCATCGTCTTCGCGCTCGACGTCACCGGTTCGATGGGCGACATCCCGGAGCTGCTCGCACGTCGCGAGCTCCCGACGTTCATGAACACGGTGCTCGCGCTCGGCATCGCCGATCCGCAGGTCCTCTTCATGGCCGTCGGCGATGCGATCAGCGACAACGCGCCGCTGCAGGTCGGTCAGTTCGAGTCGGCCGCGAAAGAGATGGATCAGTGGCTGACTTGGAGCTTCCTAGAAGGGGGCGGCGGAGGATCGGGCGAAGAGTCGTACGAGCTCGCGCTCTACTTCGCGGCGCGCCACACCGAGATGGATTGCTGGGTGAAGCGGAAGAAGCGCGGCTATCTCCTGATGACGGGCGACGAGAATCCGTA
>JBBQXV010000423.1:0-5808 GCA_038209335.1 Polyangiales bacterium | reverse complement strand
GAGCGCGTCGTCCGGCGGCGCGTCGGCTTCCGCGTCGGTCTCGGTGGACGCCGTCGCGCCGTCCGCGTCAGCCGGGTCGGCGGGACCCGCGGACGCGCGGAGTGAGGCGCGTTTCTCCGCACCCATCGCCGCAGCACGCCTCGCGAACGGGCGCGTCGTCGCCGCCGCGCTCGTCGCGTCGTCGAAGACGATCGCGGTCGTCAGCTTCGGGCCCAGCGGCGCGATCGACTGGACGGTCGATGCGCTCGTCGGCGTCGAGTGGAGCTCCGAGGTCGAGCTCCGCGTCTTGCCGGCCGGCGACGGCGTCGCCGTGGTTTGGCGCGGAGCGGTCGACGGAAAATTCGCGCGCTACCTCGTCGTCCTCGGCGCGCGCGGCGACGTGAAGGGGAAGCCGGTCGAGGTGGGCTCTGCGCTCTGCGCGACGCTCGACGGTCTCGCGTGGATCGATCGCGCCCCCGGTGGCCCGGCGCGTGTACGCATGCGTGGCTGGGGCGACGACGAAGCGCGCGAGCTCTTGCAGCTTCCGGCCGAACCGGCGCCGACGCTCGTCTGCAGTGATCATCGCGTTCACGCGCTCGTCGCCGGCGACGACGATCTCGCGGTCACGAGCGTCTCGGCTCGCGACGGCGGCGGCGATGGCGGGCAAGGCGGCGCATCGATGCCCGTCGTGATGAGCCGCGACAAGGATTTCCCCGACGACGACGACAGCGACAACCAACCTTTCACCGTCAAAGACCAGCTCGGCCTCGTGCGCGTCGGCGAGTCGGGCGCGTTGTCGGTGCGCGAGCTCGACGACGGCGTGCTCTCTCCGTGGCGAAAGCTCAAGTACCGTCTGTCGACGGACGACGACGTCGTCGCCGCGGTCGACGGAGATGCTTCCTCGCTCGTCGTCATCTACACGCACGACCAGAGCGAGCTCTGCAAAAATCCCGGCGCGACCGGAAAGAGCCTCCACGCGCTCCGGATCGATCGGAAGTCGGGGGCCGGCGACGAGTCACGCATCCTGCTCGCGCCGGCGGACTGCGGAAAAGAGATCGGGCCGTTCTTCATCGGTGCGCCCGACCGCGGCTTCGTCGTCGCGTGGGTCGAGCGCGGCAAGCGGAGCGACGCGACCAGCGCTCCGATCCGCGCGCTCTTTCATCGCTCGCTCGCCGGCCCGGCCGGCGACGCCGGTGCGCCGACGCGCATCGAGCAAGCGGCGGATGCGCTCGTCGACGCCGGCTGCGACGCGTTCGCGTGCTGGGCGGTCGCGCTCGTACGCGAGCCCGGGAGCGACGGCATGTCACCCGAGGCGCTGCGTGTGATCCGCTATCCGTGAGTGAGCGCGCGCAGAATCGGCATCGAGACCGACGCGCGCCGAGACCGGCGACTCGACTAGAAGGACGCGCTGATCGACAACCCACCGATGTGCGGACCGACCATCGGCGTCACGATCGGCATCATCGCTTTCTTCTCGGTCGGATCTTTTTTCGGCGCGGCGAGGTAGTAGATGACGGTGCCGACCGCGGCGACGATCCCGACGGCCAACGCAATGTTACCGATCGTCGCGTCGGTGTTGACGTCGTTGTTGTCGCTGTTCAGCGCGTTGCACGCCTTCGTGAACTTGTTTGCCGCGCCAGTCGTCGCCGCCGTGCACGTGCCGGGGCCGCCGCCCTGCGTCTTGATGTCCAAGGCGACCTTGTTCGCGGCGTCTTGCGCGCTCCCCTTCGAGATGATGCCGACCACGACCGCGACGCCGAACGAGACCACCGCGATGCCGCCACCGACGAAGACGGGGATCATGTTCTTGGGCGGCGCGAGCAGGTTGTTCTTCTTCCCGGTGCCCGTGTCGATCGACGCGCTCGACCCCGACGAACCTGCGGGGGGCGGCGTGGTCGTGTCGCTCCCCGTCGAGGCAGGCGGCGTCGCGGGCGTGTCGGTGCCGCCGGGTGTCGAAGGCGGCGTCACGGGTGGCGTCACCGGTCCGGGGGGCGTGGTCGGTCCCCCTTTTCCGAACCTCGCCGTCTGCTGCTGACCGGAGAGGACGCTCACGCTCTGCGTGTCCGAGGTGCCGTCCGATCCTTTGAACTTCACCGTGTGCGCTCCGGCTTCGACGAAGACCGGTCCGTCGAGCGGCGTCGTCCCGATGCGATCGTTGTCGACCGTGACCTCGGTCCCGGGCGGCGCGCTGATCTCGATCCGCCCGAGCTTCGCGCGCGCATCGCTTCGGCCCTTCTCGGCGGCGGCGCGCTTCTCGGGCTTCGCGTCGGTCGCTTCGCGCAGGTACTGCGAGAAGTAGCGTTCGGCCTCGAGGACGTGGTTGCTCTTGAGGCAGCTGTCCGCGAGGTTCAGGAGAACGTCGGGGTGCTTCTTGAGCGCGTACGCCTGGAGAAACGCGGCGCGCGCGTCCTCGTAGCGTCCTTGCTCGGAGAGCGCGACCCCTTCCTTGAAGCGCGCGCGCGCTGCGACGGTGCCAGGATCGTCGGCTTGAAAGGCTTGGAGGTGCGGCGTCGCAGACGCGACGGGAGCAAAGGCGAGCAGCAAAGCGGCAGCAATCGGTCGAAGCTTCACGCAGTGGATCCTTCCCGGGACCAAGCGTCGTGTAAAGCGTTAGATCAGAACGGGACGTCCTTGACGGGCACCGTCGGCCTTTGTGGCGGCGGTCTCGGCGGCGGCGGCTTCGGCGGCGGCGGCGGATCCGTGTTCGCCGCCGGTTGCTGCGCGGCGACCGGCCTCTGCGGTTTGTCAGGCTTTGCCGGCGGATCGGGCTTGTCGGGCTTCGTCGCGGTCGCCGGCGTCGTCGTGGCGGCTGCCGGTGTGTCCGTCAGCGCGGGCGGCGGCGGGATGTTCGGCTTCGCGGGTTCGGCCTTCTGCGCGGTCGATGTCGACGTCGGCGCCGGCGGCGTGTCGTCGCCGCTCTTTGCGACGACGATCGCGATGCCGGCGATCAAGACGAGCCCGACGGCTCCGAGACCGATGAACAGCCCGGTCTTCGAGCGCGGCGGCGCGAAGTCGTCGTCGACCGCGGCTCGTGGCATGGCGACGGCGCGCGCGGGCGGAACGTACGCCTGCTGCGGAGATGGCGCGTACGCTTGCTGAGGGGCTTGCTGATGCGGAGCGTATGCTTGCTGCGGTGGCGCGATCGCGAGGGGCAACGTCGCCCCCATGGGCATCGGTCCAGCCGCGGGCGACGCGACCGCGATGCGGCCGGACGCAGGCTGAGCGTTCTGCGGCGCGGCCGCGGTCGGAAACGCCGGCGCTTGTGGTTGCGGCGCGGCGGGCGCGGTGCGCGCCAGTTCGTTCGCGGTGATGCTGCGGTCGATGATGACCGAGTCCTCGGGCTCGCTCGCCTGACGCGGCGGCGGCGGAAGATGCGCCTCGGAAACGTGGCGGCCGTTCTGCACCGCCGCGAGCGGCCCGCCGTTCGCGTTTCCGTTGGCGTGAAGGCGCGCGATGTCGGCGTCGGTCAGCGTGGCGTCCGGCGACGTCGCGGGCTCGTCGAGCTCCCACGACGGACGAAACGTCGCGGCGAGCGCGTCCGCCTGCGCAGGCGTCAGCCTCGGGTTAACAAAAGCAGGATTGGCCATGTCCGAAGCGCCCTCGTTTTAAGCCTACCACCCCACCCGGAATCCAACAAACGGGGGGACGCGGCTCAGGGCTGGCCGAACTCTTTTTGCAGCAAATCGTCCCACTCGTCGGCGACCTTTCCGACCGTCTCGAGGATGTCCTCGAACTCCTCGTAGTCGAGCCCCGACAAGCGCCGCAGCGAGCGCGCGAACACCTCGTCTTTTTGTGCATCGATCGCGAACGAAGCGTCGCTCGTCGCGAGGAACGAGAGCTCGAGGAGCCGGCGATAGAACGTCTCGCGACCCGTGAGCGGCACGGGCATCACCGGCGCGAGCATGAGGAGCACGCCGTGATCTTCGAGCACGTTCACTCCGACGCTCGCCGAGCCCTTGCGAACTTGCGTGTAGCCCGACGCATCGAGGGGCTCGAGCTTTGTGCCCGCGCGTTCGCCGAACCTCGCGATGTAGAAATTGATCATCGACCGCGCGTCGGGAAACGTTTGGCCGCTTGCGCGGTCCGCGTATATGGGATGGATGGGCGATTGGGGATCGGACACGTGGCTCTCCTCCGCGACAGACAACCCGAGGATACCTCGCGCGCGAGCCTGCGTGTAAGGGCTCCTTTTGGGGGCGGGCTTGCCACGTTGCGCGCGGCGATCTTGTGGGCGTTGGCGCTCGTCTGCGCGTCGGCGTGCGCGGGGCGCCGGAGCGGGGGCGGGGACGCGGCGCCCTCGGATCCGGCGGCGCCCGATCTTCTGCGCGCGCGCGATCTCGCCGACGCGGCGGCGCCGTTGCCGGAACGCGCGGAGGTGCTCGCGCTCGCGCAGTCGGTCGAGGCGCGTGCGCTCAAGGAAGGGGCGGGGGCCCGCGCCGTCGAGCTTCACGTCGCGGCGGCGGCGCTCTTCGAACGCGCGTGGCGCGTCGAGGGCCGCGAGCAGGACGCGAAGGAGGCGATCGACATCTACCGAGCCGCCGCGAAAGATCCGACGATCGCGGGAGCGTGCGACGCGGCGGTGCGCGCGGCGCGGCTCGCGGGCGACGCCGCGCACGACGCGAGCGCGACGTACGCGGAGCTCTATCGCGCGCAGCGCCGCTTCGCGACCGCGGCTCCGGCGTGCGCGCAGACCATCGAGACGCTTCTGTCCGCGATGTCCGCGTTTCGTCCTGCGGCGCGTGTGCTCGAGGCGATCGACGAAGGCTTGGCGGGCGAGGGGGCAATCGCGGCGGCCGTCGCCGACGGGGGATCGCGGATGCGCGCGACGCCGCAGCTCGTTCGGATCGAGCAATGGTCCGGGCGCGAATCGGCGCGTGTCGTCATCGTCCTCGATCGACCGGCGAAGTTTCGCGCGGGCGACGAAGCGGGCGCGGGGGGACGCGCGCCGCGAACGTTCATCGAGCTCGATGGCGTCGACGTCGGCGCGGCGCCGCGCGACGTCGCGATGACCGGCATCGTCACGCGCCTCGGCGCCGAGGCGACGAGCACGGGCGCGCGCGTCAGCTTGCAGCTCGACGGCCATGCCTACCGCCGCGTCTTCAACCTCCTCGAGCCGTTCCGCATCGTGATCGACGTCGCGCGCCAACCTCCCGGCGTCGCGCAGGCCGGCGGACGTCGCAGCGTCGCGCGCGTCGTCCTCGATCCCGGACACGGCGGCTACGATCCCGGTGCGATCGGCCCGTCCGGTCTCAAGGAGAAAGACGTGACGCTCGACGTCGCGCATCGCGTCGCCCCGGTGCTCGCGAAGGAGGGGGTGCAGATCGTCCTCACGCGCGACGACGATCGTTTCGTATCGCTCGAAGAGCGCACCGCGCGCGCGAACGCGTTCGGCGCGGATCTGTTCATCTCGATTCACTGCAACGCCTCCGAGAACGGCAAAGGGCGCGGCGTCGAGACGTACATCCTCGACACGACGCGCGACGACATCTCGGATCGCGTCGCCGCGCGCGAGAACGCGACGAGCCAGGCGGCGAACCTCGAGCTCGGGTCGATCCTCGCGACGATGCGCCTCGCCGATCAGGCCGCGCGATCGACCAAGCTCGCCGAGCTGATGCAGCGCTCGGCGCTCGCGTCACTGCGCATGCGCTTCCCCGACGTGCACGACGGAGGGTTGCATACTGCAGGCTTTTACGTCTTGGTCGGCGCGCGCATGCCGAGCGTCCTCTTCGAGACGAGCTACATCTCGCATCCGACCGAGGAGCAGCGCCTCGGGACGGACGACTACCGGCAGCGGCTCGCCGACGCGATCGTCAACGCGATCAAGGCGTA
>JBBQXV010000422.1:0-5855 GCA_038209335.1 Polyangiales bacterium | reverse complement strand
GCGAAGTACGTCGCCGCGCGCTCGCGATCGCCCGCTTCGTACAGGTGCCGCGCGATCCGCGCCGACTGCTCCGACGCGCGATCGCCGAGCACGACCTCGAGCGCGTGCCCCGCCGCGGCGTGCATCTCGCGCGCGGCCTCGGGCGTCAGCGCGTCGGCCACGACCTCGGGGACGAGCGGCGACGTGAACCGAAGCTCGGTCGCGCCGGTGTGTACGAGAAAATCGCGCGCCTTGAGCGCCGCGAGCGATCGCTCGAGCGCGGGCATCGCCTGACCGACCATCTGCGCGAGCACCGTCGCGTCGACCGGATCGCCGAGCACCGCCGCCGCTTGCAACGTAGCGCGATCCGCCGCTGTGAGCCGCGTGACGCGCGACGCGACGAGGCCGCGCAGCGTCTTCGGGAGCGCGAGCTCTTGCCCGACGAGCTTCATCGCCACGACGCGCTTGTCGGCGACCGTGACCGCGCCGACGTCTTGCAAACCCTTGAGCACCTCTTCGACGAAGAGCGGATGCCCACCGGCGCGCTCGCGCACGAAGCGGACGAGCTCGTCCGGCGCGCGATCGACGCCGAGACGAAGCGCGATGAGCCGCTCGACGTCGATCGATGCCAAGTCGGTGAGATCGAGCGACGCGTGCGCCGTCGATGCTTCGAGCCTGTGCGCGAAGCCGGCGCGCGCCGAAAACAGGAAGACGACGCGCGTGTTGGTGAGCCGGGTGAAGACGTCGTGCAAGAGGGCGAAGCTGTCCTCGTCGATGCCGTGCGCGGCGTCCCACGCGAACGTGTGCGGTCGATCGTCGCAGAGGCTGACGACCATGCGCGCGAAGGCGTTGCGGAGCGCGGTCTTCGCGTTGCCGCCGGCGCGCGGCACGGTGGCGCCGAGCGCGGTGAGCACGGCCGCTACCTCGTCTTCTTGGAGGCCGAGCGCGCGGAGGCGCGGCTGCACGGCGACGACGCGATCGTGCGAGTCGCCGTCGATCACACCGCACAACACCTGAAGCATCGACACGAGCCCCGACAGCGGAAATTCGCCGCCGCGCGGCGCGCACGTCGCGATGTGGAAGCCGACGTTGTACCCGCCTTTTCGCAGTCGCCGCTCGACCTCGTAGAGGAGGCGCGTCTTGCCGACGCCGTGATCGCCGCGGACCGTGAGGACGCGCGCGACGCGCTTGGTCGCCGACGCGAGGAGCTCGCCGATCTTGCGGAGCTCTTCTTTGCGTCCAACGAAGCGCCCGAACGCCTCGGCCGGCGTGCGCACTTCTTTGACGAGGACGCCTGAGACGGACGGGATCGCGTTCTCGACGTCGGTGAGCGATTCGAAATCGAAGAGCTGTTTGATCTGCCGCATCGCCGCCGTCGACATCGCCGCGCGTCCGTCGCGCACGCGCGCGAGCTCGCGTGCCGTGGTGAAGATCGACGACATGCGATCGTCCTGCGTCGGCTCGCCGGTGCTCGAGACGTGGATGCGTCCGGTGTGAAGACCGGCGCTCGGGCGCTTGGGCGCTTCGAGGCTGCGGAGCGCGACGAGCGCGCACCTCGTCGCGACCTCGGTGTCGCGGCCGTCGGGATCGTCGAGACCGAAGAGCGCCTCGATGCGCTCGCCTTCGCGTTCGATCACGCGTCCGCCGTAGCGCTCGACGATCTGCGCCGCTGCGTCGCCGAGCTGCGCCGGCGTGCGTGCGCCCGACTCCGACGCGCGCGGAAGCTGAATCACGAGCGCGGTCACTTCGCGCCGCTCGCCCATCTCTGCGGCGCGATCCATCGCGACCACGCGGACGCCGCTCTCGATGCGCGAGACGCTGTGCGCCGGCGATCGCGACGCGGGGATCTCGACCGGCGTCCGCTCCGTCGGCCCCGCCGTCCCTTCGCCTTCGAGGAGCGGCGCGATCTGCGGCCCCGCGAGATCGTCGCGGAACTTGGCGAGGAACTCCGCGAGATCGTGCGCGCTGTACCGACTGCCGTGCGCGTAGAGGAACGCGAGGAGCGCTTCGTACATGCGCCCGGCGTCCGGAAATCGCGCCGCGGGATCGCGCGCCATCGCCTGCTTCAACAGCGCGACGAGATCCGCCGTCGCCTCGGGACGAAGGAGCTCGACCGGCGGATACTCGCCCGCTTGCACGCGACGCAGCGTCTCGAACGTCGTCGGCGCTTGGAACGGATTCACCGCGGCGATGCACTCGTAGAGGATCGTCCCGAGCGAAAACAAATCGCTCCGCGCGTCGACGCCCTCGCCGCGCGCGTGCTCGGGGCTCATGTAGCCGAACTTGCCCTGGAGCTTTCGCGCGCGCGTGTCGTCTTGCTCTTTGCGTTCGAGGACGCCTCGCGCTTTCGCGATGCCGAAGTCGGTGACTTTGACCTCGCCTTCGAACGAGAGAAGGACGTTTTGCGGCGACACGTCGCGGTGCACGATCCCGAGCGGACGCAGCTGCTCGTCGCGGCGACGATGCGCGTGGTCGAGCCCCTTTGCGACCTCGGCCGCGATGAAAACGCACATGTTGAGCGGGAGCGGGATCTGCTGGCGACGGCACCGCGCGAGGAGCGTCGCGAGATCGAACCCGTGCACGTACTCCATCGCGATGTAATAGGCGTCGGGCTGCTTCGTCCCGAGCGTCTCGCCGCCCGGCGCGAGCCCGAGATCGAACACCTGGACGATGTTCGCGTGCGACAGACGCACCGAGAGCTTTGCCTCGTGGATGAACATCTCCACGAACTCTTGGCTTCGCGCGAGCTCCGGGAGGATGCGCTTGATGACGAGGACCTTCTCGAAGCCTTCGACGCCATAGCTCTTGGCTTTGAAGACCTCGGCCATCCCTCCCTGACCGAGCCGTTCGAGCAGTCGATATCGACCGAATGCCGCGTTCACGTCCGGTCCCGTCGCCTCGTAAGCACGTTGGTCACATTTCCCCCCACGACGTCGGAACAGCCCGAACTATCGCGCAAAACCCCGAAAGAACCCTACCACACGGCGGGGCTCTCGCGAACGCGGCGCGTGCTCTACGATGACGTCGTGGACGCGAAAAGGATTGTGCTCGAACGCCGCGCGCGCTTCGTCGCGGCGGCGCTCGCAGGCGCGGGGGTCGCGGTGGGGAGCGCGTGCGACGACAGACCGCCGATGACGCCGCCGACGTTTGTCTTCGAGACGGGGAAGCCGATACCGACGATCGAGGAGGCGGCGACGGCGACGGCCGCACCGTCGGCGAGCGCGAGCGCACCGCCGACGTCGACGTCGACTTCGACCTCGACCTCGACCTCGACCTCGCAACGTCCCGCGCCGAATCCGTCGAGCCCTCGCGCGTGCCTCTGCATCTGTGTGCCGGGCGATCCACTCTGCAACTGTCTCTGAACTAGAGAGTCTTGGCAGAGCTCGTCGGCTCGATGCGCTTTCGCCACCAAGCGTGCAGCGACACCTCAGCACCGAACGGCGGAAGCGCCACCACGTCGTCGTCGCGACCGACGGCGACGAGCGTCGGTCGGCCGTCGATCGTTTCGTACACTTCGAGCGTGTGCAGCTCCGGATCGACGAGCCACACGTGCGTGACGCCCGTCGACGCGAAGAGCGGGAGCTTGAGCGTGCGATCGCTCGACGCCGTGCTCGGCGAGAGGATTTCCGCGCACCAATCGGGGACGATGCGCAGCGGATTGTCGTCCGGGAGCTCGGGGTGCTTGTCCGCGCGCCAGCCGGCGAGATCCGGGACGGCGAGGCGGTCGCCGGGGAAGCGCACTTCGAACTCCTGGCGGATCCACCATCCGTGGCCGCCGACGCGTTGGTCGAATCGATCGAGCATGCGCCCGCAGTTCGCGAGCGTGTGATCGTGCGCCGCGCTCGGGCGCGACATTGTCGTGAGGACGCCGGCGACGAGGATCTGCGCGGTGATGTGCTCGGGGAGACGCGCGATCTCGGCGTACAGCTCGTCGAAGGTTGGCGTGCGCTTCGGAGCGTTCGACATGGTCAGCATCGTAGCATCGGCGTCTGCTTCAGCAGGCGACGTGCCATTCAGATGAGGGGCGCTTTCCGCCGATATTTGCGATCGCGGGGGTGTCCCGGACTGTCCCAGGACAGGCTTCGATCTGTCCCGGACACCCCCCGCCGCGTGCATCGATCGAGAATTCGGCCACCCGCGATCCGGCACATGCACTGCTCCTGCAGCGCCACAGCCGCCCATGCCGCATACTCTCCGCATGCCCGAAGTCGGTGTGAATCCCGAAGGCGGCCGCTACACGTGGGAGGACTTCCTCGAGCTCGAAGAGGACGACCTGCGTGAGCTCATCGACGGAGAGCTCGTCGAGGTCGAGGTGCCCACAGGGATCCACGAACGAATCGTCGCGCTGCTCATTCAGTGGCTGGGCACATGGGCCGATGCGCACGACGCTGGGATGGTGTTTGGCTCAGGTTACAAAGTCCGCATCTCGAAGAGTCGCGGCGTGATGCCCGACGTGCAGTTCTTCCGAAAGGAGAACTTGCCGCGCGGGTACAGCAAGGGGCTCGCGAACGGTCACCCGGACATCGCGGTCGAGATTCTTTCGCCGAGCAGTGTGCGCTACGACCGCGTGACGAAGCTCGCGTGGTACGCGCAGATTGGGACGAGCGAGTATTGGCTCGTCGATCCCGAGCACCGCACGGTCGAGCGGCTCGTGCTTCATGCAGAGCGCTACCTCATCGCGCAAGCGCTCGAAGGCGACGTCGTCTTCGCGCCGGAGAGCTGCGCAGGGCTCGAGATTCCGCTCGCGAAGCTGTGGAGCGCGGTCGACGAGCTCGGCGCTGCGCGCGAATGACGAGAGCGTGCCTCCTTGCGTTCGCGGCTGAACGGCGGAAGCGCCACCGCGTCGTCGTTCGCGCCGGACCACCGACCGCGTGTTGGATCGCATTCGTGGATCTTCGCCAGGTCGGAGTCGCTGTTCTTCTCGCGGTGGCGATCGCATCGGCGACGCATTGCGGGAAGCAGTGCCTCAGCGAGAGCAAGGTCGAGGATCGCCTGAATGGGTCGGTCGTCGTCGCGACGGCGTCGTTGGCGGCGGCGTGTCCCTTGAGCATCGACAACATCCAAGGCACCGGAGAGCACTGCGCCGGCGTGATGTGCGGGTTTCGAGCGACCGCCAACGCGTTCGACCTGCAATTCGCCAACGGCACGCTCTCTGGCGGAGTCCTCGTTTTGGCGACGATCGATAAATCCTCGACGAACGGTGGCAGCGTCAGTCTCTGCACTTGCCCGAACGATCATCCGGTGATGACCCCGATCGGGCCGCCGTTGGCAGCGCTTTGCTTGGCGAACGGTCCTGGCGGAGTCAAGGACGGCGACTATGTAGCGCCGAACTGCCAGCCAATCGCCGGCGCGCACATCACGATCGTCAACCAAACCGACCGCCAATGCCAGACCCCGACCTACAGCGACACGGCGTGCTCGGAACAGCTCTACGTCGACGTTAGCGTCCCCGCGATCCCCGGAGCTGCCTTCTCGGGCGACATCTCCATCCGCCACAAGGTCGAAGCCGTGCCCCACTCGTGCCCCGACAACTGAGGGCGACGGACATTGTCGGGCGTGGGCGTGTCCCGCGACGATCTACGGCGAGTGCCAAACCCAACTGAGCACGACATCCGTCACCGGCACGCTCACCGTCTCCTCCGCGATCTCCACGCCCTCCGCGACCAAAGCGTCCGCCCACGATCGATCACCCATCGCGCGACGCAGAAAAATCTTCGCGCGAAACGCCGCCGAAGCGTCCACGTGCCGCACGCGCCCCGCCTTGTACTCGACGAACGCGCACGCGGTCCCCTCCGCGATCGTCGTCCACCGCTTCGCCGTCGCCGACAGCGACGTGCGGAACACGCGCGCCGCGCGCGTCACGTCGTCGAGCGTCG
>JBBQXV010000421.1:0-5873 GCA_038209335.1 Polyangiales bacterium | reverse complement strand
ACTCGAACCTGCGACCCGGCGGTTAACAGCCGCCTGCTCTACCAACTGAGCTAAGCCGGAAAACGAACGGCGTTCTTAGCGTTCGGCCCGGGGTCCGTCAAGCGCACCCCCTCCCGCCGTCCGCCATCCGCGTGCCCTCGCGCGGCCCGCATCGTCTCGTCGCCGAGGCGGCTGACGACCCACGACGCCAGTGCATTCGCTCCGAACCGCGTGCGCGAAGGACGCGCTATCCTCGGCCCATGCTCACCGTTCGCTTCGCCGCCGCGCGCGGCCACGCCAACCACGGATGGCTCGACAGCCATCACACGTTCTCGTTCGCCGACTACCACGATCCGAACCACATGGGTTTTCGCGGCCTCCGCGTGATCAACGAAGACCGCGTCGATCCCGCGCAGGGATTTCCGACGCACGCGCACCGCGACATGGAGATCCTCTCGTACGTCCTCGACGGAGCGCTCGAGCACAAGGATTCGATCGGGACCGGCTCGGTGATCAAGCCCGGTGACGTGCAGCGAATGAGCGCAGGAACCGGCGTCCGCCACAGCGAGTACAACGCTTCGAAGACCGAGCCGGTGCACTTTCTCCAGATTTGGATCGAGCCCGCCGCAAAAGGCATCGCGCCTGGCTACGAGCAAAAGACCTTCTCCGCCGACGACAAGCGCGGGCAGCTTCGCCTGGTCGCGTCGCAGGGCGGACGCGATGGCAGCGTGACGATTCACGCGGACGCCGACGTGTACGCGGCGTTGCTCGACGCCGGCGAGCGCGTGAAGCACGTCGTTCGCGAGGGCCGCAACACGTGGATCCACGTCGCACGCGGAAGCGCACGCATCGGCGGTCAGGAGCTCGTCGCGGGCGACGCCGCAGCAACGAGCGACGAGGGCGAAATCGTGCTCGAAGGCATCGAGGACGCCGAGGTCCTCGTGTTCGATCTCGCATAGAGCGCCCTTTACGCACCGCCCGCGCTTCACTACGTAGTCCCACGTGTTCACCGGCCTCGTCGAAGACAAGGGGACGCTCGCGTCGCGCGTCTCGCGCGGGCCGGGTGCGCGCGTCGCGATCCGCTGCGCGCTCGGCGCGACCGAACCGCTCGTGATGGGCGAGTCGATCGCGGTCGACGGCTGCTGCCTCTCCGTCGTCGCGATCTCGGCCGACGGCTTCGAGATGGACGCATCCGCCGAGACGCTCGCGCGCACGACGCTCGGCGCGCTCGACATCGGCGCCGCGGTGAACCTCGAGCGCGCGACCAAGCTCGGCGACCGCCTCGGCGGGCACATGGTGACCGGGCACGTCGACGCGGTCGCGACGGTGGTCGAGCGCCGCCCGCTCGGCGACGCGATCGTCCTCGCGTTCGAGCTGCCCGCCGTGCTCGCGCGCTACGTCGCTGAAAAAGGATCCGTGTGCGTCAACGGCGTGAGCCTGACGGTGAACACGGTCGCGGGCGCGCGCTTCGAGGTGGCGATCATCCCGATCACGCGGAGCGCGACGAACCTCGACGCCCTCGTCGCCGGAGCAAAGGTCAACGTCGAGGTCGATCTGCTCGCTCGCTACGTCGCGCGCATGCTCGACGTCGCGAAAGACGGCGCGCTCGGCGGAGACGACGGCGCTTGGATGGACCTCTTGAAGCGCGCCGGATACGTGTAATCTACAGACAGGCTCCCCTCTTGCGAATCATCGACCCCAAGCTCCTCGAACGCATCAACGGCGCGATCTCCGACATTCGCGCCGGCAAGATGGTCATCCTCGTCGACGACGAGGACCGCGAGAACGAGGGCGATCTCTGCATGGCGGCGCAGTTCGTGACGCCCGACGCGATCAACTTCATGGCGACGCACGGCCGCGGCCTCATCTGCGTGACGCTCACCGAAGCGCAGATCACGAAGCTCGGGCTCTCGATGATGCAGACGCCCGGACGCGGCGGACCTCCGCTCGGCACGGCGTTCACCTTCAGCATCGAAGCACGCACTGGCGTGACGACGGGCATCAGCACCGCCGATCGCGCGCACACGACGCGCGTCGCCGCGAACCCCAGCTCGACGCCCGACGATCTCGTCACGCCCGGCCACGTCTTTCCTCTGCGCGCGCGCAACGGCGGCGTCCTCGTGCGCACCGGACAGACCGAAGGCTCGGTCGATCTCGCGCGCATGGCCGATCTCACGCCCGCCGGAGTCATCTGCGAGATCATGCGCGAGGACGGCCAGATGGCGCGCATGCCCGACCTCGAGATCTTCGCGAAGACACACGCGCTCCGCATCGTGACGATCGCGGATCTCATTCAGTACCGCCTCCTCACCGAGCGCCTCGTGAAGCGGGTCGCCGAGAACACCGTGACGCTCGATCAGACCGGCACGACGTGGAAGGCGAGCGTGTACTCGTCGTCGGTCGACGGTCGCGAGTTCATCGTGCTCGTAAAGGGCGACCTCATCGGCGATCCGCGAGATCCGCCGCCGCTCGTGCGCGTTCACTCCGGCTCGACGATCGCCGACACGTTCGCGTCGACGCCGCGCGACGGCGGGCTTCACCTTCGCGAGTGCGTCACGCGGATCGAAGCCGAGGGGCGCGGGGTCATCGTCTATCTTCCGCCGCGCGGCAACGCGCGCGCCGAGCTCGACAACTACGCCGTCCTCCGCGCCAAGCCGCCGGACACGTCGAACGATCCGCCGTTTCGCGATTTCGGGTTGGGCGCGCAGGTGCTGGTCGATCTCGGATTGAACAAGATCCGGTTTCTCACGAACAATCCGCGTAAGATTGCCGGCATTCACGGCTTCGGGCTCGACGTGGTAGAGCGCGTACCGCTCACCGCGATGTTGGGCGCCACCGGAGAATGAGGAGACCATGAGCGCAACGAGTCAGCCGCGCACGATCGAAGGCAACCTCGTCGTCCCGACCGGGGCGCGCTTCGCCGTGATCGCGACCCGCTTCAATCACTTCATCGTCGACCACCTCGTCGGCGGCGCGATGGACGCGCTGCGGCGTCACGGCGCGGACATGGACAACGTCACGCTCGTGCGCGTGCCGGGCGCGTGGGAGCTGCCGATCGTCGCAAAGCGGATCGCCGAGGTCACGAAGAAGGGCGCGAAGGTCGATGCGATCATCGCGCTCGGCGCGGTCATTCGCGGTTCGACGCCGCACTTCGACTACGTCGCGGGCGAGGCGGCGAAGGGGATCGCCGGCGTCGCGATGTCGACCGGCGTGCCGATCGCGTTCGGCGTGCTGACGACCGACACGATCGAGCAGGCGATCGAGCGCGCGGGGACGAAGGCCGGGAACAAAGGGTGGGACGCGGCGACGAGCGCGATCGAGCTGGTGTCGCTCGGGCGTGCGCTCGGCGCGGCGGGGCTCTGAGGCGAACGACATGGGCGCACGTCGCACCGGCCGCGAGGCTGCGCTGAAGATGCTCTTTCAGATGGAGGCGTCCGGTGAAGACGCCGAGCGCACGGTCACGCTCTTTTGGCGAAGCTTCGGTGAGGACGTCGAGGGGCGCGACTACGCGGACGTCGCGCTGCGCGGGATCGCGGAGACGCTCGCGTCGGTCGACGAGCAGATCACCAAAGCGTCGGCGCATTGGCGGCTCGAACGCATGACGCGCGTCGATCGCAACGTGCTTCGCCTCGGTGCGTGGGAGCTCATGCACCGACTCGACGTGCCGCGCGCGGTCGTCCTCGACGAAGCGGTCGAGCTCGCGAAGATGTACGGCACCGACGAATCGAGCGCGTTCGTGAACGGCGTGCTCAACCGCGTCGCCGAAGGGCTCGGTCGCAAGGACACCGACCGGTAGACGCGCCATGGAGTTTCGTTTTCTCCCTCCCGACATGCGGCACATCGACGAGACGAGCGCAGAGCTCCTCGCGTGCACGGTGTGGAGCGACGAGCGTCCACTGCGCGGTCTCGCGGGACTGCTCGACTGGCGAATGTCGGGGCGGCTCAGCGCGCTCGCGAAGACCGGGTTTCTCGGCGGCGAGCGCGGCGAGGTGCTGATGGTGCAAGGGAAGCCGTCGCTTCCGTTCGAGAAGCTGCTCGTCTTCGGGCTCGGCGCGCGCGCGGAGTTCGGCGAGGACGCGTTTCGCGGCGTCGTCATCCGGTTGCTCCGCGCGCTCGAAGGGCTGCGCGTGCGGCGCGCGGTCGTCGAGCTCCCCGGGCGCGCCGACGGATCGATCGACTGCGAACGCGCGGCCGACATCGTGCTCGAGTGCGTCGGCGATTCGCCGGAGCACGACGCGTGGTGGCTCGTCGAAGAAGCCGACGCGCAAAGGCGAATCCAACAGCGCGCCCAAGACGACCGTCGGCGCGCGAGGCGAGGGACCTGATGCTCGACATCGACATGAAGCGCGAAGCGGTCGTCCCGCGCGACGCGGCGACGCTCGTCCTCGTGCGCGATGCAGCGGCGGGCGGAGTCGAGGTCTTCTGCGTCGAGCGGAGTAAGAAGAGCGGCTTCATGGGGGGCGCGATCGTCTTTCCGGGCGGCAAGCTCGACGACGCCGATCGCGACACGGGATGGATCGCCGCGAGCACGTCGCCGCGCGTTCCAAGCACGCCGATCGCGTCCGACGACGACACGCTCCGCGCGCTCGCGGTCGCGGCGTGCCGCGAGACGCTCGAAGAAGCAGCGCTCCTCCCGCTCGCGAACACACGGCTCGACCACGACGCGCTCCTCGCGCTGCGCGCCGAGCTGGCGAACAAGGAGAACGCGCGCACGCTCCTCGATCTCGTGCGCGCGCGCTCGCTGCGCTTGGATCTCGCGGCGCTCCATCCGTTCGCGCGGTGGATCACGCCGACGGCCGAGTCGCGCCGTTTCGACGCGCGTTTCTTCCTCGCCACGGTCGACGCCGACGCACGCGGTTTGCACGACGCGGCGGAGACGACGTCGAGCTTCTGGGCGCGCCCCGCCGAGATCCTCCGTCGCTTCGATGCGGGCGAGGTCCAGCTCGCGCCGCCGACGCACCGCACCCTCGAGCTCCTCGCGATCGAGCCGAACGCGGCGGCGGCCATCGCGGCGACGTCGCGCGCGTGCCTCGATCCCATCTGCCCGCGCCTCGTGCGCCACGTCGACGCCGCGGGCGAGACGATGGCGCTCGCGCTCCCGGGCGATCCCGAGCACGACGTGCCGACACAGCGGATCGCGGGGCGCTCGCGCTTCGTGCTTCGCGGCGATCGCTGGCTTCCCGAAGGCGCCCCCGCCGCATGAACGCGTTGCCGGTTCGGCTCACCGCCGCCGACGTCGCGCGCCTCTGCAACGTCGACATCAAGACGATCCACAACTGGGCCGACAAGGGAAAGCTCGCCTCCACGCGCACGGTGGGTCGTCACCTGCGTTTTCACCGGCTCGACGTCATCGAGTTTCTTCGCGCGTACGCGAACCCAGTGCCCGCAGCGCTCACGTCGCAGCGCGCGCGCGTATGCATCGTCGGCGACGTCATCGCGACCGCGACGCGGCGCGCGCTCGCCCGACGGTTCGACGTGGTCGTCGTCGCGGATGCGGTGGAAGCGCTCGTCTCGCTGGCCGCGATCGATCCGGACGTGGTGGTGATGGATCATCCCGCGTGGCTCGACGACGCACGCGCGATCGAGCGACTTCGCGAGCTCGAAGCGACGCGTCACGTGCGCGTCGTGATCGTCTCCGACGACGGCGACGAAGCGCTTCGTGCCGGCGCAACGGCGGTGGTGCCGCGCGGCGACGTCGCCTCGCTGCGCAACACGTTGGATCGAATCGCGTCGGGCGTCAGCGCCCCTCGCGGTACGCCTTGATCGCGTTGACGATCGCGTCGGCGAGCCGCTGCCGGTAGTCGTCCGTCCCGAGGCGCTGCTCCTCGGTCGGATGCGAGATGTAGCTCGTCTCGAAGAGGACGCTCGGCATGCGCGCGCCGACCAAGACGTAA
>JBBQXV010000420.1:0-5991 GCA_038209335.1 Polyangiales bacterium | reverse complement strand
CACAACAACTATTGGATGTGGGGCGCGCACGGCGCGACGGGACGCGTCGTCATCGTGATGGACCACACCGGCGAAGGGCTCGACGAGCGCTACGAGCACGTCGATCACGTCGCGACGTTCGAGCATCCGCTCGTCATGCCGTACGAGAACCACTTGAAGATCTTCGTCTGCAGAAATCGCCGCACGCCGATCGCGCCCAACTGGCCGCTCTTCAAGCACTACGACTGAGGCGCGCGCTCACCAACCCGCTGCGCCGCCGCCCGAGCGCCGCGGCTCCTTCGCGCCGATCCAACCCGCCGCGCTCTTTCCGATCCCGGGCGCGTCCGCGATGTGGCCGCGCGGCACGAGCTTGTACCCCATCGCTTCGAGCCCGCGCTTGAGATCATCCTCGAGCCCGCCCTTCTCGAACGAGACCTGATCGGGGAAATCCTGCATGTGAAAGCGCGGCGCGTTGACGGCCGTCGACACGTCGAAGCCGAAGTCGACGACGTTGGACAAGATGTGGAACACCGTCGTCGTGATCGTCGAGCCGCCCGCGGCGCCGACGACGAGACGCACGTTTCCGTCGGTTCCGGTGACGATCGTCGGCGTCATCGACGAGAGCATCCGCTTGCCCGGCGCGATCGCGTTCGGCTCGCCTTGCACGAGTCCGTAGCTGTTCGCGGTCCCGGGCTTCGCGGCGAAATCGTCCATCTCGTTGTTCATCAAGAAGCCCATACCCGGGATCGCGACGCCCGATCCGAACCACCAGTTGAGCGTCGTCGTCAGCCCGACCGCGTTCCCCTTCCCGTCGACGACCGAAAAATGCGTCGTGTGCGGGCCGTCGCCGCCAGAGCCCGCGCCTTCGGGGCGAAGCTCGATCGTCGGCGTCGCTTTGTCCGGCTTGATGCTCGCTCGCTGCGTCTTGGCCCACGCGTCGGACATCAGATCGTCGATCGGCATCTTGACGAAATCGGGATCGCCGAGCTTCTGGTTTCGCGCGACGTACGCGCGGCGCATCGACTCGAAGACGAAGTGCAGCTCGTTCGCCGAGTGCCATCCCATCTTTCCGAGCTCGTAGCCTTCGACGATGTGGCAGATCATCGCGAGCGTCACGCCACCCGACGACGGCGGCGGCATCGAGATGATCTTCTGCCCGCGATAGGTGAACTCGATCGGGTCGCGCCACTTTGCTTTGTACGCTTTGAGATCGTCGAGCGTGATGATGCCGCCGCCACGCTTCATCTCCGTCGCGATCGCCTCTGCGGTCGGCCCTTCGTAGAAGCCCGCCGGACCTTTGTCGGCGATGCGCCGCAACACGGCCGCAAGATCCGGGTTCTTGAAGCGCGATCCCGCCGAGAGCGGAACGCCGCCCGGATAGAAGAGCGCCGCGCTCGCCGCGTTCGCGCGCATGCGATCGATCATGAACTCTTCTTTGAGCGTCTCCGCGAGCGACGGCGGAACGATGAAGCCCTCCTCGGCGAGCTTGATCGCGGGCGCGATCAGATCGCCCCACGACTTCGTTTTCGATCCGAGGCGCTGATGCGCTTCCCAAAGTCCGGCGACGCTGCCGGGCACGCCGGCCGCGAGGTGACCGAGGCGCGACTGCTTCGTCGGTCGACCGCCCGCGCCGACGTACATCTCGGCCGTCGCGGCTCCGGGCGCGGCCTCGCGAAAGTCGAGCGCATACGCTCTGCCGTCGATCCGCGCGACCATGAAGCCGCCGCCGCCGACGTTGCCCGCAGCGGGGTGGACGACGGCGAGCGCGAACGCCGTCGCGACGGCGGCGTCGACCGCGTTGCCACCGGCGGCGAGGATCTCCGTGCCGACTTTCGATCCGAGCGCGGCGTCCGTCGAGACCATTCCGTTCGCGGCCGTGACGGCGTCGGCGCCGGGCGCGTACGGCCATCCGGGCGGGAACTTCGGCGACGGAACGGGCGACGCCGCGACGGACGACGACGGTGCGGGCGCGACTGTGGGATCGGCCGCGGGGACGCATCCCGCGGCGAGCGCGAGCGCAAGGAGCCAACTCTGCCTTCGAAGCATGCGAGGAGCCTACCCTCGTTTCGCGTCGGTTTGCGTCTCGGCGGTCAACGTCGTGAGGCGCGTGTACGCTCTCTGGATGCCGAAGCTCGCCGCGGCGCTTCGCGACCAGCGCCCCTGCCAGTGGGATTGTCACCGCACGCTCACCGTCGCGCAGCGCACGCGCGCGATCGATGCAATCTACACGTGTGACGACGCGCTCCGCGGATGGGGTTACGCGCCGCTCTACGAGATCCACGGCGATCTCCTCTGGAAGCAAGCGCAGCAGGCCGACGACCCGAGCTACCGCGGCGTCGCTGTTCGGTTCGGCGAGTGCATCTTTCGTCGCCTCGTCGGCAGCATGATCCACGAGGTGCTCCACGCGTCGTTCGGCGACACGACGAAGGCGAACTACGGAATGCCGTTCGGTCTTCCGTACGGCGTGCCGCGCGATCTGCCGGCGAGCGAAGAGGCCGAGTACCTCGCGAAGCATAATTTCTGCGAGGCGCGCGCGTTCGTCGGCGTCTTGATTCTGGCGCGCGAGGCGTTCGCGATCGACTTCGACGTGCGCACGGCACGCGACGTCGGGACGTACGGGTTCGTCGGCGCGAACGCGCTCGTTCCGGTCGGCAAAGGGTATCGGCCGATCGCGCATGTCGATCCCGTCGCGCACGCGGACAGGTACATGGTGAAGGCGCGACGTCTCGAGGACGAGGCGCGCGCGTGGTTCACGCCGGAGCGGATCGCCGAGCTTCGCGTCACGATCGCCGCGGTGGCCGAGCGCGGACGCGCGACGCGAGGCGGAGCACGGCCGGCGCCGGACGAGATCGCGCGCATCCTCCCGAAGAAAATAGGACGCAACGATCCGTGCCCGTGCGGAAGCGCGAAGAAGGTGAAGGCGTGTTGCGGCGATGCGGCGTCGAGTCAGATCACGCAGACGTTCGTGCGCTGACTCGGTCCAACGTCGCGCGCTCGACCTCGCGCGCCATTCGTCGCGTCGCGATGAGCGTCCACATCTTCATGTCGCCGACGAACGACCACCACGGATGCTTGAACGCCGCGGGCGGGCGACGCTCGATCCCGAAGTGCCCGATCCACGACGCGCCGTATCCGACGATCGGCGCCGCGAGCAGTAGCAACGGCGATCTCGTCACCACCGCGCCCGCGACGAGCGCCATCGCTGCCGTCGTCCCCGCGAAATGCAGCGCGCGGTTCGCCGGCTTCGAGTGCTCGCGCACGTAGTACGGCCAAAACTCGTCGAAGCTCGCGAAGCGCAGCGCGTCGACGCCCCCCGCCGTCGCGCTCACGCGGCTTGCTCCAGCTCGACGTTCGCCCCCATCTTCTTCAACCACCAGAGGAGCCCGACGACGAGGTTGCGCTTGTCGTTCACGAACGACGGCTTCTTCCCTTCGAAGACGTGACCGACGAACTGGAACGTCCAACCGACGGAGAACATCCCGACCGCGAGCGGCAGACCGACGACGGTCGCGCCGACGGGGAAGCTCGCCGCGATGAGCGGGATGCCGACGCGATGGCACATCTGGTTTCGCGGATCGCTGTGGTCCGCGTCATACGAGTGCATCAGCCCGGTCCATTCGCTGTTCAGCTTCATTGCTTCCTCCCAGAATCGTGTGCCCCTAGAATGCGAACAATTGCTCGCATTCGCTACTCGCGTTCGAACCACCGCCATGCCTCGCCCCACAAAGACGCGCGCGCGCCCCAGAAAAGCGCCCAAACAAGAGCGTTCGCGCGAGATGGTCGAGACCATCCTCGAGGCCGCGGCTCGCATTTTCGTCCGCGAGGGATACGCCCGCGCGACCACGAACCGCATCGCCGCGGCCGCCGGAATCAGCGTCGGATCGCTCTACCAGTACTTCCCAGGCAAGGACGCGATCGCCGTCGCGCTGCTCCGTCGCCATCGCGCGCGGATCGTCGAGACGGTCGCGCGCCATCTCGCCGACATCGACGAAGCGAGCCTCGAGGTCCGCGTGCGCGAGCTCTTTCGCGCGATGATCGAAGCGCACGGCCTCGATCCCGGACTGCACCGCGTCCTCATCGAGCACGTCCTTCGCACCAGCGCGCGCGCCGAGATGATCGGCTTCGAAGATCGCGTCGAGGCGGTCATCGTCGAGAAACTGCGAAACGCGCGCGAGGACATCCAAGCGCGCGATCTCGAGCTCGCCGCGTTCATGCTCGTGCGCACCGTCATGGCGATCACGCACGCCGCCGTCGTCGATCGCCCGGAGTACGCGCAGGACCCGCGACTCGTGCGCGAGGTGACGCGAATGATCGTCGGGTACCTGACGACGCGCTAACTACGTCCCCGGCCCTTCGCACAGCTTCGCGGCCGCGCCGGAGACGCCGACGCTTCCCCCCTTGAGCTCGATGTCGATCGGGCAGTAGCCGCCGGCGCGGATCTGGTCGACGTACTCGACGACCGCCGGGTTGCCCCACTCCTTCGCGCCGTCGAACCGCGCGCGAATGATGCCGCGCTTGTCGATGACCCACGTCTCGGGAACCAGCGTCGTGCCGAACTTCCCTTTCACGATCTTGTTGTCCGGATCCATGAGCGTGAGAAACGGCGGCTCCTCTTTCAAGAGCGCCTTGAGCGTCATCGACGCCTCTTGCGCGGTCTCGTCGATCGAGATCGTGATCACGGCGACGTCGGGTTTTTCGTGGAGGATCTTTGCGAGCTCGGCGAGCTCGGGCATCTCTTCCAAACACGGGCCGCACGTCTTCGACCAGAAGTTGAGGACGACGACCTTCCCCTCGAATTGTTTGAGCGTCACCGACTTGCCGGACAAGTCTTTGAGCTCGAACGCGGGCGCCTTGCGATCGGCGCCCATGTAATTCGGTCGGAGGAGGCACGCCGCGTTGCAACGACGGCGCAGCTCGGCTTCGCGCGTGACGCCGACGAAGCCGTAGACGAGAGCCGCGGCGGCGAGGACGAACGCGACCTGCCCGAGGACGATGTACGGACGATTGGGAGAAGGAGGCGGAGGCACTGCGGGCAGCTTAGCTCCGCGATGTCCTCAGTGGTAGGTCGCTCCCAAGACGAGCGCGGGGATGACGCTGTTCGTGTCGAGCGATCCCGTCATTCCGTCGGCCTTGATCGACGGAGTTGCATACTGCACGCGAAAGAGCGCGCCGAGGCTCCACTCGTCGGCGACCCAGATCTCGTATCCGACGCCGCCCATGAGGCCGAGACCGGCGCCGCTCACGCTGTTGCTGCCGCTCTTGCTGTTGTACGAGGCGTAGGCGACGCCGATGGCGCCCTGCATGTGAAAGCCCTGCGTCGCGCTGGGGTACCAGTCGACGAACGGCGCGATGAGCGAGAGCGACGCAGAGCCCGCCTCCGCCGATTGCCCTGCATACGAGATTGTCGGCGAGCTCACGAAGCTGCTGAACGATCCGCCGCCGATGACGAGGCCGTGAACCGGCGTGCCTCCGAACGAGAGCTCGAGGCCCGCGCCCACGCCGGTCACCGTCGCGTCCTGCGTGCCGCCCTTCCACGTCGAGCTCAGGTACGACGGCCCGAGCCCGATACGAAAGAAGAAGCCGTCGTGAAGGCGCGCGCCGGGCTTCGTCGACGGTGTGGACGAGGTGTCCGTGTCGGACTCGCTCGTTGCGGGCGCGGTGGGCGAGGGCGCGTCGGGCGAGGACGCGATGGGCGGCGACGCGACGCGCTTCGGCGCAGCCTTCGGTGCGCATTGGCCGTCGGCGGTGCACTGCTCGCTCTCGCCGCACGCGGGGTTGCACGCCGAGACGCATGCACCTTGCATGCATGTGAACCCGGCCCGGCACGACGGCGCGCATGCGGGCGCGGAAGGATCGGGAATGCCGGCGTTGGCGGGCGTTCCGTTCATCGCAGCGCTCGGTGAGACTTGCGAGGCGTGCGAGTGCGGCTCGGCCGACGAAACGGCGGCGGTGAAAGCAAACGAGGAGACGATGGATACCGTGCAGAGGGCGCGAAACATGATGGAAGTCCTT
>JBBQXV010000419.1:0-5993 GCA_038209335.1 Polyangiales bacterium | reverse complement strand
GGCGGCGCGGCGAACGCGTTCTACTTCATCGCGAACTACCACACGCTCACGTCGCTCCACGACGCGCCGCGCCTGCGTGCGCTCACGCGCGACGTCGCGGTCGACTACCTGACGCTCGGCCTCGATCCAGCGAAGGCGACGTTCTTCCGCCAGACCGACGTGCCCGAGGTGTGCGAGCTCGCGTGGCTGCTCGCGACGTGCGTCGGCAAGGGGCTCCTCGAACGCGCGCACAGTTACAAAGACAAAGTCGCGCGCGGCCTCGAAGCGACGATGGGGCTCTTCAGTTACCCGGTGCTGATGGCCGCGGACATCCTCATCTACAAGAGCGACGTCGTTCCGGTAGGCAAGGATCAGCAGCAGCACGTCGAGATGACGCAAGACATGGCGGCGAGCTTCAACGCGGCCTACGCGCGCGAGGTCTTCGTGCGACCCGAGTGGCGCTTCTCGAAGGCGCCGGTCGTGCCCGGGATCGACGGCGAGAAGATGAGCAAGAGCTACGACAACACGATCCCTATTTTTCTCCCCGCCGACATGACCGAGAAGCAGGCGTGGAAGAAATACTTCGCGTCGATCAAGACCGACAGCAAAGGGGTCGAGGAGGCGAAGGATCCGAACGACTCGCTCATGCTCCTCTACAAGCTCATCGCGCCCGAGGCGGCGGCCGAGTTCGAGCCGGTCTACGTGAAGGGGGGCGTCGGTTACGGCGAGGTCAAGAAACGCCTGCATGATGCATACAATGCGAAGTTCGGCGTGCTCCGCGAGAAGCGCGCGAAGATCGCGGCCGACGAGGCGTACGTCGAGGGCGTGCTCGCCGAAGGAGCAAAGCGCGCACGCGCCGTCGCGCGCGAGGTCATGGCCGAAGCACGCGACGCATGCGGCCTCACGGTGGCGCCGGGCACGCACGCCTGATCTGCGATGCCGTTCCTCCCGTTCTCCCGATCTCGCTGTTCCATCCTCTTCTTCTTCCTCCTCGCGTTGACGTTCGGTTGCACACGCGTCGCGCCCGACGCGACGCCCGACGGCGCCGTGCGCTTGTGGCTCGACAAGATGGAAGCATCGACCGAGGACCCGCGCGCGATCCGCGATGCGTACGGACTGCTCGGGCCTGCGACGCGCGCGAACCTCGAAGAGCGCGCGCGACGAACGAGCCAGCTTCAAGGGAGGCGCGTCGAGCCGTGGCAGATGCTCGCGGACGGCCGCTTCGGGCTGCGGTTTCGCCCCAAGTCGATGAAGGCGAGCATCGTCGGCGATCGCGCGACGGTCGAAGTGCTCGGCAACGATCCCGCGACCGAGCACGGGAGCATTCGCTGCGTTCACGAGGCGGGCGGTTGGCGCGTCGAGATCGAGATCCCCGATCTCGTCGTCCAACCGAAGCGCGACGGCGGCTAGCTACGGCTTCGGCGGAGGCGTCACCAGCGACGGCGTGACCGTCGTGCCGCCATCGGTCGCGTCGGGCGGGACCGGATTCGCCGCGGCGTCGCGACCGTCGTTCAGCGGCATCGGCACACCGTACGGCTGCGCGATTTCCCTCTGGCCGCACGCGATGGCGGTGGTCGCGGCGACGATCGCGATCGCGGCGGCGAGGTGCGCGCCGGTCCCGCGCGAGGCGATCTCCGCGCCGCAAAAAGCGCAGGTCTTTTCGGCAGCGCGCACATGGCGAGAGCACGATGAGCAGACGACGAGGCGCATGCGCCCAGCTTACGCTAGGTTGTCGCGCCATGTCCGACCGCAGACCGGTCATCATCGTGCTCGTCATCGGCGCAGCGATCACGCTCGCGGTCGTCTTCGCGCTCGACAAGTCCTCGCCTCGGGATCCCGTTCCGATCGCCGAGACCAGCAGCGCGGCATCGACCGCGTCGAGCGAGCCGCCGCCGAACATCCCGCGCGCGCCGACCGTGCTCAAGCGACCGGCGATGGCGGTCGTCGAGATGGGCATCTTCACGGATCGACCGAAGGCCGAGCTCGACGCGCTGATGGATCCGAAAGCGGCGACGGCGCTCCTCAAGCCGCAGCTATGCGGTGACGTCGCCACGTGCGACGCGGTGAAGGCGTTTCTCCTCGGCGAAAACCACGTGCGCCTCGAAGCGTTGCCGGTGAAGGCGTGGAACCGTCCGCTCGACACCGATCTCCCGCGCGTCGCGCCGACGCTCGCGGACGCCGATCGCGCGCGGCTCATGAAGCTGCCGACGGTCGTGCGGGTGATCGTGAGCGGGCCGCCGCAGCCGAGCCAGCTCCCCGCGCGCGGAGGGTTCGCGTTGATCGCGGCGCTCGCCGAGAAGCTGCAAGGTCTCGTGCACGACGCGGTGACCGATCGTGTCGAAACGCCCGCGAGCTTCGCCAAGCGCGCGATCGTCACGCCGCTCAATCAGTCGGCGTTCCGCAAGGACCGCATCGACTACCAGTTCACGCCGCGCGCGGGCGGCAGCGTGCGGCTCATCACGGCCGGCATGCTCCGCTACGGCGCACCGGACCTCGAGATCTTCGGCGCGCCCCGAGGCGTCGCGCAGCGTCTCTTGGACGTGCTCGGCGCGCTCGGCGAAGCGCTCGCCGGCGGCGCGAAATCGAGCCCGATCACGATCACGCTGTCGGACATCGAGCGCGCGCGCGGATCAAAGTTCGACGACTCCGCGGCGATGCCTCCGCCGATCCCGATCGACGTCGATCTCGAGAGCGTCCCGCCCGAGTCCGGCGATCCCAACGATCTCATGGCGCGCGTGCTCCCGCCGGACGGTCCGTCGCCCGAGGGTTACGAGGATCTCGCGGCGAGCTTCTTCGGCATGGACAACGAAGGGCAGTCGCCGCTCGACGAGCTCCGCGGCACGCGCGACAAAGCGCAGCGCATGCTCGCGAGCGCGTTCGATCGCTACAGCAAGCTCAAGGGTCAGGGCGGCGCGCTCTTCGTCGAGATTCCATTTCCGACGGCGGTCGACGGCGGCTCGGATCCGATCGCGAACCCCGACGCGTTCGACTTCATGCAGCTCGAGGTGACGGGCTTCGACGCGACCACCGTCACCGGCACGCTCTACGAAGATCCCGCAGGCGCGGTCGGCGTGAAGAAGGGCGACAGCGTCACGCGCAAGCGCACCGAGGTGACCGACTACGTGCTCCGCTTTCCGGACGGCGGAATGGAGTCGGCGAGCTTTCCGGACTAGAGCGAGGCTACGAGCTCTGTTTCGACTACTGCGCGAGCTTGACGATCTTGTCGTACGTCGCCGCGGTGAAGACCGATCCGCGCAGCTGACCGCGCGTGTCCTCGAAGAGCTTCTTCCACTCGGCGCGCTCGGCCTCGGTCGGATCGTACGACGTCTTCCGCGTCTTCAAGCGCGCGAACGCCTGCGCATCGGCGTGGCGAATCGTCGCGCTGATCTGATCGCCGGCGATGCTCCCGCGCGTCGCCCACTCCTTGCGACGCTCTTCCGAGATCTGCATGTACTTCGTCGTCGTGATGATCGTCGCGCCGACGCCGAAGCCGATCGTCATCGTGTTGATGTGCGTGATGCGCGACGACCACTGGAGCTGCTCGGCCGCGAGCGACGGAGAGAGGAGCACGTTGATCGTCCCGTTGCCGAGCGCGGGGAGGATCTCCATGATCGCGACCTGCTTCGGCGGCGTCTCGCGGAGGCGCGCGAAGAACGCGGGGCCGATCGGATCGCCGGCGATCACGTAGCAGTTCTTCCCTTTGAGATCGTTCGGCGTCTTCACCTCGAAGCCGTTCGACATGATCTTCGCCGCGCCGACGTCACCCCAACCGAGCACCGTGAAGCCACGCTTCGCGAACTCCGCGTCGAGCTCCGGCTTCATCGCCTTGCGCGCCGCCTCGAGCTTCGGCCACGACGTGAAGAGCCCCGGGAGCTGGAAGAGGAGCGCGTCGAGGTAGATCTGCGAGAGGCCGACTGCGGTCAGCGCGGCGCCGTCGAGCACGCCGTTTCGCATGTCGCTCACCATGCGAAGCTCGTCGCCGTACGCGAAGCGCACGTCGAGCGCGACCTCGCCGTTCGTGTTCTTCCCGATCTCCTCGCCGATCTTGTCGAACGCCGCCGCCCACGGCGATCCTTTCGGAGCGAGCGTTCCGATCTTCAACGTGACGACCGCGTCCGAGCGCGATGCCGAGAGAGCGATCGCGAGCGCGACCAGAACAGCCAGCGCCCGAGGAAATACATGCAGCATGGATCGCACCTTAGCGCGAAAGCGCCGTCGATCCCGCTGTTCAAATCCCCGCCGCGCTGTAGAAAGATCCACCGAGCCATGCACTTCCAGGATCTCATTCTCACGCTGCAGTCGTTTTGGGCGAAGCGCGGCTGCCTCATCGTGCAGCCGTACAACTCCGAGGTCGGCGCCGGCACGTACAACCCCGCGACGTTCCTCCGCGCGCTCGGCCCCGAGCCGTGGAACGTCGCGTTCTGCGAGCCGTCACGCCGCCCGGCCGACGGTCGCTACGGCGACAACCCGAACCGCGCCCAACAGTTTCATCAGTTCCAGGTGATCCTGAAGCCGTCGCCGATCGACATCCAGGACGTGTACCTCGAGTCGCTCCGCGCGCTCGGGACCAAGCCCGAGGATCACGACGTGCGCTTCATCGAAGACGATTGGGAGTCGCCGACGCTCGGAGCGTGGGGGCTCGGTTGGCAAGTGTGGCTCGACGGTCTCGAGATTTCGCAGTTCACGTACTTCCAACAAGTCGGCGGCATCGACTGCAGACCCGTGAGCGGCGAGCTCACGTACGGGCTCGAGCGGATCGCGATGTACTTGCAGGACGTGGACAGCATGTACGACCTCACGTGGGCGCACGGCGTGACGTACGGCGAGATCTGCAAGCGCGGCGAGTGGGAGTGGTCGACGTACAACTTCGAGCAGGCCGACGTGAAGGCGCACTTCGCGGCGTTCGATCACTACGAGAGCGAAGCGAAGCGGCTGCTCGCGCTGAGCGACGATCCGATGAAGAAGCTCGTGATGCCTTCGTACGATTTCGTCGTGAAGGCGGCGCATCAGTTCAACGTGCTCGACGCGCGCGGGGCGATCGGCGTGACGGAGCGCGCGCGATTCATCGGCCGCGTGCGCACGCTGGCGAAGGGGATCGCCGAGGCGTATCTCGCGCAGCGCGAGGCGATGGGATTTCCGTTGATGACGTCGGCGGCGAAAGCGGCGGAGTGATGGCGCGCGCGCGAAGCGTTGCCGTCGTGTTCGTCGCCGCGTCGGTCGCCGCGCTCGTCGCACTCGTCGGGTGCGGATCGAAGGCGAAGGATCCGCGGTACCCGTCGCGCGCGGACGGGTGCGCGGTCAAATCGTACGTCGGCGAGCCGTCGATCGCGGTCGACGATCTCGGGGTGGTGGAGATTGACTGCGAAGGCGCGGCGAAGTGCGGGCGCAAGCTCCTCGACGAAGTGTGCCGGGCGGGCGGCGACGTCGTGTATGGGCTCGGCGAGAATCCGGTGACCAGCTTGAAGATGCGCGGACACGCGGCGCACTCGGCGAACAAGGGATTCGCGCCGCGGGCGAAGGGGTGCGAGGTGAAGATCTATCCCGACGGGCCGACGGTGCCGACGGAGAACATCGGCCCGGTGTCGGCGACGTGCGCGCAAGACGTGCCGGACGCGGAGTGTGCGCGCGCGTTGCAGGATCAGGTTTGCGAGCTGGGTGGCGACGTCGTTTGGGGAGTGGGACCGTCGGTGGCGGCCGGGATGAAGAAGGTGTTGTCGGGGCGAGCCGCGCATACGAAGTGAGCGTGGGGTCGACGGTCGCGGTCGCGGGTCGGGGTCGGCGGCGGCACGCATCGGCGATGCGAAGCCTGGCGATCAGGCGATGCGGGCGGTGCAGAGCACGGCGCTCAACTGCGCGGAGGGCGCGGGGCGTCGGCTGCGCAGGCGCAAGCCAGCGAAAGCCGCGACCGCTACCTCCGCGCCGGAACGAACGTCTCCACCGCCGCGGCCTTCCCCTTCACTTCGTCGACGCCCGACGCCGTCCAGTCGAACGCGTCGCCGGCCTTCGCGCGCGTC
>JBBQXV010000418.1:0-6056 GCA_038209335.1 Polyangiales bacterium | reverse complement strand
GCTCGCCCGCGAGCATCTTGGTCACCGGAATGCCCGTCCACTTCGCGACGATCTCCGCGATGTCCTGATCGCTGACCTCTTCCTTCAAATAGGAGGTCTTCTCCTGCACGCGAGCGAGCGTCCTGCGAAGCTCCTCGATCTGCTTCTCGAGCTCGGGGATCTTTCCGTAGGAGAGCTCGGCCGCCTTCCCGAGATCGCCCGTGCGCTGCGCCCGGTCGGCGTCGCCGCGAAGCTGTTCGATCTCCGGCTGCGTCTTCCTGATCTTCTCGATGATCTCCTTCTCGCGGAGCCACTGCGCCCGCATGCCTGTGGCACGCTCTTCGAGCTCGGAGATCTCCTTCTTGAGCGCGACGACGCGTAGCTTCGACGCCTGATCGCGCTCCTTCTTGAGAGCCTGCTCTTCGATCTGCAGCTGCGTGAGCCGGCGCGTGATTGCGTCGATCTCCGCGGGCATGCTGTCGACCTCTATCTTGATCTTCGCGGCCGCCTCGTCGACGAGATCGATCGCCTTGTCCGGCAAGAAGCGCTCGGTCAGGTACCGATCCGACAACGTCGCCGCCGCGACGAGCGCCGCGTCCTGAATCCGGATCCCGTGGTGGACCTCGTCCCGCTCCTTCAGTCCACGCCATCTCGCGATGGTGTCGGCGACCGTCGGCTGCGAGACCATGACGGGCTGGAACCTCCGCTCGAGCGCGGCGTCCTTCTCGATTCGCTTCCGGTACTCGTCGAGCGTCGTCGCGCCGATGCAGCGAAGCTCGCCGCGCGCGAGCGCTGGCTTCAACAAGTTCGCCGCGTCCATCGATCCCTCGGCCGCGCCCGCGCCGACGATGGTGTGAATCTCGTCGATAAAGAGGACGATCTGCCCGGAGGCCGTCTCGACCTCCTTGAGCACGGCCTTCAGTCGATCCTCGAACTCACCGCGGTACTTCGCGCCGGCGACGAGCGCGCCCATGTCGAGCGACACGAGCCGCTTGTTTTTCAGGGACTCCGGAACGTCGCCGCGGACGATCCGCTGCGCGATGCCTTCTACGATCGCCGTCTTGCCAACGCCTGGCTCGCCGATCAGCACCGGGTTGTTCTTCGTCCGGCGCGAGAGCACCTGCATCACGCGGCGGATCTCCTCGTCGCGACCGATGACGGGATCGCTCTTTCCTTTGCGCGCGGCGTCGGTGAGATCGCGACAGTACTTCTCGAGCGCCTGAAACTTCCCTTCGGGATCGCGGTCGGTAATCCGCTGGCTCCCGCGGACCGCGGCCAGCGCCTGAAGAATCGACTCGTACCGGACACCGCCATGCTTCTCGAAGAGCGCCTGCACCTCGCGGTCGTGCTTCGCCATCGCAAGGACATAGTGTTCGACCGACACGAAGTCGTCCTTGAGTGATTTGGCCTCTTCTTCGGCCTTTCGCGCAATTTCGAGCGCACGACGCGAGAGGCCCGGCTCGGCGCCGCCGGTGACGCGCGGGAGACCGTCGACCTTCGACTCGACCGCACGGAGCAGCGCGTCGACGTCGGCCCCCGCCTTTTGCACGACGGGCCCGGCGACACCGCCGTCCTGCGCGAGCATCGCTACGAGCAGATGCTCAGGGAGAACCTCGGGATTCCCTCGTCGCGACGCCTGCTCGATGGCCTCGCGAAATGCTTCTTGGCTCTTCGTCGTCATCCGGTCGGGACGCATCTTGGGTCTCTCTCTTCGGACCCAAAACGTAAGTCGCGCGAATCAGATGTCGAGGTTCCTCACGTTGAGCGCGTTCGTCTCGATGAACTGCCGTCGCGGCTCGACCTGATCGCCCAGGAGGATCGTGAAGATTTGATCCGTCTGCACGGCGTCGTCGAGTCGCACCTGGAGCATGACGCGCTGATTCGGATCGAGCGTCGTCTCCCAGAGCTGTTCCGGGTTCATCTCGCCGAGGCCTTTGTAGCGTTGGATCGACGTGCCTTTGCGCCCGCGCTGATCGATGTGATCCCACAGCGCGTCGGCGTCCTCGAGCGGCTGCTCTTCCTGCTTCGCTTCGCTCTTCGCCTCGGTGTCGCGCACGAAGTACGGCGCCGGCCCGATCGACCGCACGTCTTGTTCGATCGCGTAGAGCTCTTCGTATTCGGCGGAGTCGACGAGCTCCCAATCGATCGTCACGGGGCGGGCGTTCGCGCCTGGTCGCGGCGTGATCGCGATCGACGCGGCGCCGTGCTCGACCTCCCAACCGACGTCGATCGTCAGCGGAAAGATGTCCGGGTACTTCTTCTCGAGGCGCGCTCGAATGGCCGGAATCGCCGCGTCGACCTTCTTGCGCTCGCGGAGCTCGTTCTTTCCGAGGCCGCTCGCGTGGAGCACCTCGCCGACGATGTTGGCGTCCGCTCGACGATCGATCTTCGCGAGCGCGCGACGGAACATACGAAGCCGCTCGGCGAGTCGGAGGAGCGGCTCACCCGAGAGCGTCGGCCCGCGCGAGGCACGAACCGCGAGCCCCTCGACGCCTTGCTCGAGGAAGAAGCGATCGAGCTCGGCCTGGTCCTTGAGGTAGCGATCCTTCTTTCCTCGGCGAACGCGGAAGAGCGGAGGCTGCGCGATGTAGAGATAACCTCGCTCGATGATCTCGGGCATCTGCCGATAGAAGAACGTGAGGAGCAGCGTGCGAATGTGGCTTCCGTCGACGTCGGCGTCGGTCCTCAGCACGATTTGGTGGTAGCGGAGCTTCTCGATGTCGAAGCTGCCGCCAGCTTCGGGCGATCCGATGCCGCAGCCGAGCGCCGTGATGAGCGTCGCGATCTCCGCCGACGAGAGCATCTTGTCGAGACGCGCGCGTTCGACGTTTAGGATCTTGCCTTTAAGCGGCAAAATCGCCTGCGTTTTGCGATCGCGCCCCTGCTTGGCCGAGCCGCCTGCGCTGTCTCCCTCGACGATGTAGAGCTCGGCGTCGACCGGATCGCGAGATTGGCAATCGGCGAGCTTGCCCGACAAGCTCGTGTAATCCATCTGCCCTTTGCGAACGACCTCGCGCGCCTTGCGTGCGGCCTCGCGCGCCTTCGCGGCGAGGATCACCTTCTCGATGATCTTGCGCGCCGTCGGAGGATTCTCTTCGAAGAAGCGACCGAGCTTTTCGTAGAGCGTCGTCTCGACGATCGTCTTCACTTCGCTGGAGACGAGCTTCGACTTCGTCTGCGAGTCGAACGACGGGTCGGGATGCTTGACGCTGATGACGGCGGCGAGACCCTCGCGAACGTCTTCGCCGGAGAGGCCGTTCTTCACCTCTTTGAAGAGGTTTTGCGCCGTGCCGTAGCTGTTGAATACCTTGGTCAGCGCGCTACGAAACCCGGTGAGGTGCGTCCCGCCGTCCTTGTTGTTGACGTTGTTCGTGTAACAAAAAATCTGCTCGGTGTAGCTGGCGTTCCACTGCAGCGCGACCTCGATGATGATCGGCGTGCCGTTCGGATCTGTCTCCGAGGGATGCTCGGCGACGATGTCGATGACCTTGTCGTGGACCGGCTCTTTCGTCTTGTTGAGCAGCTCGACGAACTCGCGAATGCCGCCTTGGTATTCGAACGTCTCGTTGCGACCACCATCGCGCTCGTCGGTGAGCGTGATGACGAACCCGGCGTTCAAGAACGAGAGCTCGCGCAGGCGACTCGCGAGGATGTCGTACTGGATCTCGACTGTCGAAAAGATCTCGTGGTCCGGCTTGAAGGTCATCTTCGTGCCGGTCTTGTCGGTGTCACCGATGACGGCGAGCGGAGCGATCGGCACGCCGCGGCGGAACTCCTGGAAGTGCACGTGGCCTTCGCGCTTGATCTCCATCTTGAACCACTCGGAGACCGCGTTGACGGCGCTGACGCCGACGCCGTGAAGTCCGGCGGAGACTTTGTAGCTCGAGTGATCGAACTTTCCGCCCGCGTGGAGCATCGTCATGACGACCTCGGCCGCGCTGACGCCCTTTTCGTGCATGCCTACGGGGATGCCGCGACCGAAGTCTTCGACTGTGACCGATCCGTCGAAGTGAATGATCACGTCCATCCGCGGGCTGAAGCCGCCGAGGTGCTCGTCGACAGAGTTGTCGACGACCTCCCAAACGAGATGGTGGAGCCCGGAGCCGTCGTGGACGTCGCCGATGTACATGCCCGGGCGTTTTCGAACGGCGTCGAGCCCCTCGAGCACGGTGATGTTTTCGCTCCCATACGACGACGGGGGCGGCACGCTCTGCGGCGGAGTGGTCAAGTTCGACATGTGTTCTTGCGATTGATGGCGCCGAGAAACGTCGACTGTTTTTCGGGGCAAAAACCTCGATTGAGGTGCCCCGCGTCGATCGATTGATTTCAGCCCGCTCTGTGCGCGGACGGGGTTGGCGCGAACGGTCCACGGAGTATACGTCGCCACGGCTGATTTCGCAAGCAAATCCACGCCTACTCCGGGAGCAATTCTCGCTACTTACGCCCCACTCCGGCGCGCCGCCCCTGCATGGCCTCGCTCCACTGTGCCGTCAGCGTTCTACGCATGCAAACTGTCCACCGACAACCGCGAAATCTCGACGCGAGGAAGCCTCACTCCGGCTGCCGGTATCGATGAGCTCTGGGCGCGTAGTGGTAAGAAAAACCTGTCCCTTCTGTTGACGCAGAAACGAGAAAAGCGCGGCCGTTCTCTCGCGGTCGAGCTCGCTGGATACGTCATCGAGAAGGAGAATTGGGCGCACGCCTCGCGCATCGGAGATCGTCTCGATCTCCGCGAGCTCTAGCGCGAGCACGGCGGCACGATGCTGCCCTTGCGATGCGATTCCGCGCATCGGATGGGCGTTGAGCTCGAGCAAGAGATCGTCTCGATGCGGGCCGATCGAAGCAGCGCCGCGCCTCGCGTCCTGCGCGCGACGCCGCGCGAGCTCCGCCCGATAGGCTTCTTCCTCGCGCGGGGCGCTCCTCGCGTACGCCGCGCGCAGCCTCGCGCCGACCGCACCGATGCGCTCGTAGATCTTCTCCGCCGCAGCCGAGATCTTCGACGCCGCATCCTCGCGCGCGGCAGACAGCGCCGTCCCGTGGCGCACGACGAGCTCTTCCCACTCGGGGAGATCGCGGGCAGCGACGCCTCGCGTGTCCAGAGCGCGCTGCCGCTCTCGCAACGCGCGCACGTAGCCTTGTGCATCCGACAGCGACGCCGGAGAAACATAAAGCGCGACGCGATCCAGCATGCGCCGCCGCTCGCTCCCCGAGCCCGACGAGAGCGATACCGCGCCCGGGTGGAAGAGCACGACCGGACTGAGCACCGCGTACGCTGCGAGCGTTGGCGGGCGCTTGCCGTCGACGCGCACGCTTCGCGCTCCCGAGCGGAGCCCGACGCTTTGCTCGCGCGCCGAGTCCTCTTCGCGCAGCCTACCGCGCACGCTCGCGACGTCGCCGCCGTGAGCGACGAGATCGCCGGGACGCGACGCTCGAAAGCTCTTCGACGTGCACAGCACGTAGATCGCTTCGAGCAAGTTCGTCTTCCCCTGACCGTTGTCGCCGGAGATGACGTTGAATCGCTCACCCGGCTCGATGTCGACCGATGCCAGATTCCGCATGCCGCGTACTGCCAGCGATTCGATCGCGAGCGCGCGCATGGGTCAGGGTGGACGACTCTTCCTATCGACGAGTCAGATACGCATCGGCATGACTACGGCGAGAAACTGTCTATCGCTCGCCGGGCGCAGCACGGCAGGATCGAGCTCGCCGCTGAGCCCAAGGAAGACTTCGTCTTCGTCGAGGGCGGCGAGCACGTCGAGGAAGTACCTCGCGTTGAATCCGATCGTGATGGGCGCGCCAGCGTACTCGACGGGAACTTCGTCGAATCCGTCTCCGCTTTCGGGTGACTCGGTCGAGATTCGCATCGTCCCTTTTTGAAACGCGAGCTTCACTCCGCCGGTGCGCTCGCTCGCGGCGATCGACACGGCCTTTAGCGCGTCGGAGAACGTCGCTCGCGGCGCGCGGATCTGCTTGTCGCTGTTCTGCGGGATGACCTGCGCGTAGGGCGGAAACTGCGCGTCGACGAGCTTGACGCTGAACGCCATGCCCGCGCCCTGGAAAAAAGCGCTCGAGCCGCT
>JBBQXV010000417.1:0-6068 GCA_038209335.1 Polyangiales bacterium | reverse complement strand
ACTGCTCGACGTGAAGACGGGGCGGACGGCGTGGCGCGCGATGCGGACGATTACGCACGTCGGCGGCGATGATTCGACGAAGGAGTTTTTCTTTGATCCGCCGGAGGGGTTTCGGTGGGCGGTCTTGCAGTCGGCGAGCGTCAGCCGCGCTTGCTGAACGTAAGACCAGTTCGAGAAAACTTAGATAGTATAAATAGTTACGGGTAAATGGTTTACCGTTTTCCACTTACCTTGACCACGATATGTATCATGGTCATGATATGTCCCGTGACCATGGTCAACGAGAAATCGTACGAGCAAACCGTTCTTGAGCTCATCAAGAGCCGGGTGCCGGACATCCGCGCCCTCAGAGGTATGAAGGGAACGGGCGCTGACCTCCGCATCGAGCACAGCGACGGACGCGCAGCGCTCGTGGAGGTGAAGAGACTGTCGACCGTCCGCCACGACGATCTGATCGGAAGATTCGCAACAGGACTCGTCCAGCTTAGGCACGCGAACCGTGGCGGTGACGACCTCGTGGTCGTCGTGACACTACCGCGGGCCACTACAGGCTCGGTCACGGCGGTCGAGGAGTTCATGCGGCGTCACGCACCGGACGTCGGATGGGGCCTAGTCGACGATGACGGAAGTCTCTTTCTCGAGATCCCCGCGTGGCGCGTCTCCTTGCGCGAACGCGTCGCTCGCGACGACGTGATGCGATCACTTCGGTCGTCGCCGACGTCCGACATGTTCACGGATCTTCACTCATGGATGTTGAAGTTGCTGCTCATGCGCGGAGCCGACGCTTCGCACTGGGGAGGACCGCGCGAGCCGATCGCCTCCGCTGCCGATCTTGAACGAGTCGGCGACGTCTCGCGCATGACGGCGCACCGATTCCTCCAAACGTTCGAGTCAGCGGATTTTCTGCGGTTCGCTCGCGACGGTCTATCGATCGTGCGACGCAGTGACCTTGTTCAGCGTTGGCTCGCGCACGCACAGCAGGTCCGCATCCCCGCGCTGCATGTGCGGTGGACCTATGGCGAAGCGAAGCGTCTCGAAGACGTGTTCACTGCCCAGACCGACGTGCGCTTCGCGGTTGCCGGTTTCGCCGCATGCCGTCTTCTCGGGGTACAGCACGCGAGCTCCGGAACGAGCGAGATCTACGTGGACGGCGAGATGGAACGAGCGCTCAAGGCGTGGGACCTCACCAGCTGCGACGAGCGAGATGCGCAGTTCGTCCTTCTCCGCACGCCGCTCGTCGAATCAGTCTTCCGCGGACGGGTGCGCGTCGGCGAGCTCGACGTCGTCGACGTGCTCCAAGCTGCGCTCGACGTGAACCGCCATGCCGCGCGAGGACACGAGCAGTCTGAGTACATTCTTCGCGACGTCCTCGGATGGCGGGACGCATGAACCGCGATTTCGCCGCCGCACTCAAACTCCTCGGACGCGTGGTCGTCGCCTCGGAGCCATACGCTGAGCAGCTCATCGTCATCGGGGGAATGGCGCCGGTCATCTACCGGAGCATGACGGGCTTCGCAACGACCCGACTTCCCCCACCAGGTACGACCGAAATCGACGTAAGCGTCCCTCCAAAGCTCGTTGCGTCCGGTCGACCGATGCTCGAACTGCTGAACGGCGCCAATCTCGTCGCCTACGACACGCCCGGCTACCGTAACGCACCTGGGGCCCAGTGCTTCCAGGACGCGTCGCACGGCACTGAACGCAAAGCGCCAACGTACGTCGAGTTCCTCGCGCCTCTCCGCGGCAGAGGCAAAAAAGAAATCGTCGAGATCGAACCCGGCATGCGCGCAGAAGCGCTCCGATACCTCGACCTACTCGCGTTTGAGCCGATCGTCGTGACGGCGGCTCAGGTGCCCGATCTCGAAGTCGACGAAGAGCGTCGCCTGCGGGTGCCCCAACCTGCACTCTACGTCGCGCAGAAGATCCTCTCACGATCCTCGGGCCGACGAATGAACCCGAAGAAAGCGGAGAAAGACCTCGCCTATGTGTACGACGTCGCCGTTCTCTCGCAGCCGCAATGGACGGCGCAAGCGGCGCTCCTGGTGCGCGCGGCGAGTCAGACGTCGGAGTGGCGCAAGTGGATCGCAAAAACTGGTCGCGAGCTCCGCGAATTGTTCGCGTCGCCGCTCGCCGAAGGACCCATCCACGCGGCGCGCATCTTTCGGGATCTGATGGGCTCCGGCGGTCCGTCAGAGGATGAAGTCCAGAAGGTTGTGCAGCGGTTCGCCGAGAAGGTCTTCCCGAGCGCGTGAATGCCTTCGCCGGTTTAGAAATCGCCGGCCACGCTCACGCGACGGGCTTCGGAATTTCGGGGATACCGAAGAACTTCCTCGCGATGGCGTAGCCGGCGTCCGTCGCGAATCGGAAGAACGGAAGATCCCTCTCCTCATGCGGGGCGAGTGGCTGGCCCGACACATGCGCGGGAACGCCGTGCCGAGCAGCGAGTAGCTCGCGCGCGTAGGCTTCCTCCGGTCGTTCCTTCGTCATTGCTCGCTCTCAGCAGCCGAGGCCGCGACTCACGTCGCGACCGATACCTTGACCGGAACGGGATGGCCTTCGGCTTCGCCAAGCAGAATCAATCGAAAGTAGCCGTAGACCCACGTGAGTACTTCGCCCATCGCATCCGTCGTCTTCCTCGCGTCGAGGTAGCGGGGCGCCTGCTCTCGGAATCGTCGCAGGAAGGCTTCAGTCTCCACGGTCTCGCTGATCTTGCCGGCATAAAACTCGTGCGGGAAGCAGGTCTTCACGCCCTCCGCCGTCGCGCGCTTCGCGATTTTCGACGGCGCGTAGCCCGTCGGCGAGAACCCCTCGTTCGTGATCAGCACCGCCGCGTGCTTCTTCGCGTGGGCGATATGCCATGCGTCGGCGTTGTTCCCGATCGGGCTCGCGAGCGTCGTAGTCCCCGGCGCGGGCCTTGGTTGGAGTGTCGTTAAGCCATTCTCCCAACCCTGTGGGGCGACACGATTTTCGAATCCCACCCGGGCAGGACGTGGTCCTTCACGAAGTGAACGAACGTCATCGTGAAGTCGGACGCGATGCTCGTTCCTCCAGGCGCGGGAGGCGAGCGATCCACCAGCCGGTCGACAGCCTCGTTGTGGAGGCTGTGGGTGACCGCGTCGATCTTGTCGAAGTAGATGGCGAGCAGGAGCGACTCCCGCGCGCGCGCCCGACGGAAGACGACGGAGGGATCGTCGATCGCAGCAGCGGCGAGCAGCGCGTGCGCCTTGTTGTAGCTGTCCATCGCGTCGTGGCACGAGTGGATGTCGAGCAGGACGTTCGTGTCGACGACGGCGTCGACTCGCGTTTTCTCGTCTTCGGTCGGCATGGAGATCGCCAGTCGCAGTGTGCGTTCGATACGGACGTCCCGTGATGCGATGGTCTGACATGCCGTCGGAACGAGACAAGCGGTGCGACCCAGCGGTACTCGTCTGCCCGGTCGCCCGCCGATCGCTCGCCCGTCGCTCACCGATCGCTCACGCGTCGCTCGCGATCGCTCGGCGCGCTCCATTGTCCTCTGCATGGACGGTGTCACTCACGACGCCGCCGCACGAAGAGGTCGGACGATGGTTCCCAGCGGGTCGAAGGTCGAAGCAGCAATGAATCGGGAGTGGCGCTGCACCTGCGGCTCGCTCCTCGGGATGCGTCAGGGCGAGGAGCTCCACATCAAGTACAAGGAGCTCCACGCGGTGGTGCGCGGCACAGCGAGCATTCGCTGCCGTCGCTGCGGCAACAACAACGTGACGGCCGCGCCGTCGAAAGCAGCCGCGTGAAGTAACCGCGCGCGGCATGCCGCCACGCGCGAACGAATCGAAAGGAATCGGTCGAGGCCCCTGAGGCCCGGAGAGCGACATCGCTCTCCACCGCAATCAGCAACTGCGGAGGGTGTCATGGGTTTTGCGATCGTGTTCGAGGGTCTGAAGAAGAGCGTGTCGAAGTACGCGGCGGTCTACGAGGCCGCGCGCGCGGAGCATGCGCCGCTGGCGGCGTACGCGACGGTGCCGGAGCTGCTCGCGGCGCTGAACTTGTCGTCGCCGTTGGCGTACGAAGAGCGCGACGCGATCACACTCGCGCTCATCGCCGCGCAGCAGAAGAAGGCGCATCCACTGTGGCCGACGCTGCTCCTCGCGGCGTTCGAGCCAATGTTGCGCCGGCTCCGCAGTCGCATTCGCGGCGTCGACGACGAGGAGATCGAGCAGCGGATCGTGCTCGCGTTCCTCGAAGCGGCGCAGGACGTCGCGCTTCATCGTCCGCCGTCGCGCGCGGCGCTTCATCTGCGATGCGAGACTGAGCGTGCGGTGTTCGCATCGCTTCGCAGCGACCAAGTCGCCGCCGAGGCGCGGGGAATGGGGATGGCGATCGATCGCATTCCCGATCCGCGCACCGACGAGCTCCCCGGCGACTCCGAGCCGCTCGCGGCCGAGGAGCTGAAGCGCGTCGTCGCCGAGGAGGCCAACGGCGAGGAGCTTCACGACATGCTCCTCGCGACGATCGGCTGCGACGAGCCGCTGCGCACGTACATCGCTCGCACGCGACCGGAGCTGTCGCCCGAGGAAGCGCGCGCGACGTACCTGCGTCTGCAGCGTCAGCGTCACCGCATCCTGATCCGCATCCGTGCGCGGCTCGGCGAGAAGAAGCACCTCGCCACCAAGGTGGCGTGAAGAGGTTCGCGCTGCGCGATCGCGCGGCGTCGAGGAAGAGCAGTTCCACCGAGAGGCCCGACGCGAGGCCCCATTCCGAATGAGGTTCGAGATGAATTCTGCATGGGATCGCGCCAAGGAAATCGCTGACAAGCACACCGGTCTCTTCGTCCGTCTCCAGAACGACGGCGACAAGGTCATCGGGGCGTTCGTCGGGGAGCCCGCCGCGCGGGAGCTTCACTGGGTCGAGAACAAGTACGAAGAGTGCGTCGGCGAGGGATGCGCGCGCTGCGGCGGCGGACAGAAGCCGACGTTTCGCGTGATGTTCAACTTCTTCGTCGTCGCCGAAGGCGTCATGAAGATCATCGAAGGGCCGACTGCCTTCTTCGGTGCGGTGCTCGGCGTTCGCGAGAAGTACAGCCTCGATGGCTGGCTGTTCGAGGTGAAGCGGATCGGGAAGGCGAAGGATCCGCGCACGACCTACAGCGTCCTGCCGGAGAAACCGATCGACGTCGACGTGGCCGAGACGATTCGCGTGACGGCGCTGCACACGCTCGGACCACGGGTGAAGGAGCCCACAGAGGACGCGCGTGCGGCTGCGCCGACCATCCCGGCGCCTCCGCCGCGTCCGGCGGACGAATCGGGCGACGACCTGTTCGACCTGTAGATCGCATCGCACACGCATCGGGACACGAGGCCTTCGAGGTCCACGTCCCACCACGCATTGCCGAGGTGGAACATGGATCGTGACGAACCGCTTACGACTCCTGCACGGGCACAAGCGGAGCGCGTCGTTCGAGCGCTCGTCGCGCGCTTCGGCGATCGCGTCCCCGAGGACGCACGCACGCTCGTCGGTTTCTGGCGCGCGAGCGAGCACGGCGCCGAGCGCGCCGCACGGCAGCTCATCGATTTCGCGTCGGCGCTCGGCGTCGACGTCGACGCACCAACCAAGCCCAACGGAGCACGGTCATGAAAGCGATCGAAGTGGAGCAGTGGTCCCGGAATCTCACGAAGGTCGTGCGTCGCTCGCGCGCATTGCGGCGCGCGGAGTCGCGTCTCGGCGGTCGCCGTCCGAATCTGGCCACGCGCGCGGAGCTGCGCGCGCTCGTGCGCGCGATCGAAGCCGGACGCGGTGCGAGTTGATTCCGCTTCGGCTCTACCAGCTGGACGCCGTGGAGCGCGTACGCGTCGCGGTCCGCGCTGGCGCGCGGCGCGTGCTCGTCGCGCTGCCGACCGGCGGCGGGAAGACCGTCATCGCCGCGCACGTCATCGTGAACGCCGTCGCGTCGTCCAAGCGCGTCCTGTTCATCGCGCATCGTCGCGAGCTGATCCAGCAGTGCTACCGGAAGCTCCTCGAAGAGGGGATCCCCGAGGCGTCTGTCGGGGTGCTCATGTCCGGCGATCCGCGGCGACGTCCGGCCGCTTCCATCG
>JBBQXV010000416.1:0-6098 GCA_038209335.1 Polyangiales bacterium | reverse complement strand
CTTCCATGGCGCATTCCTCCGGGACCGCCGGCAAGCGGTCGTTCTTGCGAACTGTTCAACCCGAAGAATGCGCCATTTCCCTTTTCCACATCGATGGGGACACGACCCGAGCATGAGTACGTGTACACGTGGCAGTTGGCCACTGCAGCTCCGCGGCAGCTGCTCGTTGTGGACGCGTGTCGAGCGTACGCCGAGCGCATCTTCGAGGGACGCACGAGGGTCGGGGCAGGCATGGGGGCGCTCCCCGACGAGTACCGAGCGACCTGTCGCGAGGCGTTTGACGTAGCTGTCCTCTCGGCTGAAGCCGGAAGATCAACAATGTACGCGTGCAGCCCCGGCGAGGCTGCGGGCGACACCGCGCAGGGCGGCACCTTCTCGCGTCACCTGCTCGAGGTGGCACGCGCGTGGGCGATCCAGACGCGGCAACCGTATCGTGCCGCCGCCCACTATCTCGACGTTCCCAACGCCTTCGCGCCCGTTCGCAACCTGCTGGTACAGCGCTACGGACAGCACCCCGTCCTCGAGAACGGCCGTCGCATGCGAAGCTTTCCTTTTACGGTCGCCTGATCATCGACGATCGTGATGGGGGAGCCAATGCAAGGAGACAGCGCGAGACGCCGTTTGCCGAAGAACGAATATCCGCAGTGGTCGCATCTGCAAGTGGGCTGGCTCATTCTCGCGACTCCTCGTTACATCGTGTTTCTAGACGACGCGACCGATCTCGACTGGTCGACCACGGATGAATTTGACGCTGCGCTGACGCCGCTCCTCACCCAGGCGAAGGGCCGGGTACAAAACAGAATCACGAGACTCCAGGCGCTCGAGGGTGACCGCCTCTCGCCCGTCAACAGGAGAGCGTTTCGGCGCATGCTTGGCGAGGCAATGGCGCGCGTGCTCGGCGGCGAGCCCGATGCGGCCGACGCGATGCTCGACGACGCTGAGCAATACATCGGACGGCGCACGCGGGAGTCGGCTCAATTCTCATACGCGCTCGCCACCCTCGTGCTTACCGCCGGTATCTGCAGCGCGACGCTGATCCTCTGGATCTTCAGGAAGGAGCTCCTGCCGCGGCTCGGTGCGACCGCGTTCGAACTGATCATTTGCGCGGGCGCCGGAGCGCTCGGTGCATGCTTCTCCATGCTGCTCAAGATGCGCTCAGCTCCTCTCGATCCCGGCTCCGACCGCCACCACCACTATGTCGATGCGCTCGTTCGCCTTATCGTCGGAATGATCGGCGCAGTGATCGCGGCCGTCGCCGTTCGCATCGGCATCTTGCTGCCGCAGTTGAACCCGGCGACGAATGGATTCGGCGGGCTCGTGCTCGCGTGTGCGATCGCGGGTGCCAGCGAGCGCCTATCGCCAGCCCTCATCGAACGGCTCGGGACGGCCAGGACCGCGGGACCGGCGACGCCTGCGGAGGGTGGATCGGCGAGCGGTTCGCCGGGACGAAGAGCATCGCGACCGAAGCTCTCCGGCTCGACCGAGCGGAAGACCTGAGCGTGCGGAAGCCACATCGAGTTGCTTCTTAATGATGCGCCTGACTTCGGCGTCGACGTCGAGAACCATCTTCCCCCCTTCGGTATCGGACTCCCACTCGCCTCCCGTCATCGTGCGCCTCGCTCGCACGCGCGGGCAGAGGGCGCACGGCTGCCCATCATTCCCACGCGGCGGTTTCTGAGCTGCGACCGCGCATGCGGCGCGAAGAGCGCGCGAAGATACGCTGTCGCGTCCGCTGGTCCCGGCGTGAGGACCGCGCGGCAACGACGCCGGCAATCCCGTTCGTCGCTTTGAACTTGCGCCAGAACGGGGGCATCAGCACTCCGCGACGAACGCCCCCGCCGGCGTGCACGTCTGTTGAAGCCTCTCCGTGACGCGCGTTGATCAGCGTGTAGTCGGTGTCGGCCTCCGGCGAATTGCTCGCGCAGTCCACGCAGGTCTGACGCTCTCCCCCCATACAGTCAAGGATACCGCTCGTGCCCGCGCCGTCGCGCTCAAATGTACAACGTCTCGCGATCCGCCATCACCTCGTCGCGACCCGACGCCGAAGCATCTCGTGGAGTCGCTTCGTGCTGAACGGTTTTTCAAACACCCGGTCCGACATCGCGGCGACGAAGTCGCGTGCACGTGTCGTGATGGCGCCCCCGGTGATGAAGATCATCCTCTCGGCTTGTTCGCGGTCGAGTCGCGCCACCGCTTCGTGAAGGTCCATTCCGGTCATCTCCGGCATCATCAGATCGCTGATGATGACGTCGAAGCGCTCACCTTTCGAGAGGAGCGCCATGGCCTCCTTCGCAGTATTGAGCGTACGGACGTCGTAGTCGCGGAGGCAGCGCTTGAGGGCGCGCGCGACCCCCGGCTCGTCATCCACAACGAGCACCCGCACCTTCTTTGGCCGGCGCGTCGTGGGAGGCTCGTCGGGAAACCTCGCCGCTCGCGACGCTTTTCGCGGAACAACGGGGAACGCCCCCGCAAAGGTCTCGGTCAGTTTTGTGGCCGCATCCTCCGCGTCGGCCACGAGGTCGCGCGCCTCAGCAGCGCGCGCACCGTCGACAGGCAGCGTCCCGGACAACAACTCGCGAAGAAGTTCCAGGTTGGCGACGATGACGAAGAGCGGGTTATTGACCGCGTGCGCGAGGTCCGAAGCGGCATGTTCACGATCGGGAGTTCCCGAACGCGGCGACCGATTCGCAGCGGGCTCGTCGGACAAACCTCTCGCGTCATCTGCATCATCCCCACCCAGTTTTCGCCCAGCCGGGAAATGCACCCGTGAAGCATGGCTCAGGGCGCGGCGCGAGTCGACGCACGCGCCACGGAACAATGAGGACGATACGCAGTTATTATCAATCGCCCGTCGGCGTAGCGCGGAGCGATGCCCGACGCGCTCCTCGCCGTCTACCTTCGTTCCATCGCGGCCAACGTCCGGCGGCTTCGCGTTCGCCGCGGACTCACGCAGGAAGCGCTCGCCGAGCTCGCCGATCTCGATCTCAGCTACGAGCAGCGCGTCGAACGCGGGTCGACCAACCTCAGTCTCGCGGTGCTGGTCGCGCTCGCACATGCGCTCGGAGTCGCGCCGAGCCTGCTTCTTCGTAAGGCGCGGCTCGGTGCACCTCGGCGCGGGCGCCCGACCCGCACCCCACGCGAATGACGCGCGGCCCCTCGATACTATGGCCAGCTGCAGTTCGCGCCACCAGGCGGAGGAGGCGCTTGCTTGCTGCAATCCGCGACCGCGTTGAGCTCGACCGCTCCCGCATCTCCGGAACCGCACGCCAGGATGCATGCATCAGCGCGCGGCGTCGGACATCGATTCACGCAATCGACGACGCCTTTGCACGACGCGTTCGATGCGCACGCGTGTTCCTCCGCGCAGCAGTTCTGATCGAGCCACGACCGACACGTCGTGTCCGGGTAGAGTTCAAGGCCACACGAGGACGAGCCCTCGATCGCGGACGCATCGGTCGGTGACGCGTCGCCACCGACGGCCCCGTCGCTGCCGGCGTCACCCGCCGTCGGCATGGTTGACGTACCACCGCAACCGACCGTCAACGCCAGCGCGAACGCACCGTTCACGAGCTTCATCAGAACTCGACGCTCCCTGCGAGGCTCGAACCGTTTGGAGTAAGCGGCTCGGGACCGTGCCACCCGGTATCGTCGCGCCAGTAGTGGACGACGTAGTCTTCCCCGTTTCCGCCAATCAGCGGCGACATGACGACGAGCGCCTCGAGGTTTCCGCCTCCGAAGTTGCTCTGAATCAGAGTGACCGCGGTGGGCTCGTGCGCGAGCCGCGCTCTCGTGCCCGACGTGCTCGACGACGCGGCGTCCGGAAGAAAGGTTGGACCGCGCCATGGAAGCCCCGGCGAAGCGTTGTCTCGCCAGTAGTGCGCGAGTTTCCCGTCTTGGATCACGAGCAACTCGAAGTTGCTCGTTGCGCCAACGATGCTTTGCAACGCCGCGGGCGTTCCGGTCACGCCGGTCACGTCTCGACCACCAACACGGACAGCGAACGGACCGTGCCAGCCACGGTCGTCGCGCCAATAGTGCGCGAGCCAACCCGGTCCGGCACCTTCGACGACGAAGCTCATGGTCGCGAAGACTTCAAGGTTGCCCGGGTCGCCGAAGGTACTCTCTAGCAGGGCAACTCCCGTCGGCGCCGCCGCGATGCCGGTCGTCCGTCCTCCGCTCGAAGTCGGCGAGGGCTTCGGAAGAAACGCAGGACCACGCCAAGGGAGCGTCCGAGCGTCGTTGTCGCGCCAGTAGTGAGCGAGTTGACCGTCTTGGACGACGACCATCTCGAAATTGCCCTTGGTGCCGAACGCACTCTGGATGAACGCCGGCGTTTCCTGCACGCCCACGACGCCTTTGCCATCCACCTCGATCGAGGTCGGCCCATGCCAGCCGAAACGATCGCGCGCATACGCAACAAGGGAGTCCGCGGAGCCTCCACCCGCGAGGGTGGCCGTCATGCGTGCGATGACCTCGAGGTTCCCGGGCTCGTTGAAGTTGCTCTCGATCAAAGCGACCGATGTCGGTGCCATCGGAACGGGCGCCCGGTCGCTCGCTCGTGGTGCCGAGCGCCCGCCGTCGGGAAGAAGTGTCGCACCGTGCCAAGGAAGTCCGAACGCGTCGTTGTCGCGCCAGTAGTGGACCAACTTCCCGTTGAGAACCAGCACGACCTCGAAGTTCCCTTGGTGGCCAAACGCTCCCTGGATGAAGTTGCCGCTGTGTGGACGAGGGCGCGGAAGGAGCTCAATACCGGGCGTGAGCGGCGAAGACGTCGAACCCAGCGTGCGCAGTGTAAGGAGCGTTTCCGCGTGCTCCTGGCCGTAATGGAGGAAGTTGAAAAAACCCGGTGTGCCGTGCAGATATGGATCCTGATCGATCTCCAGGGTCGCAACCGGGTGGTCGTTGAAGCTGTCGTGGATCCACCCGTCATAGGTGACGTTGCCGATAAACGGGTTACTCCAGTGGATGTAGATGACGCCGTTGCCGATCGCCGGATCGTCGATCGCGAACTTCGCCCATCCCGCCGTCCCGGTTCCGACGCTGCCGACGACAGGAACGCCACCGCCCGATTCCGAACGCCACTCCGCCGTCGTCGGCGGCTTTCCCGACTCGCGCCCTGGGATCGTCTTCCACTTCGACGGAAACCATGGGTCCGTCCACTCGCCGTGATCGAGATGGTCGTCCATCCAGTGGAGATCGAACGGCGTGTTGTTCGTGAACTGGATTCGTACCGTACGCGCCGGCATCTTCCCCCCCGCGGTGGCTTGTAAAAACGACCGTTTGTTAGACTCGCGGTCTATACTCCAGGGACAAGATCACCGCCACGGAGGTTCGCTTGGGCTCAAAACTCCTCACAACCGCGAGCGTCTCGGCCGCACTCATTTTCGGCACCTTGGCGTGCGGACCCGAGGTTCCGCTCGCGGGCTCGGCTGGTACGGGATGCTCGTCCACAGCCGACTGCCGGGCGGGTCTCGAATGCCACGGTCAGGCTCCCGTTGGCGTCGGGGCTTCGTGTCAAACGTCGTTCAGCATTTGCACGATGACGTGCTCAACCGACGCGGACTGCGAAAGCCTCGGCACGCGGTTCCGCTGCGTCTCGGAGTGCCCTGGCCAACCTGCGTCGTGCGACCACCCACTCTGATCATCGTCGCGGCCGGCGTTTGACGTTGGTGCCCGTCGTCGACCCTCTGGTAGAGGTCGCGCCGCTGGAACGTGACGAGCCTCCGCGTGCGATCGGCGAGCCGCTCGGGAAAACAAGGGTGTTCGTGAATTGGTTAACACCCGAATCTTTGTCACAAAGAGAGCTCTCTTTGTCCTTAAGAAATTCCTCTTTGTCTCGGGTCGCTCTCTCTGCCCCGGAGAGGCAGAGAAAGCTCTCTCTCCGAGTAAACCAGCAATCCCAAACGTCGCGGACCCTTGGAAATAAGCCCAGCGATCGATTCAGCGCAGGATGAACCTGGCTCCCCGTTCGTTACCGCTGGGCGAACGCGTTTCTTAAGAGTGGATGGGAAGCCTCAACAAAGAGAAGCAGAGAAACTCGGGTCGCCAGCGTTGCCGTCGTAGAACGGGCCCCAATTAAAGTGCTGCACGCGTTGACG
>JBBQXV010000415.1:0-6139 GCA_038209335.1 Polyangiales bacterium | reverse complement strand
GATGGCAAAGAGACGACGATGAAGGTCGTGCTCAATCAGGGCGAGAAGGGGCGCGTGCTCTCGGCGATCTTCGCGAGCTCGACCACGAGCGCGATCCCCGCGACCTCGTCCACGTCTTCGTCCGCGTCGACGCCGCCCGCGCCGCCCGCGCCGTCGCGTCCGGTCTTCCCGCTCGTCGTCGCCGGCTTCGGCGGCGCGGCGCTCGTCACCGGCGGCGTCCTGTTCGCGCTCGGACTCAACCGCGTTCCGGCCAACTGCTCGGTCTCGAACAAGGACTGCGCGGCGCCGCCCGGCGATCCGGCGTTTGCCGACGCGCACAGCGGCACGTCGATGGCGAACATCGGCGCCGGCGTCGCGATCGGCGGCGCGGTCGTCCTCGTCACCGGAGTCATCCTCTATTTGACCAGCCGCCCGACGGTATCGAGCACGACCGGGCAAGTCGTGCAGCCGTGGGTCGCACGCGGCGCGAGCGGCGTCGCCCTCACCTTCTGAGAACGCGCCGTCTCGCGCGCATCCTTCCCCGAGGACTCCATATGGCCGACATCCTTCACACCGTTTCCGTCCAAGCCTCGCCCAGCGAGATCTTTCGTGCGCTCACTGCGCGCTCCGGCCTCCGCCACGGCTGGGCGCGCCAATCGGAGGCGAACCCGAGCGCCGATTCCGTCTCCGAGTTCCGCGTCAGCGAGGTGACTTCGGTCACGATGCGCGTCGCGGCGATCGACACCGACGCGCGCGTCGCGTGGAAATGCGTCGACGGGCCGGCCGATTGGATCGGCACCGAGGTGAGCTTCGAGCTCACCTCCGACGATCGCGGCGAAGGGACGACGGTTCGATTCCGACACGACAACTGGAGCGAGCCGACCGACGTGATGGGCCGCTGCAGCGCGAGGTGGGCCGCGGTGCTGTTCGCGCTCAAGGCGTTCCTCGAGACGCCGGAGGCGGAGGACGTCTACGTCTGACGCGGAGGTCCATCCTCCGAAACCGTGACCGCGCACCTGCGGTATCCTTCCGCGCCAACCCGAAGGAGACCGCACGCCATGGAGCATCGATCGCTAGGAACCAGTGGGCTCAAAGTCCCCGTGCTCTGCCTCGGCGCGATGACGTTCGGCGACGGCGACGACAAGTCGTTCATGTACAAAGTCGGCTGCGACGAGAAGGCGTCGTTCGCGATCATGAACCGCGCGCTCGACCGCGGCGTCGGCTTCATCGACACCGCGGACGTCTACGGCCCCGACGGACTGTCCGAGCGAATCGTCGGCGCGTGGTTGGCGGAGACGAAGAACCGCGATCGCGTCGTGCTCGCAACCAAGTTTCGCTTTCGGATGGGCGAAGGTCCGAACGCGACAGGCGCGTCGCGGTACCGGATCGTGCGCACGGTGGAGGACAGTCTGCGCCGGCTGAAGACCGATCGCATCGACCTCTATCAAATCCACATGCAAGACGTCGACACGCCGGAAGAAGAGACGCTCCGGGCGCTGGATGATCTCGTGCGCGCGGGCAAAGTGCTCTACCTCGGCGCGAGCAACTACGCGGCGTACCGACTAACGAACAGCCAATGGATCTCGAAGACCGAGCACCTTCACCGGTTCGTCGCGCTGCAGATGCAATACAGCTTGATGGTTCGCGATCTCGAGCGCGAGCACGTCCCCGTCTGCAAAGAGTTCGGGATCGGCATCCTCCCGTGGTCGCCGCTCGCGGCTGGATTTCTCTCGGGGAAATACGCGAAGGATCAGCCACCGCCGGCAGGTGTGCGCCTCGAGAAATGGAAGGAGCGCTTCGCCGATTTCGCGAGCGAGCGCGGCTGGCGAACGCTCGACGCGCTGCGCGTGATCGCGAAAGAGAAAGAGACGACGGTCGCGGCGGTGGCGCTCGCGTGGCTGCTCGCGAAGCCGACCGTGACGTCGGTCATCTTCGGCGCGCGATCGATCGAGCAGCTCGACGACAACTTGAAGGCCGCCGACGTGAAGCTCTCGACCGACGACGTGCAGAAGCTCGACGACGCGAGCGCGTTCGAGCTCGGCTATCCGTACAAGTTCCTCGCGAACATCCAGAAGCGATGGTGAGAGCGCCGCCCTTCGCGTTCTAGTCCTCGGCGTCGCGGCAGCAGCGAAAGCCTGTCGAGTAGTCGTGGTACTCGGGCTCGTGCGCGCTCGTGACGTAGAGGCAGCCGGGGCCGTTGCGCTCGGCGTCGCCGTACGAGCCGCCGCGGAAGCGCACGTGCTGGTTCCTGTCGCGTGACGACTCGACCCACTCGTGCAGGTTGCCGACCATGTCGTAGGCGCCTTCGGGCGTCACGCAGCGATCGTACGCGCCGGTCGGCGCGAGCCCGCCGGGAAGAAGGTTCAACCTCGGATCGTTGAAGTTCTCATACGTCCACGTCGACGCGTTGGTCCCGAACATCACCATGACGCCGCTGAACTTTCCTTCGTTGCACGCGCCGCGCTCGCGTTGACGACCGCCGTACGGATAGAAATTCGCGTCGCCCGTACCGCGGCACGCGCGCACGAACTCCGTCTGCGCGCAGAGTCGCTTGCCCGCGGACTCGCACGCTTCGCGCGCTTCGATCTGCGACGTGTAGCCTTGCGGTATCACGCCCGGCGCGCTCTTCGCTCGCACATGCTTGCCGGCGATCACGGCGTATGGCGAGTGCGGATGCTCGCGCCCCGCGGCGTCGAGCTCGACGACGAACGCTTCCCACTTGTCGACGCAGAAGCCTTCGACGCGCGCCATCTCGGGTGGGCACGCCTGCTTCAGGTCCGGAGCCGCCGCGGCCGCCGCGACGACGGTCGGCGACGTGCGACGAAGCTCGATCGCGCAACCCGCGAGGAAGATCAGCGCGAGCGGGAGCGTAACTCGCGAGGACGGCCGCATCTCGTTAACGCATGTCGCGGCGCCGATCGACGGTCAACGCCTCGGCGCGATCAACATGCGTCTCATCAGCGGTGGTCGCAATTGTGCGGTGACAGCGCGCGGACAATTGCAACCGCAGCGGCGAATACCGCTGCCGTCAGCTGCGTCTGCGCTTGGCTTCGATGTCGATCTGCTCTTCGTCTGCTTCGTCTGCTTCGTGTGCTTCGTCGTCCGCGATGCGCGCGCCTTGCCTTCCCGCTTCGTCGATCGCGGTGCTCGCGCCCGCCGCCGCCGCGCGCGCCTCTTCGATCGCTGCGACGACCGCGCGCGGATCGGACGCCGAGAACTGCGCCGTCTTCTCGGCGCCCGCATCGTCCGTCCACGTGAACTCGACGACGTCGCCGCCGCTCTTGAGGACGTAGGCCCAGACTCCGTCGCCGCTGCGCCTGATCCCCCAGCCTCCGAACTTCATCCAGTCGTACGGCGTGACGCGACACCGACGAATGCGCCCGACAGGCACGCGCGGTCCCCACAGGCCGAACTGCACGTGCACCTCCGCCGCGCTCACGACGGTGCGCACGACCGTCATGGTCGCGGTGAGGAATGCGAACAACGTCGTCAGCAGCGACAGAAACATCGCCGCGCCGATGCTCGCCTTCAGCCCGAGGCCGAGGAACGCGAGCACCGCACCGCCGCCACACCAAAGCGTCGCGAGGCCCAAAATCACCAGCAGCGTTCTGCCCACGGCCTTGTCGCGGAGCACGACGCGACCTGCCCCCTTCATGTACGTCGCGGCGTACGCGTCGGATTCGGTCGACGACGTGACGGGGCGCTCGTCGCGGAAATCGGTCACGTCTACTTCACGTGTTTGACGTCGAGCTCCTTGCCGTCGATCGTGATGAGGCATTTGCCGTCCATCTCGGACGCGCCACCCCAATAGATCACGACCTTCACGTCGACGGGCTTCCCCTTCGCTTCGGCCGACGTGTGCAGCTCTCCGAGTCCGACGAGCGACCAACGCCTGTGCGCGATGTCCGTGCCGTCCCACTCGAGCTTGAAGCCCCGCGTCAGCTCGTTGCGCGAGACGACGAGCTTGTGTCCTTCGTACTCCGCCTCCCACTGCGTCCCGAGGATTCCCATGGCGAGACGCTATGACCAAGAAACGGCGCCGGTCAAGCGACGGCGCGTCAGCTCTTCACCGGAGCTTCACTTCGCCGCCGCACGGGACGTCGACGCGGTTCGTCTTGTTCGACGGCGCGACGCGGATGTTGCGCGTGCCGCACGGAATGATCGCCGAGGTGCCGCGCACCTGTTTGCCGTCGATGTACACGCGACCGGCGGGACCGACGACCGTGCCGACCGTCGACGGCGTGACGTTGCCCGGCTCGCTCTTCGCGGTCGACGGCGTGGTCGGCTTGACTGCGATCGGGTTCGACGGCGTGGCGGTCGGCTTCTGCGGCGCGACCATCGTGGCGAGCGTCGCACGCGTCTCTTCGTCACGCTCGGACGTCGCGCGACGCACGAAGCCAACGACGAGAATGACGACGGAGACTCCGACCGCCAGCGCGACGACCCAGCCCAGCTTTCGCTGCGGAATGCGGCGAGGCACGCGCGTGAGGTCGAGGATGATCTGCATCGTCGAGTCGGCCGGCGGCGGGCGACGCTGCGGAGGCCGGAGATGGACGGCGACCTCGACGTCCATCGCGACGGGCGCGACCGACGGCGCCTGGGCCCGCTCGACGGCGGGAAGCGGCGCCATCGTCGGCAGCGACGCGTGCACGCGCGGCGGCGGGGGCGCGGAGAGTCGCGTCGACGGCGGAGGTGCGGACGCGCGCGGCGGCGGAAACGCGGACGGGCTCGGCGCAGGCAAGGTCGCGCTCGACGGCGGCAGGGTCGGGCTCGACGGCGGCAACGCCACGATGAGAGAGCGCGTCGGCTTCGCGAACGACGGAAGCGGAAGCTGCGGCACGTACACCGGTGCGGGCTCCGGCTCAGCGGCGAGCGCGTCGGCCGTCTCGAGCACATCGTCGATCGGGATCTCCAGCGTCATCGCGACATCATCCTGCGCGGGCGGCGCCGGCGGCGCGCTCGGACGCGCGGGCGGGGCGCTGGGACGCGGCGCACGGCGTGATGCCTCGCTCGCCTCGTAGCGAAATACGGAAGCCATGGTCATTACCCTCCGCGGTCGCGTGCGGCGTGAAGCCCGCGCGTGTCGCGCACGGCATCTTGCGCGCCCGCGGCGATCGCACAATGCGATCACGTCGATTTTTCGAACGAAGACCGGCGCCGTCGAAAGTTTGCAGCATGCATGGAGCGAATCCCGACACGTACACACACGACGAGGGGAGAAAATCGCCCGGGCGCGTGGGCAACCGCCACGGCTCGACTCGCCTACGGAGGCGTCGCGACGGCGGCGCGAGTGTCGTCGACGGCTTCCACTTCGACGCCGACGCCGCTGAAGCTCGCATTGCCCGAGAGCGCGTCGATCGCTTGATCGTCCGTCAGATCGTTGATGCTCACTCCGGCATGCGCCGCGGCGACGGCGAGCTGCGCGCCTTTGCGACCGTGCCCCCAACCGTGCGGCAAGCTCACGACGCCGGGCATCATCTCGTCGGTGATCTCGATCGGCGCGACGATCTCGCCGACGCGCGACCTCACGCGCGCGAGCGCACCTTCGACGAGCCCACGCGCAGCGGCGTCGCTCGGATGAACGCGCAGCGTGCAGCGCGGTCGCCCTTTCACGAGACGCAGGCTGTTGTGCATCCACGAGTTGTTCGATCGGAGCTCGCGCCGCCCGACGAGCTCGAGCATCCCCATGCGCGACGGGGCGCTCTCCGCGAGCCGCGCTTCGAGGCGCCCGACGTCGCCGACGAGGAGCGACGGAGCGAGCGCGATCTGCTTGTCGCGCGTGAACAGGCGCTCGGGCAAGCACGGCTCGAGCGCGCCGAGATCGATCCCATGCGGCGACGCGCGAAGCTTCGCCACCGAGAGCCCTCGCCGCGGCGGCAACGCGCGCGGCCCGTGCGGTCCGAGGCCGAGCGCGACGTCGAGCATCCCCGCCGGACCGAGCCGACCGAACGCCGCCGCGCGCGCGCGCGCACCGAGTCGATCGATCGCGCCGTCGCCCTGCATGCGCCACGTGAGCTCGTTGAAGATCTGCCAATCGTGCCGCGTCCCCTCGGCGGGCGCGAAGATCGCCTCGCTGTACTTCGCGGTGTTTCGGATCGCGAGCGCGTGAAATGCCAGATCGTAGTGATCGTGCTCGAGCGGGCCGGTCGGCGGCAAGATG
>JBBQXV010000414.1:0-6152 GCA_038209335.1 Polyangiales bacterium | reverse complement strand
CCGGCGGACAAGCGCGGGAAGAGCGATCGCTTCGTGCTGCGCCTTAAGCGCCCCTAGTCGGCGTTACGCGCGGCACGCTTTCGCGAGCCGTGTGACCGCGTCTTCGAGGAGCGCGCGCGGCGTTGCGATGTTGAGGCGCGCGAAACCTCTCCCCTCTTCGCCGAACATCGGACCCGACGAAAGCGCTATTTTTCCGCGCTGCAGGAGCACACGCATCGGATCGTCGCCGAGCCCCATGCGTTTGAAATCGAGCCACGCCAAGTACCCGGCATCGGGTGGCACGTAGCCGACCTCGGGGAGCGACGTCGCGAGGAGCTCGCCGAGCAGGCGGCGATTTCGTTCGAGAAGCTCGTTCACGCTCGCGAGCCACGCGTCCCCTTCGAGAAACGCCGCGCGTCCGGCGAGCACGCCGAAGTGCCCCGCGTGGTACGGCGTGTCGGGCGGAAGACGCGCGAGCACGGCGCGCGGCGCGTCGTCGCACGCGATCATCATCGCCGCTTTCAGGCCGGCAAGGTTCCACGCCTTCGACGCCGACGTCACGACGATCGACGTTCGCGCAGCCGCCGCCGATACGTTCGGAAACGGCGTGTGCACCGCGCCGGGTCGCGTGAGCGGCGCGTGGATCTCGTCGCTCACGACGAGGACGCCGTGACGATCCGCGAGCTTCGCGATCTCGGCGAGCGCGGTCGCGGGGTACACGATCCCCGTCGGGTTGTGCGGCGAGCAGAGCAAATGCGCGCGCGCCCCCGATTCGTACGCGCGACGAATGGCATCGACGTCGAGCGACCATCCCGATGCACCACGCACGAGCGGCGTCGCGACGACGACGCGTCCGAGCGTGCGAATCGTCGCCGCAAACGGATGGTAGACGGGCGTGTCGATGACGACGCCGTCCCCGGGCGAGGTCGCGACGCGCAGGATCTCCGCGATCCCCGTCACGACGTCCGCGACGAGGTGCACGTCGCTCGGCGCGAGCGTCCATCGCCAACGCGTAAGAGCCCACGCCGCGAACGCCTCACCGAGCCCCGTCGCCGACGCGTACCCCGCATCGTCGGCGTCGATCGCCGCGTGGAGCACGCGCCGAATCGGATCGGCGATCGGAAAATCCATTTCGGCGAGCCACGCCGGGAGAACATCGCGCGGGTAGTGCGTCCACTTCGCGCTCTGACGCAGACGCAGCTCGGCCTCCGTCACGCGATCGAAGGGGTGCGCGTCGCCGTTCATGACGCGCAGCATAGTCGCCAATGCGGTGCTCGCGGCTCCTCGCGACCCGCGGCCCTTCGCGCGCGCCCCGTCCCGAACGCGCGCGAATCAAGCGCAACTTCGAGCGGCACGAGCGTTGCGAAAGTGCAGCTCGCGAATGTCGCGTAGGGGCGTGATTGTCATGAAATTCCCTTCATTCAAGGAAGTCGACGGGTGCGCGGTCCTTCGCGGCGTCGCGGTCGGCGTGATGCTCAGCGGCCTATCCGCGGCGTGCGGCGACGTCGGGCCGAACGGGCCGGAGCGGACGGAGTCGTCGTCCGCAGCGACCACCGTCTGCGGTCAGAACACCGTGCACGGCATGGACGTCTCGCACTACGACGGGAACATCACGTGGGCGACCGCGAAGGCGAACGGGATCGACTTCGCGTTCACGAAGGCGACCGAGAGCACGGGCTACGTCGATCCGACCTTCGCGGCGAACTGGGCCGGGATGAAGGCGAACGGCGTCGTGCGCGGCGCGTACCACTTCTTTCGCGCGAACGCGGATCCGATCGCGCAAGCGAACCACGTCGTCGCGACGGTCGGCGCGCTCGAAGCGGGCGATCTCCCGATCGTCCTCGATCTCGAGACGACGGACGGACAGACCGGCGCGACGATTGGCGCGGCCGCCGTGAAGTTCCTCGACGCCGTCACTGCGGCGACGGGCAAGACCGCGATCGTCTACACGAGCCCCGGCTTCATCACCGGGGCCATCGCGACGACGCCGGGGCTCGGTCGCTACACGCTCTGGGTCGCGAACTGGGGAGTGAGCTGTCCGAACGTCCCTTCTCCGTGGTCGACGTGGGGGTTCTGGCAGCGGTCGGCGACGGGGACGGTTCCGGGCGTTCCTGCGAGTGCCGTCGATCTCAATACGTTCAATGGGACGCTCGCGCAGTTGCATGCGTTCGGTGGCTCGCCCGCGAGCGACGCTGGTACGACGACGGACGCCGGCGGGACGCACGACGCGGGCGGCGGAACGCACGACGGCGGGACGACGCAGGGCGATGCCGCGAGCGGAAGCGACGCGGCGGCACCGCACGACGACGGCGGTCCGATCGGACACGGCGACGCGGGTGGAGGCGGCGGTGGCGACGCCGCGACGGGCAACGATCCGGGGTTCGACGCGACGGGTCAGTCGGCCGGCTGCAGCGTGGGACGCGGAGAGCGCACGCCGCGATCGGTCTGGCTGCTGGCGTTGTTCGGCGCGATCGCGGTCAGCGCGCGGCGGCGACGACGGCCGTAAGGCATCCTCACCTCGCGCTCAAGATCGCGTGCGCCTGGTGCGCATCGAGACCGAGCGCCGCAACACGCGCCAAGAGCGGCAGGAACGCTTCCTTGACCTTGCGCGCGCTCGCTTCGAGCTGCGAGGACGCCCTGAACATCGCGGCTTCGAGCGCCTCGCGCGTCGCGGCCGGGTCGACGACGCGGATCGCCGCCGACGCGACGGGAATCGAACCGGGGTCGAGACCGAGCGACGCGGCGATCGCCTCGAGCTGCGGTCGCGGCAGGTCGCGAAGCGCGTAGACGATGGCGTAGCGCTGCGACGAAGGTGGATACCATCCGCCGTACGCCCAGCGCGCGATGGTCCGCTGCGATACGCCGATGCGCTCGCCGAGCGCCTTTTGCGTCAAGTGAAGCGCGCCCGCCGACGCGATGAGCAAGCGACCGAACACCACCGCCTTCGTTTCCTTCGCCATCGATGCGCGTTCCTTTCGCGATGGGCTCGGTATCCGTCGCGAGCGACACGGTATCATGTCGAAGAGCAGTCGGAGGCGACGAAGCTGACATCGTATCACGTTCCACGGATGAGGAGCCCGTCTTTACCGACATCACGTCTCATGAAGACGACATCATGTCTTTTCGTGCGCACACGATGTCGCGAGCACAAGCAAAGCGATACCGTACGGTGGATGGCGCTACGGGTGCAGAACGCACCCGCCCGTGACCTCGCCGTTCCACTTCGCACGCATCGCGGTCTTGAACTCCGCGAGCGGAAACACGTGCGACACGTGCGGCGTAATTTTCCCTTCGTCGGCCCAGCGCAGGATCTGATCGAGGCGCGGCGCACGCAGCGACGGATCGTTCAACGTCGAGATGACCGTCGGGCACCCGAGGACATCGAGCCCCTTCATCATGATCAGGTTCGTCGGCAGCACGTTCGCGTTCGGCGCGCCTCGCTGCCCTTTGCCGCTCGCGACGAACGGCGTCGCCGCCCAACCGACGACGAGAAAGCGCGCGCCGAACGCGACGCAGCGAAGGCTCTCGAGCGAGATGTCCCCTCCGACGCCGTCGTAGACGACGTTGACGCCGCGACCGCCGGTCAACGCTTTGACCTCGTCGCGAAAGGATCGAACGCCGCTCTCGCCGTCGACGCTCTTGCAGTTGATGACGTGATCCGCGCCGTGCTCCTTCACGAGCGCGAGCTTCGCGTCGGAGCGACCGGTCGCGATCACCTTCGCGCCGAGGAGCTTCGCGACGTGCACCGCAGCGAGCCCCGTCGATCCCGACGCGCCGTGAATCAAGACCGTCTCGCCCGCGGCGACGCGCCCGCGCGTGACGAGGCAGTGGTACGCCGTCTCGTAGTTCCCGAGCAGATTGCACGCTTGATCGAAGCTCAATTTGCCCGGGATCGCGCGCACGGCGTTCTTCGGCGCGACGGCGTAGGACGCGAATCCGCCGTACGCTTGGTAGTCGCCGACCGACCTCGGCCCGGCGAGGAATCCGTCCACGAGGACGCCTTGGCCGACTCGAACGTCGTCACCGACGTCGGCTCCCTTCCACGCGATCTCGCCCGCGTACTCGAGCCCCGGACAGTACGGCGGCTTTGGCATGTGTTGGTATTGGCCACTCGTCATCAAGAGATCGACCCAACCGACGGACGCGCTCTTCACCGCGACGATCACGTCGTGCGCGGAGAGCTTCGCCGCGTCCGGCGGCTCCATCGGCTGGAGCGTCATGAACTTTTCGATCGCTTCGAGCGGAGTCTCCGCAAACTCGGTGACGACGACGCGCTGACCCGCCACGAGATTCAACGCCCCACCTTCTTCGCGCGCGCCGCTTCGAGCCGCGCGACCTCGCGCTTCAGCGCGTCGATCTCCTTTTGCTGCACCTGAATCGCTGCGACCGCCATGCTCACGTAGCCGTAGAGATCGACGTGCTCGCGCGACGGCAGCACCGCCGCGCTCCCCGGCGGCATGTCCTCGATGATGAACCCGAGGTGCCGCGCGTCGTCGCCCGCCTTGTAGCGATACGTCGCGAGGTGAACGCTCATGAGCTCCTGTCGCAATTGTTCTCCCCCTCCCTCGTCGACATACGAGATCTCCTTTTTGGCTTTGGCGCTCGACACCGGGCATCCGAAGTCGACGACGTTCCAGACTCCGTTTTTGCACGCGAGCGTGGCTTGACCGCATTCGACCGGCGGGCTCAACGCGCACGAGTCGCCTTCCTTCGCGCACGCGGTGCCGACGCGCGGCCGCGACGTCGGGCAATAGTCGGGTCCGTCGAAGCAGTTCCATTGCACCTTCGCGTCGCAGCATCCCTGGGTCACGCCCGCGTCGCAGTCCGGTTGGCGAATCGGATAGCTTGGACAGAATCGCCCGCAGAAGCAGGACGCCGCGGAGTAGTGGCATGACTCGGTCCCCGTGCACGCGGCTCCTTTCGGCACCGCGGCGCGCGTTGCTGGGCACTCGGGTGGATTCGGTGGAACGGTGGGCACGCTCGTCGGACAGGTCGGTCGTCCGCCGAACGAGACCGGCGATGCCCATCGATCCGTGGAGCAGACGCGGATCGTGTTGCAGCGCGGATCGAAGTCGTCGCCGTATTCGCAGAGGAGCTGATCGTGCGAGCACGGCGTCCCTTCGGCGGGCAGCGTCGCGGGACAGCCGGGAGCGAGCGGCGAAGCGTCGCCGCCGCCGTCTTGGAAGCTCGCGTCCGCGCCGGGCGATCCCGAATCGACGGTCTTGCCGGAGCAGGCGGACGCGACCATCGCGATGGCGGCGACGAGCGGGAACGCAGCGGAGAGAATCAGCGAGCCGATCTTCGGAGTCTGCATGATCCCGAGGATCGCAGGCTCGGCCGCGTTCCGAAAGGATGCTCAGATCTTCTTTCCCGGCGGCGGCGGCGGCGCGACCGGCTTCCCCGGATGCGCCTCGACCTCCGTGCGGTACTCCTTCTCGAGTTGGCTCTTCACGACGAGCACGACCTTTTGAAGCTCGGTGTTCGGCGAGATGCCGTCGCCCTCCGCGGCGAGCTTTTCCGCGATCCCTTGGAGGACTCCGGCCCACGCGAGCGCGTAGCTGTCGACCGGGCTCTTCATCTGTTTCTCGGGGACGGCGTGCCCCGCCGCCTTCGCGACGCCGGCGAGGTACGTCACCCAGAGCCCTTGCTTCAGCGGCTTGGTCACGTCATCGGGCACGGTCGCGGGGACGTCGACGTTGAAGAGCGTCTTGAACGCGTCGCCCACCGTGTAGATCTTCAGGTGCCGCGGCAGACCGCGCGAGATGTTCACGCGATCCATCACGCACAGAATTCCGATCGCGTGCGCCTCCTTCGTGAGATCGCCGACATCGAGCTTGAACAGCGCATCCATCGCCGCGTGCGCGCGCATCGCGGGGACCGCCTCTTGCTCGTCCTTCGTCAGCTTGTCGCCGCGATCCTTCGCGTCCTCGTCACGCCGGACCTTGTCACCCGCGCGGCGAGCGTTCGAGAGCTCGCGTTGCGCGTCGGCGATCGCCGTCGTGAGCTTGATCAGGTTGTCTTTGCGCGGACCGTCGATGCTGTCGTTCGCGGCGATCTTCTCGACCGCCGCGGCGACGTCGCTGACTGCTTTGGCATCGAAGGAACGAAGCGCGTCGAGCTTTGCCTTGTCGTCCGCGCCGTAGACCTTCTTCACGACGTCGGTGCAGCGCGAC